>NZ_MUNF01000001.1 GCF_002154555.1 Streptomyces murinus
CAGACAGGCCCTAGCAGCCGTCGACTCCGTTGCCCGAGGTCACGCGCCTGGAGGAGAACCCGGCCGCGGTGACTTCGGGCGCCCGGCGGTCATCGACCGGCCGGGTCGAGGACCGCTGTCACGAGCCGACGCGCGTAGGCGGCGTCGAGTCCGTCCGGGCGGAAGAGGATGCGGTACATCAGCGGGGCGACGACATGGTCGAGGACCGCCTCGATGTCAGGCCCCTTCTCCCCGCGTTCGGACGCGCGGGTGAGGATGACGTCGATCTGCTCCGCGGCGTAGGCGGAGCACTGGCCGGCGTTGCCGCCGTCCGGGTCGCCGAGGAGAGCGTCGCGGATGTAGGCGCGGCCGGCGGGGGAGGACATCTCGTCGAGGAACTGCTCGGCCCAGGCCGTGAGATCGGAGGACAGGGCGCCGTGATCCCCGGGCGCGGTCTCGGGCCGCAGCCGTTCGACCGCCACATCCGACAGCAGCTCCTGGAGATCGCCCCAGCGGCGGTAGATCGTCGAGGGTGTCACGCCCGCACGCTGGGCGATCATCGGCACCGTCAGGGCGTCGCGGCCCACCTCCGAGGCGAGTTCACGCACGGCCGTATGCACCGATGCCTGGACCCGGGCGCTGCGTCCCCCGGGGCGAACCATCTGCCTGCTCATGACACCTACTTTAAAGCGAAATAGTTGCTTCAGTGAGCCGCCCGCACCGGGGCGAAGGGCAGGCGGTCGGCACCGCCCCCTGCGCGGGCGCTTCCCCGGAAGCGCCCGCACGGCCACGTCCTTCCTTGATCACGCGACCCGCGCGAGCTCCCGGGCCGACTGGGTCCGCTCGTAGGCGTGGCCGGCCCGCAGGAGCACGCTCTCCTGGAGCGGTCGCCCGAGCAACTGCATGCCGATCGGCAGCCCCGCGGCATCCTGGCCGACCGGTACGGACAGGGACGGGATCCCGGTGATGTTGGCCGGGGACGACAGACGCACATAGGCGTCGGAGACGCCCTCGACGGTGCCGTCGGCCCAGGTGATGGTCTCCTGACCGGCCCTGACGGCGGTCGCCGGGACGGTGGGGGCGGCGATGAGGTCGACCTCCCGCAACATACGGGCCCACTCCTGCCGCATGAGGGTGCGGGAACGCTGAGCGCGCAGATAGTCCCCGGCGGTCATCAGCTCGCCGGCTTCGAGCAGGATCCGGACATCGGCCTGGTAGAGCTCGGGGACCGTACGCAAGGTGGCCTCGTGGTAGGCGGTGGCCTCGGGCACCATCAGACCCCAGTGGGTGGCCTGGATGTAGCGGGTCATGGGGATCTCGACCTCGACGAGGCGTGCGCCGAGGGCCTGGAGCTGGCCGACGGCGTGCCGGACAGCGGCTTCGACCTCGGGATCGACGTGGTCGAAGTAGTAGTTGCGCGGCACGCCGACCCGCAGCCCCGTCAGATCCGTGCCCGCGTCCGGCCGGTAGTCCGTGGCGGGTGTGGGCAGGGAGGCGGGGTCGCGGGGGTCGTGCTCGGCCAGGGCGGTCAGGACCAGGGCCGCGTCCTCGACGGTGCGGGTGATCGGGCCGACGTGGTCCAGCGACCAGGACAGGGACGTGACGCCGTGCCGTGGGAGAAGGCCGTACGTCGGCTTGAGGCCGACCACCCCGTTGAGCGCGGAGGGCACCCTGATGGAGCCGCCGGTGTCGGTGCCCAGGGCGAAGGTCGCCGTGCCGGCGGCGACGGCGACCGCGGATCCGCCGCTGGAGCCGCCGGCGACCCGGCCGGTGTCCCAGGCGTTGTGGGTCCCCGGGGTGGTCAGGCCGTAGGCGAACTCGTGCGTCTGCGTCTTGCCCAGCAGGACCGCACCGGCCGCCGCCAGGCGCGCGGCGACCGTGCTGTCGCCCTGCGCGCGGTGATCGGCGCGGACCCGGGAGCCGGCGCTGGTCGCCGTACCCGCGACGTCGATCAGATCTTTGACGCCCACGGGGATGCCGTGCAACGGGCCGCGATAGCGGCCGGCCACGATGTCGCGTTCCGCTGCACGGGCGGCCTCGCGGGCGCGCTCGGCGGCGACGGTGACGTAGGCCTGAAGCTGCGGCTCCCTGTGCGCGATGCGCTCCAGGACCGAGTCGGCCAGCTCGACGGGGGACAGCTGCCGGGTCCGGATCGCTTCGGCGGCCGCGGTCAGGGGCAGTTCATACGGTCGCATCGTGCGCCTCCTGTCCCGCTCGATAGGCGGCGGCGGGCACGGTCTCGCCGAAGTCCAGCTCGCGCAGGATCGAGACCACCGAGTGGATGTGGTCGGCGGTGGCCGCGACCGCGGCATGGCGGTCGGCGGGCAGCGGAAGCCCGGCACGGGCGGCCCAGCGGGCCGCCTCTGGCGGGGTGAGTGCTGTGTCGGGCATGGGTTTTCCGTTTCCGGGGTCCTCGGGCTGAAGTGGCCCAGAGCACCCCTCAGTGCTAAAAGCTAACCGTTTGCGTTAGCTCACCGTAGGGGCTACCTTGCCTTAAAGCAAACCCATAGCTTTTAGAAACTGACTCGCCGTGCCGCAGTCGTCCCCGAAGGACAGAAGGATCATGAGTACTCAGCCGACCCCCACCCCGACCTCCGCCCCCTCCTGGACCCTGGGCGACGTCACCGTCCACCGCATCGACGAGGTCCTTCTGCCGCCCGCGACCGGACCCTGGCTGCTGCCCGACGCCACCCCGGACCTCGTCGCCGCGCAGGACTGGCTGCGCCCCCACTTCGCCGACGACGAGGGCATCCTGCGCCTGGACAGCCACAGCTTCGCGTTCACCCTCGGCAGCCGGCGCATCCTGGTCGACACCGGCATCGGCAACGGCAAGGAACGGGCCAACCCCGCCTGGCACGACCTGGACACCGACTACCTGCGCGAGCTCACCGCCGCCGGATTTCCCCCGGACTCGGTCGACCTGGTGATCCTCACCCACCTGCACGCCGACCACGTCGGCTGGAACACACGGAAGACGGACGGCCGTTGGGTGCCGACCTTCCCGAACGCCCGCTATCTGACCTCACGCGTCGAGCGGGAGTTCTGGGCCGGGTACGACATGGAGGAGGCACGCGCGCAGATGTTCCGGGACTCCGTGATCCCGGTGGAGGAGGCAGGGCTGCTCGACCTCGTCGATGTCCCCGCCGGGGGCGCCGACATCGTCCCGGGCCTGCGCCTGCTGCCCACCCCTGGACACACCCCGGGACACGTGGCCGTCGAGCTGACCAGCCAAGGCCGGACGGCTCTGATCACCGGTGACTGCATCCACCACCCGGTCCAGTTCGCCCACCCCGCCATCGGCGCCTGTGTCGACATCGACCCGCGCCGGTCCGAGACCTCGCGCCGGACACTGCTCGCCTCCCTCGCCGACTCGGACACCCTCGTCCTGGGCACCCATTTCGCGCCGCCCACGGCCGGTCATGTGGTCCGCCACCAGGACGGATATCGACTCTCGCCCGTCCACGCCGGGCACGGGCCACTGACAGGCAGGGAGTCCGCGGTGGTCGGTCAGGAGGGGCGGTGCCCGGTGAGTTCCTGCCAGCGGTCGTGAGCGGCGGCGAGGCCCTGGCGTGCCGCGGGGATGCGAGGGTCACTGCCCTGCCGGGCGGTGACCTGTTCGAGGCGCAGCCGGGCGTTCTCTTGCGCGGAAGTGTCGTTCATAGCCCGGTGCAGATCGGCCTTTGCCTGCCGGAGCTGGGCGGGCCGGTCCCGTTGGAACGACTTGGCGGCGGCGATGGCGTTGTGGATGTCGACGACGAACTTGCGGACATACTCCTCCGCGATGTCGGCCGTGGCATAGGTCACCAGATGCTGGCGTCCGTTCGGACCGACCAGGTAGAGGTGGCCGGCCGTCCTCGTGTGATCGGAGCGGACGGCGATCTCGTGCAGGGGCAGATCTCCGCTGAAGTCGTCGGTCGAGACGGCGAGGACGTGTTCGTAGAGGCACAGGCCGCCGAGTTCGGCGCGGTAGACCCCGCGGCCGGGATCGCTCAGGCGGGCGAGGTGCTCCTCGGCGTCACGCACCCGGCGCCGGTGGGCGGTGGCAGCGGCTTCGACGGCACCGCGCGCACCGGCCAGCTCCTTGCGCGCGGTACGCTCCAGGCCGCTCACGGCACTGCGTGCACGGTCGAGATCACGGCGCGCGGCGCCGTACTCCGAGGCGAAGGCGAACTTCCAGCCGCCCGGATACCGGTAGAGCTGTCTGCCGACCGCGGCCGCGGCGACCAGAGCGAGCAGAAGTATCCAGCCCCAAGCGTGCATGATGCCCTCCCCCGTATGGCAGCCGGCGCCTCACGCCGTGACCGATGCCTCGGTGCTGTCCGCGTCGACGACTACCGGCAAGGGGCACGGGCCGTCAAATCCATTACGAGCCGGACCGGTTACGGCAGAGCGGGAGCCGGGGACAGGCACCGTCGGTGCGGGGGAGGGAAGTGCCGCCACCGAGCGGAACCGCAGGCAACGCGACCGTGTGCGCTCCGGCGACGCGCCGTCAGCCCGGTGCCGCCGACGGGCGAGTCGTCCGTCGACGGCTCGGCCACGTGGTCATCGGCCATGTGGTCATACGACCCTGATCGCCGACGTCGGACACCGCGCGGCCGCCTCCTGTGCCGCCTCCCGCTGGTCGGCCGGGGGAGTGGCGTCGAGGAGGATCACCGTACCGTCGTCGTCGTTCTGGTCGAAGACCGCCGGGGCGGCGAGGACGCAGGCTCCCGCGCCGCAGCAGAGGTCCATCTCGATCTCGATCCGGGTCACCGGGCCACCCCTCACCAGCGCACCGGCAGTTCGAGGACGCCGTACGTCACCATCATCTCCCGGGTGCCGATCTCCTGGGGCGGCACGGCAAGTTCCAGGCGGGGGAAGCGGCGCAGCAACGACTCGTAGCCGATGGCGAGTTCGAGCCGGGCCAGGTGGTGCCCCATGCACTGGTGGGGGCCGTTGCCGAAGGCCATGTGCCGGGACGGACCGCGGCGGATGTCGAAGGTGTCGGGGTCCTCGAAGCCCAGCGGGTCACGGTTGGCCGCGGGCAGCGACACCGTGACGACCTGGCCCGCGCGGATCGACCGCCCCTCGAACTCGAAGTCCTCGGCGGCCACGCGGATCGGTCCGATCTGCACCACGCTGAGGTAGCGCAGCAGTTCCTCGACGGCGTCGTCCATCAGCGACCAGTCGGCGCGCAGCGCGGCCAGTTGCTCGGGGTGGCGCAGCAGGGCATAGGTGCCCAGCGCCAGCATGTTGGTGGTGGTCTCCAGACCGGCGATGAGCAGGACGATCGTGATCCCGAGCAGCTCCTCGTCGGTCAGGTCCGTCTCCACGGTGAGCCTGCCCAGGATGTCCGGGCCCGCGTCCTTGCGCGCGGCCGCGATCAGGGCGTGGAGCATGCCGCCGAGGATCGCCATCGACTGCTGCATCTCCTCCCCGGTGGTGGAGAGGCTGAAGAGCACGTCGACATGGCGTCCGAACTCCGCGCGGTCCGCCTCCGGCAGGCCGAGCAGTTCCGAGGTGACCAGTGTGGGCAGGGGCTTGGCGAAGGCCTGGACGAGGTCCACGGGACCGCTGGTGCTCGCCATCTCGTCCAGCAGACGGTCCGTCAATTCCTGGATGCGCGGCCGGAGTTCGCGTACCCGCCGGATGGTGAAGTGCTTGCTCAGCAGCCGGCGGTAGCGGGTGTGCTCGGGCGGGTCCATATTGACGAACATCCCCGCGGGCAGCGCGTCCGTGCTCAGCTCCGAGCCGGGCACCTTCACCGGCGAGCGCTTCCCGGCGGGCAGCGAACTGAACCGGGTGTCCGCCAGCACGGACCGCGCGGTCTCCAGACCGGTGACCAGCTGCCCGATGTGCCCGTCGGGGTAGCGCAGCGGGGTGATCGGGCATTCGGCGCGTGCTCGCGCGAAGGGAGCGGGCGGGTCGAAAGGACAACCCGCGGGGCGCGCCGTGGGAAAAGGCTGGGCCGAGGGATTCTCGGCAGCTTGCGAATGCACCATGAAAATCCTCGGACCTCGTCATCGGAGGAGAACTGGGGAAGGCTGTATGACGTGCAGTTGTCTCATGACCGCCCCTAGGGTTCTCCTTAGAGATTTCCGGCCGCCGGGATTCCACCCTTGGGGATTCCCCTAAAACTGATCCGCCACAGCGGCGGGGCGCTGCCGCGGGACCGAAACTGGGGCCACACCGCAACCCGTTGCCGCCTCGGTCGCACCGATCGCCTGTGCCGTGGCCGCCATGGTGCGGTGCCTTTTCGTTCTCTGTGTGGGCGGGTGGAGTGCAAATGGTCGAGTCCGAGCGCAACGGGACGGGGAATCGGGCCGGTTCGGCTTCGGCGGACTCGGCCGGTGACATCGCCGTCATCGGTCTGGCATGCCGGTTGCCGGGCGCCGCCGACCCGGGGGCCTTCTGGCGGCTGCTCAGCGAGGGCACGGACGCGATCACCGACGTACCCCCGGACCGGTGGGACGGGGCCGCGGTGGCCGACGCCGACCCGTCCGAGCCCGGGCGGACCGACATCCGCCGGGGCGGGTTCCTCGACCGTGTCGGCCACTTCGACGCCGGGTTCTTCGGGCTCTCCCCCAAGGAGGCCGCCGCGATGGACCCGCAGCAGCGGCTCGTCCTTGAGCTGGCCTGGGAGGCGCTGGAGGACGCGCACGTACGTCCCGGGACACTGCGCTCCACCCGTACCGGGGTGTTCGTCGGCGCCATCTGGGACGACTACGCGACCCTGCACCACCGCTCCGGGCTGACGGCCATCTCCCCGCACACCGTCACCGGTCTGCACCGCAGCATCATCGCCAACCGGGTCTCGTACTTCCTCGGTCTGCACGGCCCCAGCCTGACCGTGGACTCCGGCCAGTCCTCGTCCCTGGTCTCGGTCCACCTGGCCTGCGAGAGCCTGCGCAAGGGCGAGTCGACGGTCGCCCTCGCCGGTGGCGTCAGTCTCAACCTCGTGCCCGAAAGCACCCTGGGCGCCGCCAAGTTCGGCGGACTGTCACCCGACGGCCGCTGCTTCACCTTCGACGCCCGCGCCAACGGCTACGTCCGCGGCGAGGGCGGCGGCATCGTCGTCCTCAAACCCCTCGCCCGTGCCGTCGCGGACGGCGACCCCGTCTACTGCGTGATCCGCGGCAGTGCCGTCAACAACGACGGCGGCGGCGACGGGCTGACCGTGCCCCTGCGCTCCGGACAGGAACAGGTGCTCGGGCTCGCCTGCGAGCGCGCCGGTGTCGACCCCGCGCACATCGGCTACGTCGAGTTGCACGGCACCGGCACCAAGGTCGGCGACCCCGTCGAGGCGGCCGCGCTCGGCGCGG
This sequence comes from Streptomyces murinus, assembly GCF_002154555.1. Taxonomy (GTDB): domain Bacteria; phylum Actinomycetota; class Actinomycetes; order Streptomycetales; family Streptomycetaceae; genus Streptomyces; species Streptomyces murinus. Next base: position 7,281 of record NZ_MUNF01000001.1, read on the forward strand.
TGCTGGGCACGGGTCGCGCCCCCGGCAACCCGCTGCGGGTCGGCTCGGCCAAGACCAACGTCGGCCACCTGGAGGGCGCCGCCGGCATCACCGGCCTGCTCAAGACGGCCCTCGCGCTGCACCACCGCGAACTGCCCGCCAGCCTCAACTTCGAGACACCGAACCCGGCGATCCCGCTGGACCGGCTGAACCTGCGCGTGCAGACCGAGCACAGCGCCTGGGCCGCCGAGGAGGGCCGCCCGCTGCTCGCCGGGGTCAGCTCGTTCGGCATGGGCGGCACCAACTGCCACATCGTGCTGGCGGAACACCGGGAGACGGCGGACCCGGACGCGGAGGACAGTACGGGAGGCGCGGGCGCGAAAGCGGGCACGGGAGTACCGGGCACGGAAGTACCGGGCACGGGAAAGCCGGGCATCGATGGATCCGGTACCCGTACGGCCGCGACCTGCTGGCCGCTGTCCGCCAGGACCGCGTCCGCGCTGCGCGGCCAGGCCGCCGCCCTGCTGGCCCACACCGAGGCGCACCCCGCGCTCGCCCTGCCCGACGTCGGCCGGTCGCTGGCCATCGGCCGTACCGCCTTCGAACACCGGGCCGTCGTCGTCGGCGAGAGCCGCGAGGACTTCCTGCGCGCTCTGCGCGCGCTGTCCACCGACGGCGTCGACGCGGCCCTGACCACGGGCCGTACGGCACCCCGCGGCGAACTCGCCTTCCTCTTCTCGGGCCAGGGCAGCCAGCGTGCCGGCATGGGCCGCGAACTGGCCGCGACCGTACCGGCGTTCGCCACCGCGCTGGACGACGTGTGCGCTCACCTCGACCCCCTGCTGCCGAGGCCGCTGCGCGAGGTGATGTTCGCCGCCGAAGGCACCGAGGAGGCGGCGGAACTCGACCGCACCCTCTACACCCAGACCTCGCTGTTCGCCCTCGAAGTCGCCCTGTTCCGGGCGCTGGAGAGCTGGGGCATCACCCCCGACGTGCTCATGGGCCACTCCATCGGCGAACTCGCCGCCGCCCACGTGGCCGGTGTCCTCTCGCTCGCCGACGCCTGCACCCTCGTGGCCGCACGCGGCCGTCTGATGCAGGCGCTGCCCGCCGGTGGCGCCATGATCGCCGTCCAGGCCACCGAGGACGAGGTCCGCGACCGCATCGGCGCGCACACCGACCGCGTCAGCATCGCCGCGCTGAACGGCCCGGACTCCGTCGTCGTCTCCGGCGACGAGGACCTCGCCACCGGGATCGCCGACGCCTTCGCCGCCCTCGGCCGCAAGACCAGCCGACTGCGGGTCAGCCACGCCTTCCACTCCCCGCACATGGAACCCATGCTGGCGGAGTTCCGCGAGGTGGCCGAGAGCCTGACCTTCCACGCCCCGCGCATCCCGATCGTGTCCAACGTGACGGGCCGACTCGCCGCGAAGCTCCCGGCGTACGAGGGGTGCGATGCCGCTTACTGGGTCCGCCATGTGCGCGAGGCGGTCCGCTTCGCCGACGGCGTCGCCCGCCTCGACGAGCAGGGCGTGCGCACCTATCTCGAACTCGGCCCCGGTGGCGTCCTCACCTCCATGGCCCGTGCGGGGGCCGACGGCGAGTCCCTGTTCGTCCCCGCCCTGCGCGCCCGCCGCCCCGAGACCTCCGCCCTGCTGACGGCCGTCGCCGCACTGCACGTCAACGGCCTGGAGCCGGACTGGGACGCCCTGTTCGGCGGCGGACGAGGCACACACCGCAAGGTCGCGCTCCCCACCTACGCGTTCGAACGGCAGCGGTACTGGCTGGACGGCGCCACCACCGCCCTCGCCACCACCCCGCCCACCACCGGTCAGGCCCCGGCAGACCCGCAGCCCGACGCCGTTGCCGAAACCGACACCGCGCCGCTCGGCGCCCTCGGCCGGCGGCTCGCCGAACTGCCCGAGTCCGCACGCGAAGAGGCCGCGCTCGACCTGGTCCGCGCCCATGTCGCCGCCGTTCTCGGCCACGCCGAGGCCCGCCAGGTCGAGAGCGAGTGGACCTTCAAGGACCTCGGCTTCGACTCGCTCAGCTCGGTGGAACTGCGCAATCAGCTCGACGCCGCCACCGGCCTGCGCCTGCCCAGCGGACTGCTGTTCGACCACCCCACCCCGGCCGCACTCGCCCGCCACCTCGCCACCCGCTCCCTGGGCGCCGAGGACACGACGGACCGTACGCCCACGACGGCCGCCGACCCCGACGAGCCCATCGCCATCGTGGCCATGAGCTGCCGACTGCCCGGCGGCATCAGCTCCCCCGAGGACCTGTGGCGGCTGCTCGCCTCCGGGGGCGACGCCGTCTCCGGGTTCCCTACGGACCGCGGCTGGGACGTCGAAGCACTCTGGGACCCGGAGCCCGGCACCCCCGGTAAGTCCTCGACACGGTACGGCGGCTTCCTGCGCGGGGCGGCGGACTTCGACGCCGCCTTCTTCGGCATCAGCCCGCGCGAGGCCGCCGCGATCGACCCCCAGCAGCGGCTGGTCCTGGAGACCGCCTGGGAGGCCATCGAACGGGCCGGTATCGACCCGGCCACCCTGCGCGGCAGCCGGGCGGGGGTGTTCATCGGCGCGACGGCACAGGACTACGGCCCCCGGCTGCACGAGCCCGTCGACGAAGCCGGCGGCTACCTGCTGACCGGCACGACCACGAGTGTCGCCTCGGGCCGCGTGGCCTACTCCTTCGGCCTCGAAGGCCCCGCCGTCACGGTGGACACGGCCTGCTCCTCGTCCCTGGTCGCCCTGCACCTGGCCGTCCAGTCACTGCGCGGCGGCGAGTGCACGATGGCCCTGGCCGGTGGCGTCACGGTGATGTCCACACCCGGCATGTTCGTGGAGTTCAGCCGCCAGGGCGGCCTGTCGGCGGACGGCCGGTGCAAGGCGTTCGCGGCCGGCGCGGACGGCACGGGCTGGGCCGAGGGCGTCGGCATGCTCCTGGTGGAACGGCTCTCCGACGCCCGGCGCAACGGCCACCAGGTGCTCGCCGTCATCCGGGGCAGCGCCGTCAACCAGGACGGCGCGTCCAACGGACTCACGGCACCCAACGGCCCTTCCCAGCAGCGCGTCATCCGCCAGGCCCTGGCGGCCGCCGGACTCACGCCCGCCGATGTCGACGCGGTGGAGGCGCACGGTACGGGGACGAAACTCGGCGACCCGATCGAGGCGGAAGCCCTCATCGCCACCTACGGCCAAGAACGGTCGCAGGAACGGCCGTTGTGGCTCGGCTCGCTCAAGTCGAACATCGGTCACACCCAGGCCGCCGCCGGTGTGGCCGGTGTGATCAAGATGGTCATGGCGATGCGCCACGGCCTCCTGCCGCAAACGCTGCACGTGGACGAGCCGACCCCGCACGTGGACTGGTCGGCGAGCGATGTACGCCTGCTGACCGAGGCGGTGGAGTGGCCCGCGGGCGGCCCGCCGCGCCGGGCGGCGGTGTCCTCCTTCGGCATCAGCGGCACCAACGCGCACCTCATCGTCGAGCAGGCCCCCGGCACGCCCGAGGAGTCCCCGGCTCCGGGCTCGGGCGCGGTCGTGCCGTGGCTGCTGTCGGGTAAGAACGACATGGCGCTCCGGGAGCAGGCGGCCCGGCTGCTGTCCTACCTGGACGACGAAGGCGCGGGCGTCCGCCCGGAGGACGTGGCATTCTCCCTGGCGACGTCCCGCGCGGTGCTGGAGCGCCGTGCGACGGTCGTGGGGATGGAACTCGGGGAATTCCGCCATGGGTTGGAGACGATCGTCTCCGGCGCCGCTCCGGTGGGCGGTGCCGTCGGCGGCAAGGTCGCGTTCCTGTTCTCGGGCCAGGGGTCCCAGCGGCTGGGGATGGGCCGCGAACTGTACGCGTCCTACCCGGTGTTCGCCACGGCGTACGACGAGGTGTGCGCGCTCCTCGACATCGAGGTCGATGTCGAGGCGGAGACACTGCATCAGACGGGCGTGACGCAGCCGGCGTTGTTCGCGGTCGAGGTGGCGTTGTTCCGGCTCCTGGAGTCGTGGGGTGTGCGGCCGGATTACGTCGCCGGTCATTCGGTGGGGGAGATCGCGGCTGCTCATGTTGCGGGTGTGTTGTCGCTTGAGGATGCGGCGCGGTTGGTGTCGGCGCGTGCGCGGCTGATGCAGGCGTTGCCGGGTGGCGGTGCGATGTTTGCCGTGCAGGCCACCGAGGACGAGGTGTTGCCGCATCTGACCGATGGGGTAGGTATCGCGGCGATCAACGGTCCCCGGTCGGTGGTGATTTCCGGTGTTGAGGACGTGGTCCTGGCGGTCGCGGAGCTATTCGCCGGCCAGGGGCGTAAGACGTCCCGGTTGAAGGTCAGTCACGCGTTCCATTCACCGTTGATGGATCCGATGTTGGAGGAGTTCGGGGAGGTCGTCGGCGGGTTGGTCTTCAACGAGCCGCGGATTCCGGTCGTTTCGAACCTCACGGGTCGGCTGGCCGAGCCGTACACCGCCGCGTATTGGGTTCGGCACGTGCGCGAGGCGGTTCGTTTCGCGGACGGTGTGCGGACTTTGCACGAGCTGGGTGTCGGGACGTTCGTGGAGATCGGTCCCGGTGGTGTCCTCAGTGGCATGGCGCAGGGCTGTGCGGACGACATCGTCACCGTCCCCGTACTGCGCGGCGACCGCCCCGAACCGCGGGCCGTCGTCGCCGCGCTCGCCGAACTGCACACCAGCGGTACCGCAGTTGACTGGCGTGCCTTCTTCCCGGACGCCCGGCGCGTCGACCTGCCCACCTACGCCTTCCAGCGCGAGCGCTACTGGCTCGACGTACCCCGGACGGCGACCGCTGGCCTCCCGGAGGCGTCGGACGCCGAGTTCTGGGACTCCGTCGAGAGCGGGGACCCGGCGTCGCTCGGAGCGCTCCTGGGACTGGAGCCCACCGAACTGGACGTGGTCGCCCCCAAGTTGTCCGCCTGGCGACGGCAGCGGCGCGAGCGGTCCGCCGCCGACGGCTGGCGCTACCGGATCACCTGGCAGCCGCTCGCCGACCCGGTCGGAGCCGCTTCACGGGGGACCTGGCTGTACGTGGTCGAGGAGGAGACCGCGTGGACCGAGGCGGTGCGCGCGGGGCTCACGGAACTCGGCGTGACACTCGTACCGTTCACCATGGCCGAGGACACCGACCGCGAGGCGCTCGCCCGAGCCCTGGCCGAGGCCGAGTGCGAGCGGGCCGACGGCGTCCTGTTCGCGGCGGCACCGGCACCGGCACTGGCGGACGCGGCACCGGCGGACGCGGGGACGGACGCCCTCCACCGGCTCGTGCTGCTCGTCCAGGCCCTCGGGGACGCCGGGATCGAGGCCCCGCTGTGGAGCCTGACCAGCGGCGCGGTGTCGACCGGCCCGACTGACCCGCTGACCGACCCCGCCGCCGCACGGCTCTGGGGCCTGGGCAGAATCGTCGCTCTGGAACAGCCGCAGCGCTGGGGCGGTCTCGTCGACCTGCCCGCCGAACCGGACCCCCGCGCGCTGGCGTGCCTGGCCGGCCTGCTGGCCCAGAGCGACGAGGACCAGCTCGCCGTGCGCCCCTCCGGTGTGTCGGTACGACGCCTCGTGCGCGCGCCGCGGAGCGCGGCACCGGCGGACACGGCCTGGTCGCCGCGCGGCACCGTGCTCGTGACCGGTGGCACGGGCGCGCTGGGCGGGCATGTGGCCCGCTGGCTCGCCGGTGCCGGGGCCGAGCACCTGGTGCTGATCAGCCGCCGAGGACCCGAGGCCCCCGGCGCCGCCGAACTCACCTCGGAACTGGAGGAGTTGGGCGCTCGGGTCACGGTCGCCGCGTGCGATGCCGCCGACCGCGACGCCCTCGCCGAACTGTTCGCCCGGCACACCGTGAACGCCGTGGTGCACACGGCGGGCGTACTGGACGACGGCCTGATCGACTCGCTCACACCCGAACGCCTCGACAGCGTACTGCGCCCCAAGGCGGACGCGGCGCTCCATCTGCACGAGCTGACCCGGGACCGCGAGGACCTGGACGCCTTCGTGCTCTTCTCCTCGATGACCGGTGTCTGGGGCAACGGCGGCCAGGGCGCCTACGGCGCCGCGAACGCCTTCCTCGACGCCCTCGCCGAACAGCGCCGGTCCCAGGGACTGCCCGCGCTGGCCGTCGCCTGGGGCCCCTGGGCGGACGGCGGCATGGCCGACGGCGCCGCCGGTGACCACCTGCGGCGGCGCGGCGTACGCCCGATCGCGGCGCTCCCCGCGATCGCCGCACTGCATGCCGCGCTGACCGGCGGCGAGACCTCCGTGACCGTCGCGGACGTGGACTGGGACCGCTTCGTCCCGGCCTTCGCCGGCCCGCGCCCCTGCCCGCTGCTGCACGGCGTACCCGAGGCCCGCGAAGCCCTCGAAGCCCGCGCCCGGGCCGCGAGGAGCACCGAGGCGCCCGCGTCCGCGCTGGTCCGACGCCTCCTCGACGCCACGCCGGGAGACCGGGTGCGCATCCTGCTGGACCTGGTGCGCGAGCGGGCCGCCATGGTGCTCGGCCACACCGGCAAGGGCGCCTTCGAGGCGGACCGTACGTTCCGCGAAACCGGCTTCGACTCGCTCACCGCCGTCGAACTCCGCCACCGGCTGAGCACGGCCACCGGTCTCGCACTGCCCGCCACCCTGGTCTTCGACCACCCGACCCCGACCGCCCTCGCCCGCCACCTGAGCGACGAACTCCTCGGCGGACACGGCACGGAGACGGCCGTCCCGCACGCGGTGGCCGCCGTCGCGGCCGACGAGCCGCTCGCGATCGTCAGCATGAGCTGCCGCTTCCCCGGCGGCGTCCGGACGCCGGAGGACCTGTGGGAGCTGCTCAGCTCCGGCCGGGACGCGATGTCAGGCTTCCCCACCGACCGAGGCTGGGACCTCGACGCGATCTACGACCCCGACCCCGAACGGCCGGGTACGACGTACACCCGTGAGGGTGGCTTCATCGAGGGCGCCGACCGTTTCGACGCCGGTCTGTTCGGGATTTCGCCGCGCGAGGCGCTGGCCATGGACCCGCAGCAGCGGCTGCTGCTGGAGACCGCGTGGGAGGCCTTCGAGCGCGCCGGGATCGCCCCGGCGTCCGTCCGCGCCAGCCGCACCGGTGTGTTCATCGGCACCAACGGCCAGGACTACGCCAACGGGCTGCGCAACGCGCCCGAGGAGATCGAGGGGTACGCGCTCACCGGCAAGGCGGCCTCGGTCGTCTCCGGACGCATCTCCTACACGTTCGGACTTGAGGGCCCGGCGGTCACCGTGGACACGGCGTGCTCGTCGTCCCTGGTCGCGCTACATCTCGCGGCCCAGGCCCTGCGCGGCGGTGAGTGCTCCATGGCCCTGGTCGGGGGCGTCACCGTGATGACCACGCCGGACCTGTTCGTGGAGTTCAGCCGGCAGCGCGGACTGTCGGCAGACGGCCGCTGCAAGGCGTTCGCCGCCGGTGCCGACGGCACCGGCTGGGGCGAAGGCGTCGGCCTGCTGCTGGTGGAACGGCTCTCCGACGCCCGCCGCAACGGCCACCAGGTGCTGGCGGTGGTCCGGGGCAGCGCGGTCAACCAGGACGGTGCGTCGAACGGTCTGACGGCGCCGAACGGGCCCTCGCAGCAGCGGGTGATCCGGCAGGCGCTGGCGTCCGCCGGGCTCGCCCCGGCCGATGTGGACGCCGTGGAGGCGCACGGTACGGGGACGAAGCTCGGCGACCCGATCGAGGCGCAGGCACTGCTCGCCACATACGGCCGCGAACACTCCGCCGACCGGCCGGTGTGGCTGGGCTCGGTCAAGTCCAACATCGGTCACACGCAGGCCGCCGCCGGTGTCGCCGGTGTGATCAAGATGGTGCTGGCGCTGCGGCACGGCACGCTGCCGCGGACCCTCCATGTGGACGAGCCGACCGGGCACGTCGACTGGTCGGCAGGCACCGTACGACTGCTCACCGAACCGGTGCCCTGGCCCGGAACCGCCGGGCCGCGCCGGGCCGCGGTCTCCTCCTTCGGCATCGGCGGCACCAACGCGCACACGATCCTCGAAGAAGCGCCCGCCACGACCGTGGCCGAGCCGGCCCGGGAACACCGCCCGGTGCCCGTGCCCTGGGTGCTGTCGGCGAAGACCGAAGCGGCACTGCACGCCCAGGCGGAGCGCCTGTTGGCCTTCGCGACCGACGATGTGTCGCCGGTCGACACCGGATTGTCGACGGCCACGACACGGTCGGCACTGGAGCACCGCGCCGCCGTGATCGGCACCGACCCGGCCGAACTGCGGACAGGCCTCGCGGCCCTCGCGGCGGGCGAACCGGCGGCGAACGTCATCACCGGGCGCGCCCAAGCGACGGGGAAGGTCGCGTTCCTGTTTTCGGGGCAGGGTTCGCAACGGCTCGGTATGGGGCGGGAGTTGTACGAGGCGTATCCCGTGTTCGCCGCTGCCTTCGACGAGGTGTGTGCGGTTCTGGATGCGCCCGTGGACGTGGATTCGGAGGAGTTGCATCAGACGGGTTCGACGCAGCCTGCGTTGTTCGCGGTCGAGGTGGCGTTGTTCCGGTTGTTGGAGTCGTGGGGTGTGCGGCCGGATTATGTGGCCGGGCATTCGGTGGGTGAGATTGCGGCTGCTCATGTGGCGGGTGTGTTGTCGCTTGAGGATGCGGCGCGGTTGGTGTCGGCGCGTGCGCGGCTGATGCAGGCGTTGCCGGGTGGCGGTGCGATGGTCGCCGTACAGGCCACCGAGGACGAGGTGCTGCCCTACCTGACCGACGGCGTGGGCATCGCCGCGATCAACGGTCCCTCCTCGGTGGTGGTTTCCGGTGTTGAGGATGCGGTCCTGGCGGTTGCGGAGCTGTTCGCCGGTCAAGGTCGTAAGACGTCTCGACTGAAGGTGAGCCACGCGTTCCATTCACCGTTGATGGATCCGATGTTGGAGGAGTTCGGCGAGGTCGTCGGCGGGTTGGCCTTCAACGAGCCGCGGATTCCGGTGGTTTCGAACCTCACGGGTCGGCTGGCCGAGCCGTACACCGCCGCGTATTGGGTTCGGCACGTGCGCGAGGCGGTTCGTTTCGCGGACGGTGTGCGGACTTTGCACGAGCTGGGTGTCGGGACGTTCGTGGAGATCGGTCCCGGTGGTGTCCTCAGTGGTATGGCGCAGGGCTGTGTGGACGACATCGTCACCGTCCCCGTACTGCGGGCCGACCGCCCCGAGGCCCAGGCACTCACCACCGCCTACACTCAACTACACGTCACCGGCGTCGAGTTGGACTGGGAAGCCTTCTTCCCGGATGCCCGGCGTGTCGATCTGCCCACCTACGCGTTCCAGCGCGAGCGCTACTGGCTCAACGCCCCCGCCCCCACCGGCGACATGAGCGCGGTGGGCCAGGGCGCGGCCGGTCATCCGCTCCTCGGCGCCGCCGTGCCGCTTGCCGACGGCGACGGACACCTCCTCACCGGGCGGCTCTCGGCACACACGCACCCGTGGCTGATGGACCACGCCGTCAGCGGGGTCGCGCTGCTGCCCGGCACCGCGTTCGTGGAGCTGGCCGTCACCGCCGCCGACGCCGTGGGCTGCGACCTGCTGGAGGAGCTGACACTCGAAACACCGCTGCTCATGCCCGAGCGCGGCGGCGTCGCCCTCCAGGTGCGGGTCGGCGCCGACGACGGCACCGGCCGCAGGCCGCTGACCGTGCACTCGCGGACCGACGACGGAGACGCGCCCGTCCACCAGGACGACCCCGCGCGGGCCTGGATCCGGCACGCCTCCGGCTCGCTGACCGTCGCCGCCGAAGAGCCCATGGACGACCCACTCGCCGCGTGGCCGCCCGCAGATGCCGAGCCGATCGACGTCGACGGGTTCTACGACCGCCTCGCCGGTATGGCACTCGGCTACGGCCCCGTCTTCCAGGGGCTGCGCGCCGCTTGGCGTGCCGGGGACGACTTCTTCGCCGAGGTGGAGCTGCCCGGCGCGGACGGCATGGACGCGAGCGCGTACGGCCTGCACCCCGCGCTGTTCGATGCCGCCCTGCACACCGTCTGGCTCGGCGCGGTGGAGCCCGATGCCGGAACCGGGCACGGGCTGCTCCCGTTCGCCTGGAGCGGGGTGCGACTGGCGGCCGCCGGTGCCTCCGCCCTGCGCGTGAAGGTCTCGCGCGCCGGCACCTCCACGGTGTCCCTGCTGCTGGCCGACGGCACCGGTGAGCCGGTCGCGCGGATCGACTCGCTGACGCTGCGCCCGGTACCCGCCGACCAACTGCGCGCCGGATCCGGCAGCGACGACGCGGTCTTCGGCCTGGAGTGGACGCCACTCGGTCTGCCGTCCGCCCTGCCGTCCGTGCCGGATGGCATCAGGACCGAGCCGTACGAGGATCTCGCCGCACTTCGGGACGCCGACTCACCGGCCGTAACGGCAACCGAAGCGGCAACCGAAGGGGCAGCCGAAGCGGAGGTCGAAGCCCCCGCCGATGCCGTGATCGTGCCCTGCCCGATCGGAACCGCCACGGACCTGGCCACCCGGGTTCGTGAAGTCACCTACGCCGTACTGGAATTGCTCCAGTGGTGGCTGGCCGAGGAACGCCCGGCGCGCCTGGTGCTGGTGACCCGCACGGGAGACCTTGCCCAAGCGGCGGTCCGTGGACTGGTGCGCTCGGCGCAGACCGAGAACCCCGACCGCATCGTGCTGGTCGAGACCTCGACGGAGGCCGCCACCGGCAGTGGTGCCGACCACACCGGGCCTGCCCAGTTCCTGCCCGGCCTTGCCCACGTGCTGCCCGGCCTGCTCGCGTCGGGCGAGCCGCAAGCCGTGGTACGCGAGGACGGCGAGATCCGGGTGCCGAGGCTGGCCCGCGTCGCCACGCCGGACGCCGAGCCGCAGGCCCCCGCCCTGGGCACCGGCACCGTCCTGCTGACCGGTGCGTCCGGCGGCCTGGGCGGGCTGCTCGCCCGGCACCTGGTCGCCGAGCACGGCGTACACAGCCTGCTGCTCGTCAGCCGCCGGGGCGGGGACGCGCCCGGCGCGGCCGAACTCACCGCCGACCTGACCGCGCGGGGCGCCGACGTCACCTGGGCCGCGTGCGACGTGGCCGACCGCGACGCCGTCCGCGCACTCCTGACCGGACCGGGACAGAATCTGTCCGCGATCGTGCACACCGCCGGCGTCTTGGACGACGGAATCATCGGATCGCTGACACCCGACCGGCTGGACGCCGTGTTCCGCCCCAAGGTGGACGCCGCGCTGAACCTGCACGACCTCGCGGCCGAACTGTGCGGCGACCTGTCCGCGTTCGTGCTCTTCTCCTCGGTGGCGGGCACCCTCGGCACGCCGGGACAGGGCAACTACGCCGCCGCCAACACGTTCCTCGACGCCCTCGCCGAGCACCGCCGAGCCCTCGGCCTGCGCGCCACCTCGCTGGCCTGGGGGCTGTGGGCGCAGGACAGCGAGAGCGCCATGACCGGTGGCCTCGACCACACCGATCTCACCCGCATCAAGCGCATGGGCCTCGCCCCGATCCCAGCGGCGGACGGCCTGCGCATGTTCGACACGGCACTGGCCACCGATCGGGCGGCCGTCGCCCCGATCCGCCTCGACACGTCCGCCTTCCGCGACGGACAGGGCCAGTTCCGCCAGGGACAGGGTCAGTTCCGCGAGGGGCAGGGACAGCCCGTGCCCTCGGTCCTGCGCGGACTGGTACGGATCACACCGGTACGGCGTACGGCGCGGACCGCGCCGAAGGGCTCGCTGGGGCAGCGGCTGGCCGGGCTGCCGGTGGCCGAGCGGGAGCAGGTGGTGCTGGACCTGGTGCGCGGTGAGGTCGCGGCCGTGCTCGGACACTCCGGTGCCCGATCGGTCGGCGTGGACGACGCGTTCAAGGACATCGGGTTCGACTCGCTGACCGCCGTCGAACTGCGCAACCGGCTCAACTCGGCCGTCGGCATGCGGCTGCCCGCCACCCTGATCTTCGACTATCCGAACCCGCTGACCCTCGCCCGCTTCCTCACCGCCGAGGCCGCAGGCTCCGACGCGGCGGCGGCAACCGCGCCGGAAACCCGGCCGGCGTCCGGCACGACGGCCGACGACCCGATCGCGATCGTGGGCATGGCCTGCCGCTACCCGGGCGACGTGCGGTCGCCCGAAGACCTGTGGCAGCTGGTCCGCTCCGGTCGCGACGCCGTGTCGGGCTTCCCCGAGGACCGCGGCTGGGACGTGGCGAAGCTGTACGACCCGAACCCCGATCAGTGGGGCACCAGTTACACGCGCGAGGGCGGATTCCTGCGCGACGCGGCGGACTTCGACGCCGAGTTCTTCGGTATCTCGCCGCGTGAGGCGCTGGCGATGGACCCGCAGCAGCGATTGCTCCTGGAGACGTCGTGGGAGGCGTTCGAGCGGGCCGGGATCGACCCGGCGACGGTGCGGGGGAGCAAGACCGGTGTGTTCGCGGGCGTGATGTACCACGACTACGGCGGCCGCGTGCACACCTCACCGGCAGGGCTGGAAGGCTACCTCGTCAACGGCAGCGCGGGCAGCGTCGCTTCAGGGCGCGTCTCCTACACGTTCGGCCTTGAGGGCCCCGCGGTCACGGTCGACACCGCGTGCTCGTCCTCGCTGGTGGCCCTGCATCTGGCGGCCCAGGCGCTGCGCAGCGGCGAGTGCTCGATGGCCCTCGTCGGTGGCGTCACCGTCATGGCCGGCCCGAGCGTCTTCGTGGAGTTCAGTCGGCAGCGTGGTCTGTCGGCGGACGGTCGGTGCAAGGCGTTCTCGGCCGGTGCGGATGGCACGGGTTGGGCTGAGGGTGCGGGCATGTTGCTCGTGGAGCGGTTGTCCGATGCTCGTCGTCACGGTCATCAGGTGTTGGCGGTTGTTCGGGGTACGGCGGTGAATCAGGATGGTGCGTCGAATGGTCTGACGGCGCCGAATGGTCCTTCGCAGCAGCGGGTGATCCGGCAGGCGTTGGCGAATGCAGGTGTGTCCTCGGACCAGGTCGACGCCGTGGAGGCGCACGGTACGGGGACACGGTTGGGTGACCCGATCGAGGCCCAAGCGCTGATTGCCACTTATGGTCAGGAGCGGTCGGAGGGGCGGCCGTTGTGGTTGGGTTCGTTGAAGTCGAACATTGGGCATGCGCAGGCTGCTGCGGGTGTCGGTGGTGTGATCAAGATGGTCATGGCGATGCGGCACGGTGTGCTGCCGCAGACCTTGCATGTGGATGAGCCGACGCCGCATGTGGACTGGTCGGCGGGTGACGTCCGGCTGCTGACTGAGGCCGTGGAATGGCCTGCGCACAACGGGCCGCGCAGGGCTGCGGTGTCCTCCTTCGGCGTGAGCGGCACCAACGCCCACGTGATCGTCGAGCAGGCGCCCGGCGTGGCAGGGGAGACACCGGCTCCGGCGTCGGGGGCGGTCGTACCGTGGGTCCTGTCCGCGAAGAGCGACACGGCGCTGCGGGAGCAGGCGTCCCGGCTGCTGTCCTTCCTCGACACCGAGGGCGTCGAGAGCACCGAGGACACCGAACTCAGGCCGGAGGACGTGGCGCTCTCGCTGGCCACATCGCGCGCGGCGCTGGAACGCCGTGCGGCAGTCGTGGGCGCGAATCTCGCCGAGCTGCGACGGGAGTTGGAGGCACTCGCTTCCGGTGCGGCTTCGGTGGGAGGCGCGCTCGGGGGCAAGGTCGGGTTCTTGTTCTCGGGGCAGGGTTCGCAACGGCTCGGTATGGGGCGTGAGTTGTACGAGGCGTTCCCTGTGTTCGCCGCCGCCTATGACGAGGTGTGCGGGCTTCTGGACGGGCCCGTGGACGTGGATTCGGAGGAGTTGCATCAGACGGGTTCGACGCAGCCTGCGTTGTTCGCGGTCGAGGTGGCGTTGTTCCGGCTTCTCGAATCGTGGGGTGTGCGGCCGGATTACGTGGCTGGTCACTCGGTCGGTGAGATCGCGGCTGCTCATATTGCGGGTGTGCTGTCCCTTGAGGATGCGGCGAAGTTGGTGTCGGCGCGTGCGCGTCTGATGCAGGCGTTGCCGGCTGGTGGTGCGATGGTTGCCGTACAGGCCACCGAGGAGGAGGTGCTGCCCTACCTGACCGACGGCGTGGGTATCGCGGCGGTCAACGGGCCGCATTCGGTGGTGGTTTCGGGCGTCGAGGACTCCGTCGCCGCGATCGGTGAGGTCTTCCGGGAGCAGGGTCGCAAGACGTCTCGACTGAAGGTGAGCCACGCGTTCCATTCGCCTCTGATGGATCCGATGTTGGAGGAGTTCGGCGAGGTCGTCGGCGGGTTGGTCTTCAACGAAGCGCGAATTCCGGTCGTTTCGAACCTCACGGGCCGTCTGGCCGAGCCGTACACGCCCTCGTACTGGGTACGCCACGTGCGCGAAGCGGTTCGTTTCGCGGACGGTGTGCGGACCTTGCACGAGCTGGGTGTCGGGACGTTCGTGGAGATCGGTCCGGGCGGGGTGCTGAGTGCCCTTGCCCAGGGCTGTGTGGACGACATCGTCACCGTGCCCACCCTGCGCGCCGACCGCCCGGAGCCGTACGCGATCACTGCCGCGCTGGGGTCGCTGCACGCGTACGGCGTCTCGCTCGACTGGCAGGCCCTGCTCCCCGGCGCCCGCCGTATCGACCTGCCCACCTACGCCTTCCAGCGCGAGCGCTTCTGGCTCGACGTTCCCCGGGTGTCCGGTGATGTCCGGGCCGCCGGCCTGGGGGCGGCGGATCATCCGCTGCTGGGTGCCGCGATCGTGACGGCCGACAGTGACGGTGTCCTGCTCACCGGTCTGCTCTCCCTCGAAACCCACCCGTGGCTCGCCGATCACGCCGTACACGGGACGGTGCTGCTGCCCGGCACCGCGTTCGTGGAGCTGGCGATCCGGGCGGGTGACGAAACGGGGTGCGGATGGATCGAGGACCTCACCCTTGAGCTTCCCCTGATCGTGCCCGAGAGCGGTGGCGTCACCCTTCAGGTGGCTGCCGGGGCTGAGGACGAGTCGGGCCGCCGGCAGCTGAGCGTGCATTCGCGGACCGGTGATGGTCCATGGCTGCGGCACGCGACGGGCGTGCTGTCCTCGGCGGCGGCGCCGTCCGCCGTGGACATCGGCACCTGGCCGCCTGCGGGCGCGGAGGCCGTCGACCTGACGGCGTTCTACGAGGGCCTGGCCGCCGTGGGCCTGGACTACGGCCCGCTTTTCCAGGGCCTGCGCTCGGTGTGGCGCGGCGGGGACGATGTCTACGCCGAGGTCGAGCTGCCGGAGGAGTCGGCCGCGGAGGCGACGGCGTTCGCCCTGCATCCGGCGCTGCTGGACGCCGCTCTGCACGCACTGGCCGCCGGTGGACTGGTGTCATTGGACGACGGCCCCGCGCTGCCGTTCGCCTGGTCCGGCGTGTTCGTGCACGCGGCCGGTGCGGCGATGGTCCGGGTGAAGCTGTCGCGGACGGCCACCGGCTCGATCACCCTTGCCGTGGCCGACGGCGCGGGTGAACCGGTGGCCTCGGTCGAGTCGTTGTCGCTGCGGACGGTCTCGACGGAGCAACTGCGCGATGCCAGTGGTGGCGAGCAGCTGTTCGGGATGGAGTGGACCCCGCTCTCTCTCCCCTCCGCCACCGAGGCGTCGGCGATCGAGACGTTCGTGGACTTCGCCGCGCTGCGGGAGGCGGAAGGGACACCGGAGACCGTTGTCGTGCCGTGCCCGGCGGGATCCGACGCGGAGACCGACCGGGTGCACAGCGTGCACAGCGTCACCGATGACGTTCTGACGCTGGTGCAGTGGTGGTTGGCGCGGGAACGTGCGGGGCGTCTGGTGCTGGTGACGCGTCCCGGCGATCTGGCGCATGCGGCGGTGTGGGGGCTGGTGCGGTCCGCGCAGTCGGAGAATCCGGACCGGTTCGTGCTCGCGGAGGCCGAGGACACCGACGACGTGGTGCGCGTACTGCCCGCCGTACTCGCCTCCGACGAGCCGCAGTTCGCGATCCGGGGCGGGGAGGTGTTCGTCCCGCGTCTGGCCAAGGCCACCGGAGCGGCCACCGAAACGGCCACTGGAGCGGCCATCGGCGCGCCAGACTTCGGCGCCGGCCCCGTGCTGCTGACCGGTGCGTCCGGGGCGCTGGGCGGGCTCGTCGCCCGCCACCTGGTCGCCGAGCACGGCGTACGGAGCCTGCTGCTGCTCAGCCGCCGAGGCGCGGAGTCACCCGGCGCGGTCGAGCTGGAGGCCGAACTGACCGCGTGGGGCGCCGAGGTGAGCTGGGCGGCCTGCGACGCGGCCGACCGGGACGCCCTCGCCGAGGTGCTGTCCGGCACACCGGTGACGGCCGTGGTGCACACGGCAGGCGTCCTCGACGACGGAGTGATCGCCTCGCTCACCCCCGAGCGTATGGAGAAGGTACTGCGGCCCAAGGTCGACGCCGTACTCAACCTCCATGAATTGGCAGGCGAGTTGGCGGCGTTCGTCATGTTCTCCTCCGTGTCCGGCATCCTGGGCAGCGCGGGACAGGGCAACTACGCGGCGGCGAACACCTTCCTCGACGCCTTCGCCGAATCCCGCCGCGCCCAGGGACTCCCCGCCACATCACTCGCATGGGGCCTGTGGGAGCAAGGCGGTGGCATGGCCGACCGGCTCGACCAGGCGGATCTCACCAGGCTCAAGCGGGTGGGCCTGGCCCCGATAGCCGTTGACGAAGGACTACGGCTCTTCGACGCGGCGCTGGCCCTGGACCGGGCCACCGTCGCCCCCCTGCGGCTGGACCTGGGCGGTCTCCAGGGCACGGTGCCGCCGGTCCTGCGCGGGCTGCGCGGACCCGTACGGGGCACCGCCCGGCGTACGGCGCGGAGCGCACCGAAGGGCGCGCTGGGTGAGCGGCTTGCCGGGTTGCCGGCGGCCGAGCGCGAGCACGTCGTGCTGGACCTGGTGCGCGGCGAGGTCGCCGCCGTGCTCGGGCACTCCTCGGCCCAGGCCGTGCAGCCGGAACACGCCTTCCAGGACGCCGGTTTCGACTCGCTCACCTCGGTGGAACTCCGCAACCGGCTGAACGCGGCGACCGGGCTGCGGCTCCCCGCGACCCTGGTCTTCGACCACCCCACGCCCCTCGCGCTCTCCCGCTTCCTGCTGGCCGAGACACTGGGCGTCCAGGAACGGCCGGACGCCGCGGTGGCCGCGGTGACCGGCACGGACGAGCCCATCGCGATCGTCGGTATGGCCTGCCGGTTCCCCGGCGATGTGCGGTCACCCGAAGACCTGTGGCGCCTCGTAGCCTCCGGCGGCGACGCGATCTCGGGCTTCCCCGAGGACCGCGGCTGGGACGTCGAGAGCCTGTACGACCCGGACCCCGACCGCTCCGGCAAGTCCTATGTGCGCCACGGTGGCTTCCTCCACGAGGCCGCCGAGTTCGACCCGGCCTTCTTCGGTATCTCGCCGCGTGAGGCGCTGGCGATGGACCCGCAGCAGCGGTTGCTCCTGGAGACCTCGTGGGAGGCGTTCGAGCGGGCCGGGATCGATCCGGCGACGGTGCGGGGGAGCAGGACCGGTGTCTTCGCGGGGGTGATGTACCACGACTACGGCGCCCGCGTGAAGACGCCGGGGGAGGGCATGGACGCCTACCTGGGCAGCGGCAGCGCGGGCAGCATCGCTTCCGGGCGGGTCTCCTACACATTCGGACTTGAAGGGCCCGCGGTCACCGTCGACACGGCGTGCTCGTCGTCCCTGGTGGCCCTGCATCTGGCGGCCCAGGCGCTGCGCAGCGGCGAGTGCTCCATGGCCCTTGTCGGTGGCGTCACCGTGATGGCTACTCCTTCGACGTTCGTGGAGTTCAGTCGGCAGCGTGGTCTGTCGGCGGATGGCCGGTGCAAGGCGTTCTCGGCCGGTGCGGATGGCACGGGTTGGGCTGAGGGTGCGGGCATGTTGCTGGTGGAGCGGTTGTCTGATGCGCGTCGTCACGGTCATCAGGTGTTGGCGGTTGTTCGGGGTACGGCGGTGAATCAGGATGGTGCGTCGAATGGTCTGACGGCGCCGAATGGTCCTTCGCAGCAGCGGGTGATCCGGCAGGCGTTGGCGAATGCAGGTGTGTCCTCGGACCAGGTCGATGCCGTGGAGGCGCATGGTACGGGGACGCGGTTGGGTGACCCGATCGAGGCGCAGGCGTTGATCGCGACTTATGGTCAGGAGCGGTCGGAGGGGCGGCCGTTGTGGTTGGGTTCGTTGAAGTCGAACATCGGGCATGCGCAGGCTGCTGCGGGTGTCGGTGGTGTGATCAAGATGGTCATGGCGATGCGGCACGGTGTGCTGCCGCAGACCTTGCATGTGGATGAGCCGACGCCGCATGTGGACTGGTCGGCGGGTGACGTCCGGCTGCTGACTGAGGCCGTGGAATGGCCTGCGCACAACGGGCCGCGCAGGGCTGCGGTGTCGTCCTTCGGCATCAGCGGCACGAACGCCCATGTGATCGTGGAACAGACCCCGGACTCGGCGGAGCCGGCTCCCGAGCCGGAGCCCGACGCGGTCGTACCATTGGTGCTGTCCGCGAAGAGCGACACGGCACTGCGGGCCCAGGCGGAGCGCCTTCTGTCCCTGGCCTCGACCACGGACCTACGGCCGGCCGATCTCGCCTTCTCCCTCGCCACCACGCGCTCGGCCATGGAGTACCGGGCTGCCGTGGTGGGGGAGATCCGCGACGAACTCCTCGACGGACTACGCGCGTTCACTGCGGGCGCCGCGTCCAGCCGGATCGTCACGGGCGAACCGGGCAGCGGGGGCAAGGTCGGGTTCTTGTTCTCGGGGCAGGGTTCGCAACGGCTCGGTATGGGGCGTGAGTTGTACGAGGCGTTCCCTGTGTTCGCCGCCGCCTATGACGAGGTGTGCGGGCTTCTGGACGGGCCCGTGGACGTGGATTCGGAGGAGTTGGACCAGACGGGTTCGACGCAGCCTGCGTTGTTCGCGGTCGAGGTGGCGTTGTTCCGGCTTCTCGAATCGTGGGGTGTGCGGCCGGATTACGTGGCTGGTCACTCGGTCGGTGAGATCGCGGCTGCTCATGTTGCGGGTGTGTTGTCCCTTGAGGATGCGGCGCGGTTGGTGTCGGCGCGTGCGCGTCTGATGCAGGCGTTGCCGGGCGGTGGCGCGATGGTCGCCGTACAGGCGACCGAGGACGAGGTGCTGCCGTATCTGACCGAACAGGTTGGCATCGCGGCGATCAACGGGCCGCAGTCGGTCGTGGTTTCGGGCGTGGAGGACACGGCGGTCTCGATCGGCGAGGTCTTCCGGAAGCAGGGACGTAAGACGTCCCGGCTGAAGGTCAGTCACGCGTTCCATTCGCCGTTGATGGATCCGATGTTGGAGGAGTTCGGCGAGGTCGTCGGCGGGTTGGTCTTCAACGAGCCACAGATTCCGTTCGTTTCGAACCTCACGGGCCGTCTGGCCGAGCCGTACACGCCCTCGTACTGGGTACGGCACGTCCGCGAGGCGGTTCGTTTCGCCGACGGTGTGCGGACCCTGCACGAGCTGGGCGTCGGGACGTTCGTGGAGATCGGTCCTGGCGGGGTGCTGAGTGCCCTTGCCCAGGGCTGTGTGGACGACATCGTGACCGTCCCCGCCGTACGGGCGGACCGTCCCGAGCCGCAGGCGGTCGTCACCGCGCTCGCCGAGCTGTATGTGCACGGTGTGTCCCCGGACTGGCGGGCGGTCTTCCCGGGTGCTCGGCGGGTCGATCTGCCGACCTACGCCTTCCAGTACGAGCGTTTCTGGCTGGAGGCGCCGGAGGAGTTCAGCGGTGGGGCCGCTGCCGCCGGGCTCGGACTGGGCGCGGCGGAGCACCCGTTGGCCGGTGCGGTGGTCGCGCTGCCCGGCGCCGGAGGGTTCCTGGTCACCGGGCGGCTGTCGCTCAGGACACACCCCTGGCTGGCCGACCACACGGTGATGGGCAGGGTGCTGTTGCCGGGTACCGCACTCGTGGAGCTGGCGGTGCGCGCGGGCGACGAGGCCGGGTGCGCGCAGGTCGAGGATCTGACGCTGGAAGCACCGCTGATCGTCCCGGACCAGGGCGGTGTCGCCGTACAGGTGTGGGTCGGGCCCGAGGAGGAGTCCGGCCGGCGCGCGCTGAGCGTGCACTCGCGGCCGGACGACGCCCCGGACGATGCCCGGGACGACACGCCATGGGTACGGCATGCCGTCGGCTACCTGACGGACGAACTGCCCGACCCGCCGCACGGCGTGGACCTCGGAGCGTGGCCGCCGGCGGCTGCGGAGCCCGTCGACCTGAGCGGGTTCTACGAGGGCCTGGACGGGCTCGGCCTGAGCTATGGTCCGGCCTTCCGCGGGCTGCGCTCCGTGTGGCGCGCCGGGGACGACGTCCTCGCCGAGGTCGCCCTCCCCGAGGACACGGAGGCGGACGCGTTCGCCGTTCATCCGGCGCTGCTGGACGCGGCGCTGCATGCGATCGGCGCGGGCGGGCTGGTCCCCGTGACCGACGGGCCGCTGCTGCCCTTCGCGTGGTCCGAGGTGGGGGTGCGGGCCACGGGCGCGGCGGCGCTGCGGGTCAAGGTCTCCCGTACGGGCACGGACGCGGTGTCGCTGACCGTGGCCGACGCCTCAGGCGCCCTGGTCGCCACGGTCGGTTCGCTGTCGCTGCGGCCGGTGTCCCGCGAGCAGCTGCTCGCGGCCGGCGATTCCCGGGGGCGGGCCGACGACTCGCTGTTCGGCCTGGCCTGGCAGCCCGTCGCCCTTGTGGAGGGCGACACCCCACTCGATGTACGGGTCTACCCGGACCTGGCCGCCCTGTCCGCCGCCCTTCCCGAAACCGAAACCGAGACCGGTAGCGAGAACGAGAGCGGGACCGAGCTTGTCACGGTCGTACCGTGCCCGGAAACGCCCGGCACCCAGACCGCCGACCGGGTGCACGCCATCGCGAGCGAGGTTCTGGCACTGGCGCAGTCGTGGTCGGCGCGGGAACGTGCGGGGCGTCTGGTGCTGGTGACGCGTCCCGGTGATCTGGCGCATGTGGCGGCGTGGGGGCTGGTGCGGTCCGCGCAGTCGGAGAACCCGGACCGGTTCGTACTGGCGGAGGCCGAGGACACCGACGACGTGGTGCGGGTACTGCCCGCCGTACTCGCCGCCGGAGAACCGCAGTTCGCGGTCCACGACGGGGAGGTGCGCGTGCCGCGTCTCGTAAGGACCACCGGGGCGCTCGGCGACGCGCCGGACCTCGCCGCCGGTACGGTGCTCGTGACCGGTGCCTCCGGGGCGCTGGGCGGGCTCGTCGCACGGCATCTGGTGTCCGAGCACAAGGTACGGCGGCTGCTCCTGGCGAGCCGCCGGGGCGCGGACGCGCCGGGCGCCGCCGAACTGGCGGCCGAACTCACCGCGCTGGGTGCCGAGATCACCTGGGCGGCCTGCGACATCGCGGACCGGGAGGCCGTCGCCGCGATGCTGGACGGGCTGGGCGGGCAGGCGCTGTCGGCCGTCGTGCACACCGCGGGCGTGCTGGACGACGGGGTGATCGGCTCGGTCACCCCGGAGAGGATGAGGGAGGTCTTCCGGCCCAAGGTGGACGCCGTGCTGAATCTGCACGAGTGCACCCGGGACATGGGGCTGGCCGCCTTCGTGGTGTTCTCGTCCGTCGCCGGTCTGATCGGCAGTGCCGGTCAGGCGAGTTACGCGGCGGCGAACTCCTTCCTCGACGCCTTCTCGGCCCACCGGCGCCGGGCGGGACTGCCCGCCACCTCTCTTGCGTGGGGGGTGTGGGAGCAGTCCGGTGCGATGACTGACGGTCTCGCCGCGGCCGACCGGGCGCGGATGGCGCGCAGCGGGGTGTTGCCGCTGCCGACGGGGGAGGGGCTGCGGCTGTTCGACGCGGCGCTTGCCTCGGACGCGGCGGTGCTCGCCCCGGTCCGTCTCGACACCGGCGCCCTGCGCGGCGGTGAGGCGCCGCCGGTGCTGCGCGCCCTGGCACCGGCCCCGGCCGGCCGAAGGGCCGTACAGGCCGCCACCTCCGCCACCTCCTCCGCTTCCGCCCATGGGCCCTCGCTTGCCGAGCGCCTGGCGGAGCTGTCCGAGGGCGAGGGGGAGAAGACCGTGCTGGATCTGGTGCGGGCCGAGGTGGCCGCGGTCCTGGGGCACGCGTCGGACCGCACGGTCCGGCCGGAACACGCCTTCCAGGACCTGGGCTTCGACTCCCTCACGGCCGTCGAACTGCGCAACCGGCTGAACCGGACCACCGGGCTGCGGCTCCCCGCGACCCTGGTGTTCGACCATCCGACACCCGTTCTCCTGGCCCGGCATGTGTTCACGGAGATAGCGGGGGCCGCCGAACCGGCCCTAGTGGATTCCCTACTTGCCAACTTGGACAACGTCGAACAAGAATTGGTCACGAAGTTGGCAGCGAGCGAAGCTCGCGACCGGATCCTGGTGAAGCTCCAGGAAGTGCTGTTGATTGCCGGTGGATCCGGCAAGACATCGGACCAGGAAATCCCTGGCACGAGCGGCAGCGATCTGGAATCGGCCACGGACGACGAAGTATTCGATCTGCTCGGCAAGGAATTCGGGATTTCCTGACCGCTCCGGCGCGTCCCGGTGAGCCCTTGCCGAATTCCGGTAAGTCATCGCAGGGGTGAGGGACGATTTCGGTGGCGAACGAGGACAAGCTCCGCTATTTCCTGAAGCGAGTCACCGCGGACCTCCAGGAGACCCGGCGGCGCCTTCGTGACTACGAGGACGCCGCCGGGGAGCCGGTGGCCATCATCGGTATGAGCTGCCGCTATCCGGGAGGCGTCGACTCACCCGAGGACCTGTGGGAGCTGGTGTCGGGTGGCCGCGACGCCGTCGCGGGGTTCCCGGCCGACCGAGGCTGGGACCTGGACGCGCTCTACGACCCGGATCCGGAGGCCCGCGGGACCAGTTACGCCCGCGAGGGCGCGTTCCTGAGCGACCTCGCGCGGTTCGACGCCGGTCTCTTCGGGATCTCGCCACGCGAGGCCCTCGCCATGGATCCCCAGCAGCGGCTGCTGCTGGAGACGTCGTGGGAACTCTTCGAGCGGGCCGGCATCGACGCCGCCTCGCTCGCGGGGAGCAGGACCGGTGTGTTCACCGGTGTGATGAACCACGAGTTCCTGGCCGCCCTCCAGAACTCCCCGGAGGACCTGGAAGGTTACCTGGGCACGGGGACCTCGGGCAGTGTCGCCTCCGGGCGGCTCTCGTACACCTTCGGACTTGAAGGCCCGGCGGTCACGGTCGACACGGCCTGCTCCTCGTCCCTGGTCGCCCTGCACCTGGCCGTCCAGTCGCTGCGCAACGGCGAGTGCTCGCTGGCCGTCGCGGGCGGTGTCACCGCGATGGTCGGCCCCGCCACCTTCGTCGGCTTCAGCCGCCAGCGCGGACTGGCGCCCGACGGCCGCTGCAAGGCGTTCGCTGCCGGCGCCGACGGCACCGGCTGGGGCGAGGGCGCCGGCCTGCTTCTGGTGGAACGCCTCTCCGACGCCCGGCGCAACGGACACGAGATCCTCGCCGTCGTCCGGGGCTCCGCCGTCAACCAGGACGGCGCATCCAACGGCCTGACCGCCCCCAACGGCCCCTCCCAGCAACGGGTGATCCGCCAGGCCCTGGCAGCCGCCCGGCTGAGCACCGCACAGGTCGACGCGGTCGAGGCACACGGCACGGGCACCCGGCTCGGCGACCCGATCGAGGCACAGGCGCTCCTCGCCACCTACGGACAGGGCCGCCCCGACGACAAGCCGCTGATGCTGGGCTCCATCAAGTCCAACATCGGGCACACCCAGGCCGCGGCCGGTGTCGCGGGCATCATCAAGATGGTCATGGCCCTGCGCCACGGCGAACTTCCGCGCACGCTGCACATCGACGCCCCCTCCCCGCACGTCGACTGGTCGGCGGGCGCCGTACGGCTGCTCACCGAGAACACGCCCTGGCCCGCGTCCGACCAGCCGCGCCGGGCCGGCATCTCCTCCTTCGGGATCAGCGGCACCAACGCGCACACGATCATCGAAGAGGCCCCGTCCGCCGAGGCGTTCGCGCCGGACACCGAGGACCCGGACGACGCGCCGGAGGAAGGCGCGGAGAGCGCGGAGGCCGTCGCCTCGGGGGAAGGCGGGGAGAGCACCGAGGCCGTCGCCCGGGAGGCCGCGCGCCCGGCCGAGGGCGGACCGGTGCCGTGGGTGATCTCGGGCAGGACCGAGGAGGCCCTGCGCGCCCAGGCCGAACGGCTGTTGTCCCGTACGGACGCCGAAGTCCCCCTGTACGACGTCGCGTTCTCGCTCGCCACGACGCGCACGGCCCTGGACCACCGCGCGGTGGTCCAGGGCGAGACGCCGGACGAACTCGCCGCAGGACTGCGCGCCGTGGCATCCGGTGCCCCGGCCCCGGGCGTCACCCGCGGCCTCTCCGGCACCGGCGGACGCGTCGGGTTCCTCTTCTCCGGCCAGGGCTCGCAACGCCTCGGCATGGGGCGCGAGTTGTATGACACGTTCCCTGTGTTCGCCGCCGCTTACGACGAGGTGTGTGTGGTTCTGGACGCGCCCGTGGACGTGGATTCGGAGGAGTTGGACCAGACGGGTTCGACGCAGCCTGCGTTGTTCGCGGTCGAGGTGGCGTTGTTCCGGCTTCTCGAATCGTGGGGTGTGCGGCCGGATTACGTGGCCGGGCATTCGGTGGGTGAGATCGCGGCTGCTCATGTTGCGGGTGTGCTGTCCCTTGAGGACGCGGCCAAGCTGGTGTCGGCGCGTGCGCGTCTGATGCAGGCGCTGCCGGGTGGCGGCGCGATGGTCGCCGTACAGGCCACCGAGGACGAGGTGCTGCCCTACCTGACCGATGGCGTGGGCATCGCGGCGATCAACGGCCCGCAGTCGGTGGTGGTTTCGGGCGTCGAGGACGCGGCGGTCGCGATCGGTGAGGTCTTCCGGGAGCAAGGCCGTAAGACGTCCCGGCTGAAGGTCAGCCACGCCTTCCACTCGCCGTCGATGGACCCGATGCTGGAGCAATTCGCCGAGGTAGTAAGCGAGTTGGGTTTCGCGAAGCCGAGGATTCCGGTGGTCTCCAACCTCACCGGGCGGCTGGCCGAGCCGTACACCCCCGAGTACTGGGTTCGCCATGTGCGGGAGGCGGTGCGGTTCGCGGATGGCGTGAAGACGCTCGCCGACCTGGGTGTGACCACGTTCGTGGAGATCGGCCCGGGCGGGGTGCTCAGCGCTCTCGCCCAGGGCTGCCTGGACGACGACGTGGTCACCGTGCCCGCCCTGCGCGCCGACCGCCCCGAGCGGGCCGCGCTCCTCGCCGCCGTGGCCGAACTGCACGTACACGGCGTCTCGCCGGACTGGTACGCCTTCTTCCCGGGCGCCCGCCGGGTGGACCTGCCCACCTACGCCTTCCAGTACGAGCGCTACTGGCTCGACACCGCACCGGCCGCTCGCGGCGACGTCCGCGCCGCCGGTCTCGGCTCGGCCGACCACCCGCTGCTGGCCGCCGCCGTCTCCCTGGCCGGCGGTGACGAGCGACTGCTGACCGGTCGGCTGTCCCTGCGGACGCATCCCTGGCTGGGCGACCACGCCGTGCTCGGGACCGTGCTGCTGCCCGGTACCGCGTTCGTGGAACTGGCCGTGCGCGCCGCCGACGAAGCAGGCTGCGACCTGCTGGAGGACCTCACCCTCGAAGCGCCCCTCGTGGTGCCCGAGCACGGCGGCGTCGCGGTGCAGGTATGGGTCGGCGCGGCCGACGGCTCGGGCCGCAGGCCGCTGACCGTGCACGCGCGCCCCGAGGACGACACCGACCTGCCGTGGGTCCGCCACGCGACCGGCTTCGTCACCGAACGGAGCGCCGAGGCGGGCGGCGAGACGGGCGGCGAGACGGGCGGCAAGGAGGAGAAGGCTGCCGGTCGGGCGCTCACCGCATGGCCGCCCGCGGGCTGCGAACCGATCGAACTCGACGGTTTCTACGACCGGTTGGCCGACCTCGGCCTGGCGTACGGGCCCGCGTTCCGGGGACTGCGGAGTGCCTGGCGCACGGGTGACGAAGTCTTCGTCGAGGTCGCCCTCCCCGACGGCACGGACACCGGGTCCTTCCTGCTGCACCCGGCGCTGCTCGACGCGGCGCTGCATGCGATCGGCGTGGGCGGGCTGGTCCCCGAAGCCGACGGACCGCTCCTGCCGTTCGCCTGGTCCGGGGTGTCCGTGCACGCCACGGGCGCGTCCACCGTACGAGTGAGGCTGGCGGCGGCCGGTACGGACGCGGTGTCCCTGACGGTGGCCGACGGCGCCGGTCAGCCGGTGGTGTCCGTCGAGTCGCTGACGCTCCGTCCCGTGTCGGCCGAGCAGCTTCGCAAGCGCTCGGGTGACGCGCTGTTCACCGTCGAGCGGACGCCGTTGAGCCTGGCCGCCGAGGGCGCGGACGGGACCGTCGTCGCGTACGTCCCGGACCTCGACGCACTGGCCGAGGCCGACGGGCCGGCACAGCCGGACGTGGTCGTGGTGCCGTGCCCCGACGGGCCGGAAGGGGAGAGCGGGGCCGAGCGGGTCCGCGCGGTCACCACCGAGGTGCTGGGACTGGTCCAGCGCTGGCTGGCGGAGGACCGTACGGCGCGCCTTGTCCTGGTTGCGCGCTGCGACGACCTCGCGCACGCCGCCGCGGGCGGACTGGTCCGCTCGGCCCAGGCGGAGAACCCCGGCCGTATCGTGCTCCTCGAAACCGACCGCCCGGACGAGGCGGCCGCGCTCGTGCCCGGCGTCGTACGGTCCGGCGAGCCCCATGTCGTCGTCCGCAACGGGGAAGCGGGCGTACCGCGCCTGGTACGTGCCGCCGCCGCTCGAACGACGAAGGACGCGGCCACCGGGAGCACGGGCAGGACGGACGACACGGACGACACCGCCGCCGCCCCCACCGGCCTCGGCACCGTGCTCCTCACCGGCGCCTCCGGAGCGCTGGGCGGCACCCTCGCCCGGCACCTGGTGACCGGACACGGCGTACGGCGGCTGCTGCTCGTCAGCCGACGGGGCGCGGACGCGCCGGGCGCCGCGGACCTGGCGGCCGAACTCGTGGCGCTCGGCGCCGAAGCGACCTGGGCCGCCTGCGACCTCGCCGACCGCGCCGCCGTCGCCCGGCTGCTGGCCACCCACCCGGTCGACTCCGTCGTCCACACCGCCGGAGTCCTCGACGACGGCGTGATCGCCGCACTCACCCCGGAGCGCGTGCGCGCCGTCCTCGCGCCCAAGGCCGACGCCGTGCTCCACCTGGACGAACTCACCGACGACCGCACGACGTTCGTGATGTTCTCCTCCGCCGCGGGCGTCTTCGGCAACCCCGGCCAGGGCAACTACGCCGCCGCCAACGCCTTCCTCGACGCCTTCGCCCGGCACCGCAGCGCCCAGGGCCGCCCCACCGTCTCCCTCGCCTGGGGCCTGTGGGAGCAGGAGGGTGCCATGGCCGACACCCTGGACGCGGCGGGCAGGTCGCGGATGGCACGCTCCGGAGTCCTGGCGCTCACCACCGAGGACGGCCTACGGCTGTTCGACGCGGCGCTCGCCGCCGACGAGCCCCTGCTCGTGCCGGTCCGTCTCGACACCGCCGCCCTGCGCGACCGCCCGGCGCAGACCGTACCGGCCCCGCTGCGCGGGCTCGTCCGTAACTCCGTACGCGGCACGGCCCAGCGCGCGACCACCGGATCCCTGGCCGACCGACTCGCCGGGCTGACCGGCGACGAGCGCGCGGAGGCGCTGCTCGAACTGGTCCGCGGCGAGGTCGCCGCCGTGCTCGGGCACTCCTCGCCCCGGGCCGTCCAGCCCACACACGCCTTCCAGGACCTCGGCTTCGACTCGCTGACCGCCGTCGAACTGCGCAACCGCCTCACCGGCGCCACCGGCCTGCGGCTGCCCGCCACCCTTGTCTTCGACCACCCCACCCCCACCGCCCTCGCCCGGCACATCGGCGGCGAACTCCTCGACGAGGCCCCCGCCGCCACGGCCCGGCCCACGGCCCGGCGGACCGTGGCCGACGCCGACGAGCCGGTCGCCATCGTCGGCATGAGCTGCCGCCTCCCGGGCGGCGTGCGCTCCCCGGAGGACCTGTGGCGGCTGGTGGCCGCCGGGCGCGACGGCATCTCCCGGTTCCCAGAGGACCGGGGCTGGGACATCGAGGGGCTGTACGACCCCGACCCGGAGCGCCTCGGCAAGACCTATGCGCGCGACGGCGGATTCCTGCACGAGGCGGCCGAGTTCGACGCCGGGTTCTTCGGGATCTCGCCGCGCGAGGCGCTGGCCATGGACCCCCAGCAGCGGCTGCTCCTGGAGGCGTCCTGGGAGGCGTTCGAAGGCGCCGGGATCGACCCGGCGGCGATGCGGGGCAGCCGTACCGGCGTCTTCACCGGCCTGATGTACCACGACTACGGGCAAGGCCCGCGCGAACTGCCCGAAGGCGTCGAGGGTTTGCTCACCACCGGCGGCTCCGGCAGCGTCGCCTCCGGACGTGTCTCCTACACCTTCGGCCTGGAGGGCCCCGCCGTCACTGTCGACACGGCCTGCTCGTCGTCCCTGGTCGCCCTGCACCTCGCCGTCCAGGCCCTGCGGAGCGGCGAGTGCACGATGGCGCTGGCCGGCGGTGTCACCGTCATGGCGAGCCCGACCGTCTTCGTGGAGTTCAGCCGCCAGCGCGGACTGGCCCCGGACGGCCGGTGCAAGGCGTTCGCCGCCGGCGCCGACGGCACGGGCTGGGGCGAGGGCGTCGGCATGCTCCTCGTGGAGCGGTTGTCCGACGCCGAACGCCACGGGCACCGCGTGCTGGCCGTCGTCCGGGGCAGCGCCGTCAACCAGGACGGTGCGTCCAACGGTCTGACGGCGCCGAACGGGCCCTCGCAGCAGCGGGTGATCCGGCAGGCGCTGGCGTCCGCCGGGCTCGCCCCGGCCGATGTGGACGCCGTGGAGGCGCACGGTACGGGGACGAAGCTCGGCGACCCGATCGAGGCGCAGGCACTCCTCGCCACCTATGGGCGGGAGCGGCCCGAGGGGCAGCCGCTGTGGCTGGGCTCGCTGAAGTCCAACATCGGACACACACAGGCCGCCGCGGGTGTCGCCGGAGTGATCAAGATGGTCATGGCGATGCGGCACGGCGTGCTCCCGCGGACCCTGCACGTGGACGAGCCGACGCCGCACGTGGACTGGTCGGCGGGCGAGGTACGGCTGCTGACCGAGGCCGTTAACTGGCCGGAGACGGACCGCCCCCGCCGGGCCGCCGTGTCCTCCTTCGGCGTCAGCGGCACCAACGCGCACACCATCATCGAGCAGGCCCCCGCGACCGAAGCCGAGCGGGCCCGCACGGCCGACGGACCGGCGTCCGGGTCCGGCGCGGCCGTGCCGTGGGTGCTGTCCGGCAGGACCGAGGCGGCACTGCGCGCTCAGGCCGCCCGCCTCGCGTCCTTCCTGGACGAGAGCGACCTCAGTGACGCCAGCGACGGCAGCAACGGCAACGACGGCGAGGCGGCGCTCCTGACCGACGTGGCGCACTCGCTGGCCACGACCAGGGCGGCCTTCGAACACCGCGCCGTGGTCGTCGGGCAGACCCTCCAGGAGCTTCGACGGCAACTGGCCGGTGTCGCGGCCGGCGTCACCCCGCCCGGCGCGGTGACCGGCAGCGCACGCGGCGGCAGGACCGTCTTCGTCTTCCCCGGGCAGGGCTCGCAATGGGTGGGCATGGCCGCCGAACTGCTGGAGACCAACCCCGTCTTCCGCGACCGCGTCGACGCCTGCGAACGCGCGCTGGCACCGCACGTCGACTGGTCCCTGACCGCGGTGCTGCGCGGCACGTCCGAGGTCGAACAGGACCGGGTCGACGTGCTGCAACCTGTGCTGTGGGCGATGACCGTCGCCCTCGCCGAGGTGTGGCGCTCCTTCGGAGTGACCCCCGACGCGGTCGTCGGGCACTCCCAGGGCGAGGTCTCCGCGGCGGTGATCGCCGGTGCCCTCTCCCTGGAGGACGGGGCCCGCGTCGTGGTGCGGCGCAGCCTCGCGGTACGCGAACTCCAGGGGCTCGGCGCCATGGCCTCGGTGCCGCTCCCGGACGAGGAGGTGCGCGAACTGGTCGCCCGCTGGGACGGCCGGCTCGGCATCGCCGCCGTGAACGGCCCCGCCACCGCCGTGGTCTCCGGTGACACCGACGCCCTGGACGAACTCCTCGCGCACTGCCAGCGGGAGGGCGTCCAGGCCCGCCGCGTCGCCGTCGACTACGCCGCGCACTCACCGCAGATCGAACGCGTCCAGGCCCAGGCCGCCGAGGGGTTCGCCGGTGTCAGCCCGCTCCCCGGCGCCGTGCCCTTCTACTCCACGGTGACGGGCGGGAAACTGGACACGGATCAGCTGGATTCCGGCTACTGGTACCGCAACATGCGCCGGACGGTCCGCTTCCACGACGCGATCCGGGCCGCGCTCGCCGACGGGTACGACGTCTTCGTCGAAGTCAGCCCGCACCCGGTCCAGTTGGCCGGTATCCAGGACGCCATCGAGGCCGCCGAGGCCGACGCCGCGGTCGTACCCACGCTGCGCCGCCGCGACGGCGGACGCGACCGGCTGATGCTCTCCCTGGCCCAGGCGCACACGCACGGCGTGCGCATCGACTGGGACGCCGTCCTGCCGGGCGCGCGCCGCACCGACCTGCCGACCTACGCGTTCCAGCACGAGCGGTACTGGCTGGAGGCGGGCGCCCCGGCCGGTGACGTACGGGCGGCCGGGCTTGACGCGACCGACCACCCGTTCCTGGGCGCGGCGGTGGAACTGCCGGACGCCGGCGGCCATCTGCTCACCGGGATGCTGTCCCTGCGGGCCCAGCCCTGGCTGGCCGATCACGCGGTGCTCGGTACGGTCCTGCTGCCGGGCACGGCCTTCGTGGAACTGGCCGCCCACGCCGCCGCCGAGACCGGCTGCGACCTGGTGGAGGAACTCACCCTGCACGCACCGCTGATCCTGCCCGAGGAGGGCGGCGTCGCGCTCCAGGTGCTGGTGGGCGCCCAGGACGACTCCGGCCGCCGCCCGCTGGGCGTGCACTCGCGCGCCGGTGCCGGATCCTGGGTCCGCAACGCCACCGGGGTCCTCACCACGGGCGCCACCCCGTCCGGCACCGACCTGCGCAGCTGGCCCCCGGCGGACGCCCGGCCGGTGGACCTGGACGGCTTCTACGACCGGCTGGCGGACCTCGGCCTGAGCTACGGCCCGGTCTTCCAGGGGCTGCGTGCCGCCTGGCGCGGCCATGACGCGGTCTACGCCGAACTCGCCGTCACCGACGAGGCGCGCACGGACACGTTCGGCCTGCACCCGGCCCTGCTCGACTCGGCGCTGCACGCGCTGGGCGCCGGCGGCCTGGTACCGGCCGCCGACGGGCCCCTGCTGCCCTTCGCATGGTCCCGCGTCACCCTGCACGGCACCGGAGCGGCCGCCCTGCGGGTGCGGCTCTCCCCGGCCGGCGGCGACACCGTACGACTGGAGGCCGCCGACGGCACGGGACGGCCCGTCGTCTCGGTGGAGTCGCTCACGCTGCGCCCGGTGTCGGCCGAGCAACTGCGCACGAACGCCCGGGACTCCCTGTTCACCGTGGAGTGGGCACCGCTCACCGCGCAGGCCGACGGGCACACCACCGTCGTACGGGCCTACGACGACATCTCCGCCCTCCTCGCCGCCCCCGCGACGGAGACCGGGGTACGGGCGTACGCGGACGCCGTGGTCGTACCCTGCCCCGTCGGGTCGGGCACCGAGGCCGAACGCGTCCGGGACGTCCTGCGCAAGGTGCTCGGGCTGGTGCAGTGGTGGCTGTCCGAGGACCGGGTGGCCCGACTGGTGCTGGTGACCAGGGGCGCGGTCGCCACCGGGGACGGACCGGGAACGGGAGACGGGCCGGAAGCGGGAGCCGACCCGGACGCGGGTGGCCCGGCGACGGCCGACCCGGTGCAGGCCGCCGTGTGGGGCCTGATCCGCTCGGCACAGTCCGAGAACCCCGACCGCATCGTCCTCATCGACGCCGACGCGCACCCGGAGGTGGAGAGCGCGGACGACGGCGACGGGAGCACCGACGTGGAGCGGATCGCGGCGACCGTCGTCCCCCGGCTGCTCGCCTTCGAGGAGCCGCAGGCCGCGCTGCGCGGCGACACCCTCCTGCTGCCCCGGCTCACCAGGACCGCAGCCGAAGCCCCGTCGGCCACCGTGGACTTCGGGCCCGGGCCCGTCCTGCTGACCGGCGCGTCCGGCGCCCTGGGCGGACTCGTCGCCCGGCACCTGGTCGCCGAGCACGGCGTGC
Source organism: Streptomyces murinus (assembly GCF_002154555.1). Classification (GTDB taxonomy): domain Bacteria; phylum Actinomycetota; class Actinomycetes; order Streptomycetales; family Streptomycetaceae; genus Streptomyces; species Streptomyces murinus. Next base: position 39,452 of record NZ_MUNF01000001.1, read on the forward strand.
GCCGTCTGCTGCTGATGAGCCGGCGCGGGTCGGCCGCCGAGGGCGCGGCGGAACTCCACGCGGAACTGACCGCGGCCGGTGCCGAAGTGCGCTGGGCCGCCTGCGACGTGGCCGACCGGGACGCCCTCGCCGAGGCACTGTCCGGCACACCGGTGACGGCCGTGGTGCACACGGCCGGTGTCCTCGACGACGGCGTGCTCCCCGCGCTCACCCCCGAGCGCCTGGACACGGTGCTGCGCCCCAAGGTCGACGCCGTGCTCAACCTGCACGAACTGACCGGCGACGTCTCGGCGTTCGTGGTCTTCTCCTCCCTCGCGGGCACCCTCGGCACCCCGGGCCAGGCCAACTACGCTGCGGCCAACGCCTACGTGGACGCCTTCGCCGGGTATCGCCGAGGACAGGGGCTGCCCGCGCTGTCCCTGCCGTGGGGCCTGTGGCAGCGCACCGGTGCCATGACCGAGGACCTCGGTGGCGCCGACCGCAGCCGGCTCGCCCGTGGCGGCGTACTGCCGCTGGCCGACGAGGACGGCCTTGAACTCCTCGACGCCGCACTGGCGTTGGACGAGCCCGTGGTGGTGCCGGCCCGGCTGGACCTGGCCGCGCTGCGCAACGCGACCGCGCCGGTGCCGCCGCTGCTCAAGGCACTCGTCGGCGGCCGGCCGCGCCGTACCGACCGCGCGTCCGCCGTACCGCTGGCCCAGCGGATCGCGGGGCTGCCCGAGAGCGAGCGCGCGGATGTCGTACTCGTCCTCGTACGGTCCGAGGCCGCCGCCGTCCTCGGACACAGCTCGGCCAAGGCCGTCCAGCCCGACCAGGCCTTCGGTGACCTGGGCTTCGACTCGCTGACCGCGGTGGAGCTGCGCAACCGGCTGAACCGGGCCACCGGCCTGCGTCTGCCCGCGACGCTGGTCTTCGACCATCCGACACCCGCGGCGCTCGCCCAGCGGGTACTGAAGGACCTCCCCGGCGGTACGGCGGGCACGGCACCGGTCTTCGACGAGCTGGACCGTCTCGCCGCCGCCCTGGACGGCGCCGGAGCGGACGGTCTCGACAACGTCACCCGGACCAGGATCAACATGCGTCTCCAGGCCCTGCTCGCCCGCTGGAACGGGAACGAGCCGGCCGAAACCCAAGACACCGGCGGAGCCGAGACCGACGACGACCTCAGCTCGGCCAGCGACGAGGAGCTGTACGACCTCCTCGACGACGAACTCGGCACCTCCTGAACCGCGCAGGCCAAAAGGGGCGGGCAACACCGATGATGAACGAAGACAAGCTCCGGGACTACCTCAAGCGGGCCACCACCGACCTGCGCCAGGCCCGGCGCCGCGTACGCGAGCTGGAGACCCGCGATCAGGAGCCCATCGCCATCGTGGGCATGAGCTGCCGGTTCCCCGGCGGCGTCGGCACCCCCGAGGAGTTGTGGCGGCTGCTGGCCGAGGGCACGGACGCCGTCTCGGGGTTCCCCGAGGACCGCGGCTGGGACGTCGACGGGCTCTACGACCCCGACCCCGAGCGGCCCGGCAAGGTCTACACCCGGCAGGGCGGCTTCCTGCGTGACGCGGCGGACTTCGACGCGGACTTCTTCGGGATCTCGCCGCGCGAGGCCCTGGCCATGGACCCCCAGCAGCGGCTGCTGCTGGAGACCGCCTGGGAGGCCTTTGAACACGCGGGCATCGACCCCGCCACCCTCAAGGGCAGCCGCACCGGCGTCTTCGCCGGACTGATGTACCACGACTACGGCTTCCTGCCCGGCGACCTCCCCGAAGGGGTCGAGGGGCTGATGAGCACCGGCAACTCCGGCAGCGTCGCCTCCGGACGCATCGCCTACACCTTCGGTTTCGAGGGCCCCGCGGTCACCGTCGACACCGCCTGCTCCTCCTCGCTCGTCGCCCTGCACCTCGCCGTGCGGGCCCTGCGAGCCGGTGAGTGCACGATGGCGCTCGCCGGGGGAGTGACGGTCATGGCGGGCCCGTCCGCCTTCGTCGAGTTCAGCCGGCAGCGCGGGCTCGCACCCGACGGCCGCTGCAAGTCCTTCGCGGCGGCGGCGGACGGCGCGTCCTGGTCCGAGGGCGCCGGGCTGCTGCTGGTGGAGCGGCTGCGGGACGCCCGGCGGCTCGGCCACCGGGTGCTCGCGGTGGTCCGGGGCTCCGCCGTCAACCAGGACGGCGCCTCCAACGGTCTGACCGCGCCCAACGGCCCCTCGCAGCAGCGGGTGATCCTCGAAGCGCTGGCCGGCGCCGGGCTGTCCGCCGAGGAGATCGACGCCGTGGAGGCGCACGGCACGGGCACCGACCTCGGCGACCCGATCGAGGCGCAGGCGCTGCTGGCGACCTATGGGCAGGGGCGGCAACGGCCGCTGCTGATCGGCTCGTTGAAGTCCAACATCGGACACGCGCAGGCCGCGGCCGGGGTTGCCGGTGTGATGAAGATGGTGCTGGCGATGCGGCACGGCGTGCTGCCGAAGACGCTGCACGTGGACCGGCCCACCCCGCGGGTCGACTGGTCGGCCGGCTCCGTCGAGCTGCTGACCGAGGCGACCGCCTGGCCGGAGACCGACCACCCCCGCCGGGCCGGGATCTCCTCGTTCGGGATCAGCGGCACCAACGCGCACATCATCCTCGAAGAAGCCCCCGAGGAACCGGCAGCCGAGCCCGACGGGGAGGCCCCGGCCGAGGAACCGGCGCGGGCCCGGACCACCGTGGTGCCGTGGGTGCTCTCCGCGAAGAGCGCACAGGCGCTGCGGGAGCAGGCACGACGACTGCTGTCGTGCGCCGACCTCGCGGCCGCTTCACCGGCCGACGTGGGCTTCTCGCTGGCGGCCACCCGCTCGGCGCTGGCACACCGGGCCGTGGTCGTCGGCGCCGACGCCGAAGAGCTGCGCGCGGGACTGACCGCCCTCGCGACGGGCGAGCCCGTGCCCCAGGTGGTGACCGGCCGGGCCGGCGCCGACCGGGGCAGGACCGCCTTCCTGTTCTCCGGGCAGGGCTCCCAACGCCTCGGCATGGGACGCGAGTTGTACGCGGCGTACCCGGTGTTCGCCGCCGCCTACGACGAGGTGTGCGCGCTCCTGGGCACGCCGGTCGACGTCGACTCGGAGGAGTTGCACCGGACGGGTTCGACCCAGCCCGCGCTGTTCGCCGTCGAGGTGGCGCTGTTCCGGCTGCTGGAGTCGTGGGGTGTGCGGCCGGACTACGTGGCCGGTCACTCGGTCGGGGAGATCGCGGCCGCGCATGTGGCGGGTGTGCTGTCCCTTGAGGACGCGGCCGAGCTGGTGTCGGCCCGTGCCCGTCTGATGCAGGCGCTGCCGGGCGGCGGTGCGATGGTCGCCGTAGAGGCCACCGAGGACGAAGTCCTTCCGCACCTGACCGACGGCGTCGGCATCGCGGCGGTCAACGGGCCGCGGTCCGTCGTGGTCTCCGGTGCCGAGGACGCGGTGCTGAGGATCGCCGAGGAGTTCGGCCGACAGGGTCGTAAGACGTCCCGGCTGAAGGTCAGTCACGCATTCCATTCGCCGTTGATGGATCCGATGCTGGAGGAGTTCGCCCGAACCGTCAGGGGTCTGACCTTCAACGAGCCGCGGATTCCCGTCGTTTCGAACCTCACAGGGCGGCTGGCCGAGCCGTACACCCCCGAATACTGGGTCCGGCATGTCCGCGAGGCGGTCCGATTCGCCGACGGCATCAAGACCCTCGGCGGCCTCGGCGTGACCACGTTCGTGGAGGTCGGCCCGGGTGGCGTCCTCAGCGCGCTCGCCCAGGGCTGCCTCGACGACGCGGACATCGTCACCGTCCCCGCGCTGCGCACCGACCGGCCCGAACCACAGGCACTCACGCTCGCCCTCGGGCAGCTGCACGCCCACGGCGTCTCCCCCGACTGGGGGGCGCTGTTCCCCGGCGCCCAGCGGATCGACCTGCCCACGTACGCCTTCCAGCGCGAACGCTACTGGCTCGAAGGCACGGCCGCGCCCGACGTCTCCTCGGCGGGACTGGACTCGGCGGGCCACGCCCTGCTCGGCGCGGTCGTGGAGACCGCCGGAGCACCGGACCTGCTGTTCACCGGCCGGCTGTCCCCGGCCGACCTGCCCTGGATCGCGGACCACACCGTCGGCGGGGTGCCGGTGCTCCCGGCCGCCGCGTTCGCGGACCTCGCGCTGTCCGCCGGGCGACGGGCCGGGTTCCCGCACCTGGACCAGCTGGACCTGGACGCCCCGCTGGTCCTGGCGGAACAGGGCGCCGTCCGCATCCAGGTGCAGATCGGCACGGGCGACGACCCCGACCGGCGCCCGGTAGGCGTCTTCAGCCGGCCCGCCGCGGCCGGCGCCGACGAGCCATGGGTCCGGCACGCCACCGGGGAACTGACCCGGAACGCTCCGGCGCACGACTTCGACCTGCTGCTCTGGCCGCCGACGGGCGCCGAACCCATGGACGTCGAGGACCGCCCGTACCTGCGCGCCGCCTGGCGTGCGGGCGAGGAGCTGTACGCCGAGGCCGTACTGCCCGCCACCGAGCAGGGCCGGGCGGGCCGCTACGCGCTGCACCCCGCACTGCTGGCCGCCGCCCTCGGACTGCCGCACGCCGGGGAGCCGGGCGAGGTGCGCATGCCGTACGCCTGGAGCGGTCTGTCCGTGCACACGCCGGGGGCCGGTGCCGTACGCGTCCGGGTCCGGGCCGTCGGCGAGGACACGGTGGCGATCGAGCTGGCCGACGCCGACGGCTCTCCCGTCGCCTCGGCCGCCTCCGTGCGGACCCGGACCATGTCCGCACAGCAGGTACTGGCCTCGAGAGTGGCGCACCAGGACTGGATGTTCGGGGTCGAGTGGGTCGAGCACACCACGACGTCCGCCCCCGCAGGCGATCCCGAAGCGGGGTGGGCGGTCCTCGGCGACGGGGGCGCCTTCTCCGACCTCGACGCGCTCCGCGGGGCCGTGGACGAGGGTACGGCCGTACCCGCGCACGTCCTGCTGTCCTGCGCCCCGAGCCGGGGCGACCTCGCCGCGGCGACGCGTGAGGCGCTCGCGGATGTGCTGTCCGTCGTCCGGGAGTGGGTCGCGGACGAGCGGTTCTCCGACGCGCGACTCGTGGTGCTGACCCGGGGAGCCGTCGAACTGGACGGCCCGGAGACCGACGTGGCGCATGCCGCGGTCGCCGGGCTGGTGAAATCGGCCCAGACCGAGCACCCGGACCGGATCCTGCTCGTGGACGTCGACGTGGATGTGGACGACCCGGTCGCGGATGTCACCACCGGCCCCGCGCTGGTTGCCGCGCTGGCCGCCCTGGACGAGCCGCAGGCCGCGGTGCGCGACGGAAAGCTCTACGTGCCGCGCCTCGCCCGGATCACCCCGCCCGAGGAGCCCGCCGCTCCCGCCTGGGACCCCGAGGGGACCGTGCTGCTCACCGGCGCGACCGGTGGCCTCGGCCGGTCCCTCGCCCGCCATCTCGTCGCCGAACGCGGCGCCCGCAGGCTGCTGCTGGCCGGCCGCCGGGGCCCCGCGGCCGAAGGCATCGGCGAACTCGTGGCCGAACTGTCCGAGTTGGGCGCGCACGTCGACGTGGCCGCCTGCGACATCGCGGACCGGGACGCCCTCGCCGCCCTGCTGGCCACGGTCCCGGCCGAGCACCCGCTCACGGCCGTGGTGCACGCGGCCGCGGTCCTGGACGACGGTGTGATCACCGCCCTGACCCCGGAGCGCCTGGACACCGTGCTGCGGCCGAAGGCCGACGGAGCACTGAACCTGCACGAACTGACCCGGGACCTGGACCTCTCCGCGTTCGTGCTCTTCTCCTCCCTGGCCGGGGTCCTGGGCAGTGCGGGCGCCGCGAGCTACGCCGCCGCGAACGCCTTCCTCGACGGGCTGGCGCTCCGGCGCCGGGCCGCCGGCCTGCCCGGCACCTCGCTGGCCTGGGGCCTGTGGACGGACAACGGCGGCATGGGCGGCCGGATCACCGACGCCGACCGCAACCGGATGGGGCGCGCCGGAGTCGTACCGTTCACCCCGTCCGAGGGGCTGGCCCTGTTCGACGCCGCCCTCACCGTGGACCGGCCGGTGATCGTGCCGGTCCGGCTGGACGTGCCGGGCCTGCGCGCCATGGCCCGTACCGGGCTGCTGCCCGCCGTCCTGCGCGGTCTCGTCGGCAGCGCCGGCGCCGCGTCCGGCGAGACCACGGACTCGGGGACCCCCGCCCTGGCCCGGCGGCTCGCCGGGATGCCGGAGGCCGACCAGGAGAAGATCCTGCTGGAGCTGGTGCGCAACCAGGCGGCGGCCGCCCTCGGCCACGCCACCGCCGCCCGCGTCGAACCCACCACCGCCTTCCGGGACATCGGCTTCGACTCCCTGACCGCCGTGGAACTGCGCAACCGGCTCAAGGCCGCGACCGGACTCCGGCTCAAGCCCACCCTGGTCTTCGACTACCCGAGCCCCGTCGCCGTCGCCCGGCTCCTGCACAAGAACCTCGTACGGGAGTCGGCCGCCGAGATCCCGCCCGTGCTCGGCGAACTGGACCGGCTGGAGACGCTGCTTACGGCGCTCGCCCCGCAGGACGCGGTACGGGACAAGGTCACCGCCCGTCTGAAGGCGCTGCTCTGGAAGTGGACCGACACCCAGGGCACCGCGTCGAACACCGCCGACACCGGCACCGGCGCCGACCGCGATCTCGACCTCGATCGGATCGACGCGGCCACTGACGACGAGATGTTCGACCTCATCGACCAAGAGCTCGGGTCTCTCTGAACCTCTCTCACGCACTGCTACCGAGGACGTAAAACATGTCGAACGACGACAAGCTCAGGGACTACCTCAAGCGCGTGATGGTGGACCTGCGCCAGACCCGCAGGCAGCTGGGTGAGCTGGAGGCGAAGGACACCGAGCCCGTCGCCATCGTCGGCATGGCCTGCCGCTACCCGGGCGGCGTCACCTCCCCCGAGGACCTGTGGCGCCTCGTCGCCTCGGGCGGTGACGGCATCTCCGGATTCCCCACCGACCGGGGCTGGGACCTCGATGCGCTCTACGACCCCGAGCCCGGGCGGACCGGCCGCAGCTATGTGCGCGAGGGCGGATTCCTTGACGACGCGGGGGAGTTCGACCCCGCGTTCTTCGGGATCTCGCCGCGTGAGGCCCTGGTCATGGACCCGCAGCAGCGGCTGCTCCTGGAGACCTCCTGGGAGGCCTTCGAACGCGCGGGCATCGACCCCGCCACCGCGCGCGGCACCCGGGCCGGTGTGTTCGTCGGCACCAACGGGCAGGACCACGCCTACCTCCAGCGGCCGGGCGACAGCGACATCGAGGCCCACCTCGTCACCGCGAACACCGCCGCCGTGATCTCCGGCCGCATCTCCTACGCCCTCGGCCTCGAAGGCCCCGCGGTCACCGTCGACACGGCCTGCTCGTCCTCACTGGTCGCGCTCCACCTGGCCGCCCAGGCGCTGCGCCGCGGCGAGTGCTCGCTCGCCCTTGCGGGCGGTGCCACCGTGATGGCCACCCCGAACACCTTCGTCGCGTTCAGCGCCCAGCGCGGCCTGTCGCCCGACGGCCGCTGCCGCGCGTTCTCCGCCACCGCCGACGGCACCGGCATGTCCGAGGGCGTCGGCGTCCTGCTGCTGGAGCGGCTGTCCGACGCCCGCCGGCTCGGCCATGACGTGCTCGCCGTCATCCGTGGCAGCGCCGTCAACCAGGACGGCGCATCCAACGGCCTCACCGCCCCGAACGGCCCGTCCCAGGAACGGGTGATCCGGCAGGCGCTGGAGAACGCGCGCCTGACCGCCTCCCAGGTCGACGCGGTCGAGGCACACGGCACGGCCACCACCCTCGGCGACCCGATCGAGGCGGAGGCGCTGCTCGCCACATACGGCCAGGAGCACCCGGCGGACCGGCCGCTGTGGCTCGGATCCGTCAAGTCCAACATCGGGCACACCCAGGCGGCCTCCGGTGTCGCCGGGGTCATCAAGATGGTGATGGCCATCCGCAACGGCGTCCTGCCGCGGACGCTGCATGTGGCCGAGCCGACCGACCAGGTCGACTGGACGGCGGGCGGCGTACGGCTGCTCACCGAGGCCGTCGACTGGCCCGGGACCGACCACCCCCGCCGCGCCGCCGTCTCGTCCTTCGGCGTCAGCGGCACCAACGTGCACACGATCATCGAGCAGGCCCCGGCCCCCGACGAGGAACCCGCCACCGAACCGGCCGAGGCCCCCGCCACCGGTGTACGGCCATGGGTGCTCTCGGCGAAGAGCGAGGCGGCGCTGCGCGCCCAGGCCCAGCGCCTGCTCACCTTCCTGGAGGACCGCGGCCCCGGCTGCGCCCCGGCCGACATCGGCCACTCCCTCGCCACGACCCGCACCGCCTGGGACCGCAGGGCGGCCGTCGTCGGCGAGAGCCTGGAAGAACTCACCGAGGGCGTACGGGCGTTGGCGTCCGGCATTCCCTCCGCGGCCGTCGTGCAGAACACCGGCGGCCTCGGCGACCGGACCGGGTTCCTCTTCTCCGGTCAGGGCTCGCAGCGGTTCGGCATGGGCCGTGAACTCTACGACGCCTTCCCCGCGTTCGCCGCCGCCTACGACGAGATCCGCGCCCACCTCGACGTCACGCTCGACACGGACGCGGAGCAGCTGAACCGCACCGGGCACACCCAGCCGGCGCTGTTCGCCCTCGAAGTGGCGCTGTTCCGGCTGCTGGAGTCGTGGGGCCTGCGGCCGGACTACGTGGCCGGTCACTCGGTCGGCGAGATCGCCGCCGCGCATGTGGCGGGTGTGCTGTCGCTTCAGGACGCGGCGAAACTGGTGTCGGCGCGTGCCGCGCTGATGCAGGCGCTCCCCGAGGGCGGCGCGATGGTCGCCGTAGAGGCGACGGAGGACGAGGTGCTGCCGCATCTCACCGGCGAGGTCGGTGTCGCGGCGGTCAACGGCCCCCGTTCGGTGGTGATTTCGGGCACCGAGGACGCGGTCCTCGCGGTTGCCGGGCTGTTCGCCGGCCAGGGTCGCAAGACGTCCCGGCTGAGGGTCAGTCACGCGTTCCATTCGCCGTTGATGGATCCGATGCTGGAGGAGTTCGCGCAAGCGATCAGTGGGCTGACCTTCAACGAGCCGCGGATCCCGGTCGTTTCGAACCTCACCGGGCGGCTGGCCGAGCCGTACACCCCGGAGTACTGGGTACGGCATGTCCGCGAGGCGGTCCGTTTCGCTGACGGTGTCCGGACCCTGCACGAGTTGGGTGTGACCACCTTCGCGGAGATCGGTCCCGGCGGTGTCCTCAGCGGCATGGCGCAGGGCTGTGCGGACGGCATCGTCACCGTCCCCGTACTCCGCGCCGACCGCCCCGAACCCCGAGCCGTCGTCACCGCGCTCGCCGAACTGCACGCCCACGGCGTATCCCCCGACTGGGGGACCCTCTTCCCGGGCGCCCGCCGCGTCGACCTGCCCACCTACGCCTTCCAGCAGCAGCGCTACTGGCTGGAGACCCCCGAGGCCGAGACCGTCGCCGTGGATGCGGTCGACGCCGACTTCTGGGCGAGCGTCGAGCGCGAGGACGCCGAATCCCTCGCCGCGACACTGGAGCTGAGCCCCGGCGAACTGGACGTCGTCGTACCGAAGTTGTCCGCCTGGCGGCGCCGACGACGCGAGCAGTCCGCCGTGGACGGCCGGCGCTACCAGCTGACCTGGCAGCCGCTGAACGGCCTGTCCGGGGGCGACCTCTTGGACCGCACCTGGCTGTTCGCCGCGCCGGAGGGCGACGAGTGGGCCGAGGCGGTGCGCACGGCTCTCGCCGGACGCGGCGCGCGACTGGTCCCGCTGACGGTCGACGCGAGCGCCGACCGCGCCCGGCTGGCCGGTGAGTTGACCCGGGCCGCGGCGGAAGCCGGACCGTTCGACGGCGTCCTGTCGTTGCTCGCCGCCGACGAGACCGCCACGCCCGAGCACCCCGCGCTCTCCCAGGGCCTCGCCCAGACCGTAGCCCTGGCGCAGGCGCTGGGCGACGCGGACATCGACGCCCCGCTGTGGTGCGCCACCCGTGGCGCGGCCGCCACCGGCCGCTTCGACGACGCCCCGCTCAGCGCCGTACAGCACCAGGTGTGGGGCCTCGGCCGCACCCTGGCACTGGAGCACCCCCACCGCTGGGGCGGCCTGATCGACCTGCCCGCCACCGTGGACGAGCGCGCCGCCGGGCGGGTCGCCGCCGTACTCGCCCAGGGCACCGGTGCGGGGGAGTGGGAGGACCAGGTCGCCGTCCGCGCCTCCGGCGTGTTCACCGCCCGGCTCGACCACGCCCGCGGCGCCACCGCCCGGACATGGTCGCCGCGCGGCACCGTCCTGATCACCGGCGGCACGGGCGCCCTCGGCGGACACATCGCCCGCTGGCTCGCCGGTACGGGCGCCGAGCACCTGGTGCTCACCAGCCGCCAGGGCGCCGACGCACCCGGCGCGCCCGCGCTCAGGGCCGAACTGGAGGAACTGGGCACCCGCGTCACCCTCGCCGCCTGCGACGTCGCCGACCGCGACGCGGTCGCGGCCCTGCTCGACGAACACGGCTTCACCGCCGTCTTCCACGCCGCGGGCGTGCCCCAGTTCACCCCCTTCGACGAACTGACACCGGCCGACTTCGCCCGCACCCTCGCGGCGAAGGCCCACGGCGCCACCCACCTGGACGAACTGCTCGGCGACCGCGAGCTGGACGCCTTCGTGCTCTTCTCCTCGATCGCCGGCGTGTGGGGCAGCGGCGGCCAGACCGCCTACGCCGCCGCCAACGCCCACCTCGACGGGCTCGCCGCCCGGCGCCGGGCCCGGGGCCTGACCGCCACCGCGATCGCCTGGGGCCCCTGGGCCGACGGCGGCATGGTCACCGACGCCGACGAGGAACACCTGCGCCGCCGGGGCGTCGTCACCCTGCCCGCCGCACTCGCCGTGACCGCACTCCAGCGCGCCCTGGACTGCGACGACACCGCGGTCGTCGTGGCCGACATCGCATGGGAACGGTTCATCGGACCGTTCACCCTCGGCCGCCCCAGCGCCCTGCTGTCCGAGGTGCCCGAGGTGCGCCGCGCCCGCACCGCCGCGGCGCCCGCCGACGCCGGGACCGGCGCCGGGCCCCTCGCGGACCGGCTCGCCGGACTGCCCGAGGCCGAGCGCACCCGGGCCCTGCTCGACCTGGTCCGCGCGCATGTCGCGGCCGTCCTCGGCCACAGCGGCATCGGCGAGATCGAGCCCGACCGGGCCTTCAAGGACCTCGGCTTCGACTCCCTGACCGCCGTCGAACTCCGCGACAAGATCAACGCGGCCACCGGTCTCGCCCTGCCGCCCACCCTGGTCTTCGACCACCCCAGCGCCACCGCGCTCGCCCGCTTCCTGGAGAGCGAACTCCTCGGCGCGCGGAGCGCCGTACCGCAGGACCGGCAGGCGCCTGCCGCCGACGACGAGCCCATCGCCATCGTCGCGATGAGCTGCCACCTGCCCGGCGGCGTCGACTCGCCCGAGGCCCTTTGGGACCTGGTGGCGTCCGGCGGCGACGCCATCGCAGAGTTCCCGGCCGACCGCGGCTGGGACGTGGACGCGCTCTACGACCCCGACCCCGAACGCCCCGGCAAGACCTACGCCCGCGACGGCGGATTCCTCTACGACGCCACCGACTTCGACGCGGGCTTCTTCGGGATCTCCCCGCGCGAGGCCCTGGCCATGGACCCCCAGCAGCGCCTGCTCCTGGAGACCTCCTGGGAGGCCTTCGAACGCGCCGGTATCACCCCCGGACAGCTGCGCGGCAGCCGCACCGGTGTCTTCGTCGGCATGGCCTACCAGGGCTACGGCGCCGACGCGCACCGCACGCCCGAAGGCGTCGAGGGACACCGGCTCGTCGGCGGCGCCTCCAGCGTCGTCTCCGGCCGGATCTCCTACACCTTCGGCCTCGAAGGCCCCGCCGTCACCATCGACACCGCCTGCTCCTCCTCCCTGGTCGCCCTGCACCTGGCCATGCAGTCGCTGCGGAGCGGCGAGTGCACGATGGCCCTGGCCGGCGGTGTCACCGTCATGGCCAGCCCCAACGTCTTCGTGGAGTTCAGCCGCCAGCGCGGACTGTCACCCGACGGCCGCTGCCGGGCCTTCGGCGCGGACGCGGACGGCACCGGCTGGTCCGAGGGCGTGGGCGTGGTGCTGGTGGAGCGCCTGTCCGACGCCGTGCGCCACGGCCATGAGGTCCTCGCGGTGGTCCGGGGGAGCGCCGTGAACCAGGACGGCGCGTCCAACGGCCTGACCGCGCCCAACGGTCCGGCTCAGCAGCGGGTGATCCGGCAGGCCCTCGCCTCCGCCGGGCTCACCCCGGCGGACGTGGACGCCGTGGAGGCACACGGTACGGGCACGACGCTCGGCGACCCGATCGAGGCGCAGGCACTCCTTGCCACCTACGGACAGGAGCGTGAACGGCCGCTGCTGCTCGGCTCGTTGAAGTCCAACATCGGCCACACCCAGGCCGCCGCGGGCGTCGCCGGTGTGATCAAGATGGTCATGGCGATGCGCCACGGCGTGCTCCCGCGCACCCTGCACGCCGATGAGCCGACACCGCACGTCGACTGGTCGGCCGGTGACGTCCGGCTGCTGACCGAGGCCGTCGACTGGCCCGCGTCGGACCGCCCGCGCCGGGCCGCTGTGTCGTCCTTCGGCGTGAGCGGCACCAATGCCCACACCATCATCGAACAGGCCCCCGCAGCGGCCGAGTTGCCCCCGACCCCGGACTCCGGCGCACCCGTGCCGTGGATCCTGTCCGGCAAGGGAGAGCCCGCACTGCGCGCACAGGCGGCCCGCCTCGCCGGCCACCTCGACGCGACGGACGACTGGACCGCCTCCGACATCGGCTACTCCCTGGCCGCCCGCGAGACCTTCGAGGACCGCGCCGTACTCCTGGCCCAGACCCCGGAAGAACTCCGCCACGCCCTCACCGCCCTCGCCACCGGCGAACCGGCCGCGAACGTCGTCACCGGGCGCGCCCACGCGACGGGCAAGGTCGGCTTCCTGTTCTCGGGGCAGGGCTCGCAACGTCTGGGTATGGGGCGTGAGTTGTACGAGGCGTTCCCTGTGTTCGCCGACGCGTACGACGAGGTGTGTGCGCGGCTGGACGTGCCGTTCGATGTCGCTGCCGAGTCCCTGCACCAGACCGGGAACGCCCAACCGGCGTTGTTCGCGGTCGAGGTGGCGTTGTTCCGGCTTCTTGAATCGTGGGGTGTCCGGCCGGATTACCTGGCCGGTCACTCGGTGGGTGAGATCGCGGCCGCGCATGTGGCCGGTGTGTTGTCGCTGGATGACGCGGTGAAGTTGGTGTCGGCGCGTGCCGCGTTGATGCAGGCGTTGCCGGGTGGCGGTGCGATGGTCGCCGTACAGGCCACCGAGGACGAGGTGCTGCCGTATCTGACCGACGGGGTCGGTGTCGCGGCGGTCAACGGGCCGCAGTCGGTCGTGATTTCGGGAGCCGAGGAGGAAGTTCTCGCTGTTGCCGAGGCATTCGTCGCGCAGGGTCGCAAGACGTCCCGGCTGAAGGTCAGCCACGCGTTCCACTCTCCGCTGATGGACCCGATGCTGGACGAGTTCGCGCAGGCCATCCACGACCTGACCTTCAACGAGCCGCAGATTCCCGTCGTTTCGAACCTCACCGGACGACTGGCAGAGCCCTACACCCCCGAATACTGGGTACGGCACGTCCGCGAGGCGGTCCGCTTCGCCGACGGTGTGCACACCCTGCACGAGTTGGGCGTGACCACCTTCGTGGAGATCGGCCCCGGCGGCGTCCTCACCGCCCTGGCGCAGGGCTGCCTGGACGACACCGTGGCCGTGCCCGTCCTGCGCGGCGACCGTCCCGAGCGGCAGGCCGTCGTCTCCGCGCTCGCCGAACTGTACGTACGCGGCGAGACCCCCGACTGGCAGTCCCTCATCCCCGGCGCCCACCGCGTCACCCTGCCCACCTACGCCTTCCAGCGTGAGCGCTACTGGCTGGAGGGCGACGAGGACCCGGCCGCCATCAGCGCCACGGCCGACCCGGCGGACTCCGGCTTCTGGGACAGCGTCGAGCGCGAGGACGCCGAATCCCTGGCCGCGACCCTCGGCCTGAGCGCGGACACCTCGCTGACCGCGCTCCTGCCCCGGCTGTCCGCGTGGCGCCGGCAGCGCCGCGAGCGGTCCGTGGTCGACGGCTGGCGCTACCGCGTCACCTGGAGGCCGCTCGGCGCGCTCCCGCAACCCGGCACGGCCGGGACCTGGCTGCTCGTGGTGGCCGGGGAGAGCGAGTGGACCGCCTCGGTCCGCACCGCCCTCACCGACCACGGCGCGACGACGGTCACGCTCGTCGCCGGACCCGACACCGACCGCCGCGCACTGGCCCGCGAGCTGGCCGACATCGGCCCGCTGACCGGCGTGCTCTCCCTGCTCGCCGAGGACGAGACCGCCTCGGCCGGGCAGCCCGGTCTGCCGTACGGCCTCGCCGCGACCCTCTGCCTGACGCAGGCGCTCGGCGACGCGGGCGTGGACGCCCCGCTGTGGTGCGCCACGCGCGGCGCGGTATCCACCGGCCGCGCCGACCGCGTCGACCGCCCGCTCCAGTCCCAGGTGTGGGGCTTCGGCCGGGCCGCGGCGCTCGAACACCCGCGGCGCTGGGGCGGGTTGATCGACCTGCCCGACCTGCTGGACGCGCGTGCCGCGGCCCGTCTGACCGCCGTCCTCGGCCAGCGGGCCGAGGACCAGGTGGCGGTCCGTGCCTCCGGCGTCCACGGGCGCCGACTCGTCCGGGCCACCCGCGCCACCGATCCCGCACAGGAGTGGTCGCCGCGCGGCACGGTGCTGATCACGGGTGGTACGGGTGCGCTGGGCGGTCATGTGGCCCGCTGGCTCGCCGGTGCGGGCGCCGAGCACCTGGTGCTGACCAGCCGTCGTGGTCTCGACGCGCCCGGTGCCGCCGCTCTGAAGGCGGAGTTGGAGGCGCAGGGCGTGCAGGTGACCGTCGCCGCGTGCGATGTCGCCGACCGTGAGGCGCTGGCCACGTTGCTCGCCGAGCACCCGGTGAACGCCGTCGTCCATGCCGCGGGCGTCGGCGACCACACCATGATCGAGGACAGCGACCCGGCCGGGTTCGCCCGTACGGTGTCCGCGAAGGCCGCGGGCGCCACCCACCTGGACGAACTGCTGGCCGATCGGGAACTCGACGCGTTCGTCCTGTTCTCCTCGGGCGCCGGCATCTGGGGCGGCGCGAGCCAGTCCGCCTACGCCGCGGCCAACGCCTACCTGGACGCTCTCGCCGAGCACCGGCGGGCACGCGGACGCACCGCGCTCGCCGTCTCCTGGGGCGGCTGGGCCGACGGCGGCATGGCCGGGGTCGGCGACGGCGAGGAGATGCTGCTCCGCCGCGGTCTGCCGCCCATGCGCCCCGCCCTCGCGCTCTCCGCGCTCCAACAGGCACTGGCCGACGACGACACCGCCCTCACCGTCGCGGACTTCGACTGGCAGCGGTTCATCGGCCCCTTCACCGTCACCCGGCCCAGCGCCCTGTTCGCCGGTGTGTCCGAGGCGGCCCGCGCCCTGGAGGGTCCGGCCGCCGGTGGCGCCGAGGCGGGCAACGCGCTCGCCGCACGACTGGCCGGACTGTCGGCGGGCGAACGGGACCGCACCCTGGTGGACCTCGTCCGCACCCACGCCGCCGCCGTGCTCGGCCACGAAGGCAGCGCGGCCGTGGAACCGGGCCGGGCGTTCAACGACCTCGGCTTCGACTCCCTGACCGCCGTCGAACTGCGCAACAGGCTCACGGCCGACACCGGCCTGAAACTGCCCACCACACTGGTCTTCGACTACCCCAATGCCACCGCCCTGGCCCACTTCCTGCGCACCGAACTGCTCGGGGCGCAGGACACCGCGGGGCCCGAGCGGCAGGCGGCCGTCGACGGCGACGAACCCATCGCCATCGTGGCCATGAGCTGCCGCCTCCCCGGCGGCGTCGGCTCCCCCGAGGACCTATGGCGGCTCGTGACGTCCGGCGGCGACGCGATCTCCGGCTTCCCCGAGGACCGCGGCTGGGACATCGAGGGCCTCTACGACCCCGACCCGGGCACCCCGGGCAGGACGTACGCGCGCGACGGCGGATTCCTCTACGACGCGGGTGACTTCGACGCCGCGCTGTTCGGCATCTCGCCGCGCGAGGCGCTCGCGATGGACCCCCAGCAGCGGCTGCTCCTCGAAGCCACCTGGGAGGCGTTCGAGCGGGCGGGCATCGACCCGGCCGCCATGAAGGGCAGCCGCACGGGTGTGTTCGTCGGCATGTCCTACCAGGGCTATGGCGCCGGCCTCCCGGAGGTCCCCGAAGGCGTCGAAGGCCATCTGCTCACCGGCAGCGCCGCCAGCGTCGTCTCCGGGCGCGTCGCCTACTCGTTCGGCCTGGAGGGTCCGGCCGTCACCGTCGACACGGCCTGCTCGTCGTCGCTGGTCGCCCTGCACCTGGCCATCCAGTCGCTGCGGGGCGGCGAGAGCACCATGGCCGTCGCGGGCGGCGTCAACGTCATGGCCGTACCGGCCGCGTTCGTGGAGTTCAGCCGCCAGCGCGGACTGTCCGCCGACGGCCGCTGCAAGGCGTTCGGCGCCGGTGCGGACGGCACCGGCTGGGCAGAGGGCGTGGGCGTGGTGCTGGTGGAGCGCCTGTCCGACGCCGTCCGCAACGGCCACGACGTCCTCGCGGTCGTGCGGGGGAGCGCGGTCAACCAGGACGGCGCGTCCAACGGTCTGACCGCGCCCAACGGTCCGGCTCAGCAGCGGGTGATCCGGCAGGCCCTCGCCTCCGCCGGGCTCACCCCGGCGGACGTGGACGCCGTGGAGGCGCATGGTACGGGTACGACGCTCGGCGACCCGATCGAGGCGCAGGCACTGCTTGCCACCTACGGACAGAATCGTGAACGGCCGCTGCTGCTCGGCTCTTTGAAGTCGAACATCGGTCATGCCCAGGCGGCGTCGGGCGTGGCCGGCGTGATCAAGATGGTCATGGCGATGCGCCACGGTGTGCTGCCCCGGACGCTGCATGCCGATGTGCCGACACCGCATGTGGACTGGTCGGCGGGTGCTGTGCGGTTGCTGACGGAGCCCGTGGACTGGCCGGAGACGGACCGCCCGCGCCGGGCCGCGATCTCGTCCTTCGGCGTGAGCGGCACCAACGCCCACACCATCATCGAACAGGCGCCGATGGCCGAACCCTCCGCCGTCGCACCGGTCGAGGTCACCTCCCCGGCCGTGCCCTTGGTGCTGTCCGGCAAGACCGAGGCCGCCCTGCGCGACCAGGCCGAACGCCTGCTCGCCCTGGTCGCCGACGGCGCCGCACCCTCCCTCACCGACATCGGGTTCTCGCTGGCCACGACGCGGGCCGCTCTGGAGCACCGTGCCGCTGTGGTCGGCGCCGACCACGACCGGATCGCCGAGGGCCTGCGCGCCCTGGCCTCCGGCGCGCCCGCCCCCGGCGTCGCCCTCGGCCGCGCCGACACCGGCCAGGTCGGATTCCTGTTCTCCGGCCAGGGCTCCCAGCGCGTCGGCATGGGACGTGAACTGTACGACGCCTTCCCGGTCTTCGCGGCGGCCTACGACGAGGTGTGCGCCCATCTCGACCGGCACCTGGACCGGCCGCTGCGGGAGGTGGCCTTCGGCGAGAGGGGCCACGACGACGGCGCGCACCTGAACCGCACCGCCTTCACCCAGCCCGCCCTGTTCGCACACGAGGTCGCCGTCCACCGCCTGCTGGAGTCCTGGGGTGTACGACCGGACTACCTGGCCGGACACTCCGTGGGCGAGATCGCCGCCGCGCACGTCGCCGGGGCCCTCTCACTGGAGGACGCGGCCACACTCGTGACCGCCCGCGCCGCGCTGATGCAGGCCCTGCCCGAGGGCGGCGCGATGGTCGCCGTACAGGCCACCGAGGACGAGGTACGGTCGTACCTCACCGACGACACCGACATCGCGGCGGTCAACGGCCCCGAGTCCGTCGTGGTCTCCGGAGCCGAGGACGCCGTGCTGGAGATCGCGGAGGTCTTCACCCGCCAGGGCCGCAAGACGTCCCGGCTCACGGTGAGCCACGCCTTCCACTCGCCGCTGATGGACCCCGTGCTGGCGGACTTCGCCCGCGTCGTCGGCGGACTGCGCTTCGAGACGCCCCGGACACCCGTCGTCTCGAACCTCACCGGCGAACTCATCGACACCTACACCCCGGACTACTGGGTCCGGCACGTCCGCGAGGCCGTGCGCTTCGCCGACGGCATCCGCACCCTGGGCGAGCTGGGCGTCACCACATTCGTGGAGACCGGACCCGGCGGGGTGCTGAGCGCCATGGCCCAGGGCTGCCTGGACGGCGCGGTCACCGTACCCTCCACACGGTCCGGCAGCCCCGAGCCCGAGGCGATCACCGGCGCGGTCGCACGCCTGCATGTGTTCGGCGTCCCCGTCGACTGGGCGGCGTTCTTCGCCGGGCGCGGCGCCCGGCGCGCCGAACTGCCCACCTACGCCTTCCAGCACCAGCGCTACTGGCTCCGCACCACCGCGCCCACAGCCGCCGCCGCGACGACCGACGCCGTGGAGGCAGGGTTCTGGGAGACCGTGGAGCGCGAGGACGCCCAGTCCCTCGCCGCCACCCTCGACCTGCCCGCCGAGCAACTGGACGCGGTGCTGCCCCGGCTCTCCGCGTGGCGCCGGCGGCGGCGCCAGGAGTCCGCCGTGGAAAGCTGGTCCTACCGCACGAGCTGGAAGCCGCTCAGCGGTCTGCGGACCCATGAACTGCCGGGCGACTGGCTGTTCTTGACCACCCAGGAGCCGACCGGCACGGACGATGCGACGGCCGCCGAGGATCGGCCGGCCGCGACCGCGTGGACGTCCGCCGTCGCCGACGGGCTCGCCGCCCGTGGCGCCCGGCTGATCCGGGTCACCGTCGACCCCGCCGCCGACCGGGACGCACTGCTGCGCCAACTCACCGATGCCGTCCGGGACGTCCCGGTCGACGGTGTGATCTCGCTCCTCGGCACCGACGAGAGCCCCCACGCCGCCCACCCGGCCCTCTCCGTCGGCGCCGCACTGACCCTCGCGCTCGTCCAGGCCCTGGGCGACGCGGGCATCGCCGCCCCGCTGTGGGCGCTGACCAGGTCCGCCATGTCCACAGGGCGCGCGGACCCGGTGCCGAGCGCCGCCCAGCACGCCGTCTGGGGCCTGGGCCGGGTCGCCGCGCTGGAACACGCGCGACGCTGGGGCGGCCTGATCGACCTCCCGGACACGATCGACGACCGGGCCATCGAACGGCTCGCCGCGGTCCTCACCCAGTCGGCCGAGGACCAGGTCGCCATCCGCGCCCGAGGCGCCTTCGGCCGCAGGCTCACCCAGGCCACCACCCACCGCGACACCGGCACCACCCACGGCTGGTCGCCGCGCGGCACGGTGCTGATCACGGGTGGTACGGGCGCGCTGGGCGGTCATGTGGCCCGCTGGCTCGCCGGTGCGGGCGCCGAGCACCTGGTGCTGACCAGCCGTCGTGGTCTCGACGCGCCCGGTGCCGCCGCTCTGAAGGCAGAGTTGGAGGCGCAGGGCGTACGGGTGACCGTCGTCGCGTGCGATGTCGCCGACCGTGAGGCGCTGGCAGCGCTGCTCGCCGAGCACCCGGTGGACGCCGTCGTCCACACCGCGGGAGTGGACCACCTGGACCCGCTGGAGACCATGACGCCCGGCGCCTTCGCCGACGTACTCTCCGCGAAGGCGGCGGGCGCCCTGCACCTCGACGCGCTGCTCGACGGCCGGGAGCTCGACGCCTTCGTGCTCTTCTCGTCCATCGCCGGTGTGTGGGGCAGCGGCCACCAGGCCGCGTACGCGGCGGCCAACGCCCTGCTCGACGGACTCGCCGAACGCCGCCGCGCCCGAGGACTGCCGGCGACCGCCGTGGCCTGGGGCCCCTGGGCGGGCGGCGGCATGGCCGAGGGCGACGGCGCGGACGAACGGCTGCGCCGCCGCGGCCTGCTCCCGATGCCCGCCGCGCTCGCCGTGGCCGGACTCGCACGGGCGCTGGACTCCGGCGCGGCCACCACCACGGTGGCCGACATCGACTGGGAGCGGTTCCTGCCCCCGTTCACCCTGGGCCGCCCGAGTGCCCTGCTCGGCGACCTCCCGCAGGCTGAACGAATCCGCACCAAGGACAGCACCGCAGGCGAACCCGGCACGGCCACCGCCTCGCCCCTGGCCGACCGCCTCACCAAGGTGTCCGAGACCGAACAGCACACCCTGCTGGTCGACCTCGTCCGCACTCACGCGGCGGCCGTCCTCGGCCACAGCGGCATCGGCGAGGTCGAGGCCGACCGGGCCTTCAAGGATCTCGGCTTCGACTCCCTGACCGCCGTCGAACTGCGCAACAGGCTCACCACCGAGACCGGCCTCACCCTGCCCACCACCCTGGTCTTCGACCACCCCAACGCCCAGGCGGTCGCACGGGAGTTGCGCACCCAGCTCACCGGCCGTACCCCGGCGGCCGCCCAGGAGACGGTCACCGCACCCGCCGCGGACGACGAACCCATCGCGATCGTCGGCATGGCCTGCCGGTACCCGGGCGGGGTGCGTTCGCCCGAGGACCTGTGGCGGCTGGTGGCCGACGGTGGTGACGCGGTCGGCGAGTTCCCCGGAGACCGGGGCTGGGACGTGGACGGTATCTACGACCCTGACCCGGACGCCGCCGGCAAGACGTACGCGCGTCATGGTGGATTCCTGTACGACGCGGGGGAGTTCGACCCCGGGTTCTTCGGGATCTCGCCGCGTGAGGCCGTGGCGATGGATCCCCAGCAGCGGTTGCTGCTGGAGACGACGTGGGAGACATTCGAACGGGCCGGTATCGACGCGGAGTCGGTGCGCGGCAGCCGTACCGGAGTCTTCGTCGGCTCCGGCTACCAGGACTACGCCGCCCAGGCCTTCCACGCGATCGACGACTCCGAGGGCTTCTTCGGCACCGGCAACTCGGCCAGCATCATGTCCGGCCGCATCGCCTACACCCTCGGCCTGGAAGGACCGGCCGTCACCGTCGACACGGCCTGCTCCTCCTCCCTGGTCGCCCTGCACTGGGCGGTCCAGGCGCTGCGCGGCGGCGAGTGCTCCATGGCACTGGCCGGCGGGGTGATGGTCATGTCCACCCCGCGCGCCTTCGTGGAGTTCAGCCGCCAGCGCGGACTGTCACCCGACGGACGGTGCAAGGCGTTCGGCGCCGGTGCGGACGGCACCGGGTGGGCCGAGGGTGTCGGCATGCTGCTGGTGGAGCGGCTGTCCGACGCCCGCCGCAACGGACACCAGGTACTGGCCGTCGTACGGGGCAGCGCGATCAACCAGGACGGCGCGTCCAACGGTCTGACCGCGCCCAACGGTCCGGCTCAGCAGCGGGTGATCCGGCAGGCTCTCGCCTCCGCCGGGCTCACCCCGGCCGACGTGGACGCGGTGGAGGCGCACGGTACGGGCACGACGCTCGGCGACCCGATCGAGGCGCAGGCGCTGCTCGCCACCTACGGGCAGGATCGCGAACGACCGCTGCTGCTCGGCTCTTTGAAGTCCAACATCGGCCACGCCCAGGCGGCGTCGGGCGTGGCCGGCGTGATCAAGATGGTCATGGCGATGCGTCATGGCGTGCTGCCCCGGACGCTGCATGCCGATGAGCCGACACCGCATGTGGACTGGTCGGCGGGTGCTGTGCGGTTGCTGACGGAGCCCGTGGACTGGCCGGAGACGGACCGCCCGCGCCGCGCCGCGATCTCCTCCTTCGGCGTCAGCGGCACCAACGCCCACACCATCATCGAACAGGCACCGGCACCGGCCGCCGAAGCCGAGGGGTCGAATACCGCCCCCACCCTCCTGCCCTGGCTGCTCTCCGCCAAGAGCGGCGCCGCACTGCGCGACCAGGCGGCCCGGCTGCTGGCCCACGTACAGGACGACACCGCACCGGCCGACGTAGGCTTCTCCCTGGCCACCACCCGCAGCGCCCTGCGCCACCGGGCGGCCGTCATCGGCGAGACCAGCGCCGAACTCCGCCGAGAACTGGGCCTGCTGGCCGCCGGCACACCCTCACCCGGAGCCGTCCAGGGCCGACCGGGAGGCAAGGTCGGCTTCCTGTTCTCGGGGCAGGGCTCGCAACGCCTGGGCATGGGGCGTGAGTTGTACGAAGCGTTTCCCGTGTTCGCCGATGCGTACGACGAGGTGTGTGCCCGTCTGGACGTGCCGTTCGACGTCGAGTCCGAGTCCTTGCACCAGACGGGATGCACTCAACCGGCGTTGTTCGCGGTCGAAGTGGCGTTGTTCCGGCTTCTTGAATCGTGGGGTGTGCGGCCGGATTACGTNNGGCGGTGCGATGGTCGCCGTACAGGCCACCGAGGACGAGGTGCTGCCCTACCTGACCGACGGCGTCGGTGTCGCGGCGATCAACGGGCCGCAGTCGGTCGTGATTTCGGGCGCCGAGGAGGAAGTGCTCGCTGTTGCCGAGGCGTTCGCCGCTGAGGGTCGCAAGACGTCCCGTCTGAAGGTCAGCCACGCGTTCCACTCTCCGCTGATGGACCCGATGCTGGACGAGTTCGCGCAGGCCATCCACGACCTGACCTTCAACGAGCCGCGCATCCCTGTCGTTTCGAACCTCACCGGACGACTGACAGAGCCCTACACCCCCGAGTACTGGGTACGGCACGTGCGCGAGGCGGTCCGCTTCGCCGACGGCGTTCGGACCCTCCACGACCTGGGTGTCACCACGTTCGTGGAGATCGGTCCGGGCGGTGTCCTCAGCGGTATGACGCAGGGGTGCCTGGACGAGGCCGTGACGGTGCCGGTGCTGCGCGGTGAGCGTCCTGAGCGGCACGCGCTTGTCACCGCCCTGGCCCAACTGCACACCTACGGCGTGGTGGTGGACTGGGGCGTGTTCTTCGCGGGTGCGCGCAGGACCGAGCTGCCGACGTACGCGTTCCAGCACGAGCGGTACTGGGTCGACGTCCCGCAAGCCGTGGCCGACACGGCGGTGGACCCGGTGGACGCCGAGTTCTGGGACACGGTGGAGCGCGAGGATCTGCAAGCCCTCACCGAGACCCTGGACATCGGCGCGGGCGACACCTTCGGCGACGTACTCCCGCGACTGTCGTCATGGCGCCGGCAGCGCAAGGAAAGGTCCGCCGTGGACGGTTGGCGCTACGGCATCACCTGGAAGGCGATCCCCGACCCCGCCCCGCAGAGTCCCGCCAGCGGCGGCGTATGGCTGGTTCCGGTCAGTGCCGCGCACCTCGGCGACGACTGGGTCACCGCCTGTCTGCGCGGGCTGACCGAGCGGGGCCTGACCACGCTGCCGGTCCCGGTCGAGCCGTCCACGGACCGGGCGGAGCTGACGGCCCAACTCACCGGCGCCGTCGGCGACGAGACCGTGGCAGGTGTCCTGTCTCTGCTCGCCGTCGACGGGGAGGCCGCCCCGACCGCCGCCGCGCTGACCGTCGGCGTCGCGCTGTCCGTCCTGCTCGTCCAGGCCCTGGGCGACGCCGGTATCGGCGCCCCGCTGTGGTGCGTGACCCGGAGCGCGGTGGGTGTGAGCGCCGCCGAGACGGTGACGGACCTCCACCAGTCCCAGGTCTGGGGGCTGGGCCGAGTGGCGGCGCTGGAGCACGCGCGGCGCTGGGGCGGCCTCGTGGACCTGCCTGGCACGGTCGACGACCGGATCGCGGGCCGTCTCGTCGCGGTCCTCGGACAGTCGGCCGAGGACCAGGTCGCCATCCGTGATCGTGGGGTGTTCGCACGGCGCCTGTCGCGGCTGCCCGCGGCCCGGAGCGACCGCACGTGGTCGCCGCGCGGCACGGTGCTGATCACGGGTGGTACGGGCGCGCTGGGCGGTCATGTGGCGCGCTGGCTCGCCGGTGCGGGCGCCGAGCATCTGGTGCTGACCAGC
Source organism: Streptomyces murinus (assembly GCF_002154555.1). Lineage (GTDB taxonomy): Bacteria > Actinomycetota > Actinomycetes > Streptomycetales > Streptomycetaceae > Streptomyces > Streptomyces murinus. Next base: position 63,357 of record NZ_MUNF01000001.1, read on the forward strand.
CGCCGTGGTCTCGACGCGCCCGGTGCCGCCGCCCTGAAGGGGGAGTTGGAGGCACAAGGCATACGGGTGACCGTCGCCGCGTGCGATGTCGCCGACCGTGAGGCGCTGGCCGCGCTGCTCGCCGAGCACCCCGTCGACGCCGTGGTCCACGCGGCCGGCACCGCCGAGGCGGGGATGCTCGCCGAGACGAGCCTCGGCGACTTCGCGGCCACGGTCGCCGCGAAGGCCCTCGGCGCCCTGCACCTCCACGAGCTGCTCGGCGAAAGGGAGTTGGACGCCTTCGTGCTGTTCTCCTCCATCTCCGGCGTCTGGGGAGGCGGCGGGCAGGCGGCGTACTCGGCCGCGAACGCCTTCCTCGACGGCCTGGCGCGACACCGGCGGGACCGGGGCCGCACCGCGACCGCCGTCGCCTGGGGCCCCTGGGCCGACGGCGGCATGGTCGCCGACACCGGGGACGAGGAGCGGCTGCGCCGCCGCGGCCTGATCACCCTGCGGCCGGACCGGGCCGTCGCCGCGCTGCACGGCGCGCTGAGCGGCGCGGACGGCACGGTCACCGTGGCCGACGTGGACTGGGCGCGGTTCGTCGTCCCGTTCACCGTCAGCAGGCCCAGCGCGCTGCTGAGCGACCTACCCGAGGTCAGGGACGCCCTCGCGGAGCGCCGGCCCGCCGGGCAGCGCGCGGAGCCGTCCGCGCTCGGGGAGAAGCTGGCCACGCTGTCCGAGGACGAACGGCGACGCCTGCTCGTGGACACGGTGTGCGCGCACGCGGCGGCCGTACTCGGCCACAGCGGCGCCACGGCGGTGGAGCCGGACCTGGCGTTCCGGGACCTCGGCTTCGACTCCCTGACCGCGGTGGAGTTGCGCAACCTGCTCACCGCCGACACCGGTCTCACCCTCCCCGCGACCCTGGTCTTCGACCACCCGACCCCCGAGGCGGTCGCCCGCCACCTGGGGAGCCAACTCGCAGGCGGGCAGGGCCCGGACGAGGTGTCGGTCTTCGGTGAACTCGACCGGCTGGAGTCGGTGATCGGAACGGCCGCCACCGCCGAGGAGACGGTCCGCTCGGGCGTGCGCAGGCGGCTCCAGGCGCTGCTGACCATGATGAACAGCGCCGGCGAGCAGCACACCCCAGCGGCCGACGCACAGCGGCAACTCCAGGACGCGACGGTCGACGACATCTTCGATCTGATCGATCAAGATCTAGAAAATTCCTAGTTCTTGGCGCTCTACCTTTGACGACAGCCGAGGACGGATGAGGCGGATGAGCAGCAACGAAGACAGGCTTCTCGAATATCTCAAGCGCGTCACCGGGGACCTTCGCCAGGTCCGGGAGCGCCTGCGCGAGGTCGAGGAGAAGAACCAGGAACCCATCGCGATCGTCGGCATGGCCTGCCGGTACCCGGGCGGGGTGCGTTCGCCCGAGGACCTGTGGCGGCTGGTGGCCGACGGTGGTGACGCGGTCGGTGAGTTCCCCGGAGACCGCGGCTGGGACGTGGAGGACATCTACGACCCTGACCCGGAGGCGGCCGGCAAGACGTACGCGCGCCATGGTGGATTCCTTTACGACGCGGGGGAGTTCGATCCCGGGTTCTTCGGGATCTCGCCGCGTGAGGCCGTGGCGATGGATCCGCAGCAGCGGTTGCTGCTGGAGACGACGTGGGAGACGTTCGAACGGGCCGGTATCGACGCGGAGTCGGTACGGGGCAGCCGTACCGGAGTCTTCGTCGGCTCCGGCTACCAGGACTACGTCAACCTCCTCGTCGGCGTGGGCGGCGAGTCCGACGGCCACCTCGGGACCGGCAACTCCGCCAGCGTGATGTCCGGCCGCATCTCCTACACCTTCGGTCTGGAGGGCCCGGCCGTCACCGTCGACACGGCGTGCTCGTCGTCGCTGGTGGCACTCCACTGGGCGATCCAGGCGCTGCGCGGCGGCGAGTGCTCCATGGCACTGGCCGGCGGTGTGCAGGTGATGACCACACCCACCCCGTTCGTGGAGTTCAGCCGCCAGCGCGGACTGTCACCCGACGGACGGTGCAAGGCGTTCGGCGCCGGTGCGGACGGCACCGGGTGGGCCGAGGGTGTCGGCATGCTGCTGGTGGAGCGGCTGTCCGACGCCCGCCGCAACGGACACCAGGTACTGGCCGTCGTACGGGGCAGCGCCGTCAACCAGGACGGCGCGTCGAACGGTCTGACCGCGCCCAACGGCCCCGCGCAGCAGCGCGTCATCCGCCAGGCCCTGGCGTCGGCCGGACTGGCTCCCGCCCAGATCGACGTCGTGGAGGCGCACGGCACGGGCACCACCCTCGGTGACCCGATCGAGGCGCAGGCCCTCCTCGCGACCTACGGCCGGGAGCGCCCCGAAGACCGGCCGTTATGGCTGGGCTCGCTGAAGTCCAACATCGGTCACTCCCAGGCCGCCGCCGGTGTCGGCGGGATCATCAAGATGGTCATGGCGATGCGCCACGGCATCCTGCCCCGGACCCTGCACGTGGACGAGCCGACGCCGCACGTCGACTGGTCGGCGGGCGCGGTACGGCTGCTGACGGAGCCCGTGGACTGGCCGCAGACGGACCGCCCGCGCCGCGCCGCGATCTCCTCCTTCGGCGTCAGCGGCACCAACGCCCACACCATCATCGAACAGGCACCGGCCCAGGACGAGGAGCCCGCCGCCGACACCACCGCCGACGGCCCCCTGGCATGGGTGCTCTCCGCCAAGAGCGACGCCGCACTGCGGGATCAGGCGGCCCGGCTGCTGCCCCTCGCACGCGGCGCGGCCCGGCCGCGGGACATCGGGCTCTCCCTGGCCACCACCCGCGCGGCCCTGCGCCACCGGGCCGCCGTCGTGGGGGAGGACCCTGCCGAACTCCTCCTCGGTCTTGAGGACTTGGCCGCCGGGAACCCTTCGCCCCGGGTCCTGCTGGGCCGTCCGTCCGGCGGCAGGACCGGCTTCCTCTTCTCCGGCCAGGGCTCGCAACGCCTCGGCATGGGACGCGAGTTGTACGCCGCGTTCCCCGTCTTCGCCGCCGCCTACGACGAGGTGTGCGCGCGGCTGGACGTGCCGTTCGACGTCGACTCCGAGTCCCTGCACCGGACAGGGTGCACACAGCCCGCCCTCTTCGCGATCGAGGTGGCCCTCTTCCGGCTCCTCGAATCCCTGGGCGTACGGCCCGACTTCGTGATGGGCCACTCCGTGGGCGAGATCGCCGCCGCCCATGTGGCCGGCGCGCTCTCCCTGGACGACGCGGCGAGACTGGTCTCGGCCCGCGCCGCGCTGATGCAGGCGCTGCCCACGGGCGGCGCGATGGTCGCCGTACAGGCCACCGAAGAGGAAGTCCTGCCCCACCTCACCGACGCCGTGAGCATCGCCGCCGTCAACGGCCCCTCCTCGGTGGTCGTCTCCGGTGACGAGCGGGCGGCTCTCGCGATCGCCGCCGCCTTCGCCGAACAGGGCCGCAAGACATCCCGGCTGAAGGTCAGCCACGCCTTCCACTCGCCCCTGATGGACCCGATGCTGGAAGAGTTCGCCCAGGTCGTCCGCGGCCTGACCTTCGACAAGCCCCGACTCCCCGTCGTCTCCAACCTCACGGGCCGGCCCGTCGAGTCCTACACCCCGGAGTACTGGGTACGGCACGTGCGCGAGGCGGTCCGTTTCGCCGACGGTGTCGGGACCTTGCGCCATCTGGGCGTGACCACGTTCGTGGAGGTCGGTCCGGGCGGTGTTCTGAGCGGTATGGCGCAGGGGTGCCTGGACGAGGCCGTGACGGTGCCGGTGCTGCGCGGTGAGCGCCCTGAGCGGCAGGCGTTTGTCACCGCCCTTGCCCAACTGCACACGTATGGCGTGGTGGTGGACTGGGGTGTGTTCTTCGCGGGTGCGCGCAGGACCGAGCTGCCGACGTACGCGTTCCAGCACGAGCGGTACTGGGTGGACGCCCCGGAGGCCGGTGCTGACACGGTGGTGGACCCGGTGGACGCCGAGTTCTGGGACACGGTGGAGCGCGAGGATCTGCAAGCCCTCACCGAGACCCTGGACATCGGCGCGGGCGACACCTTCGGCGACGTATTACCAAGGCTTTCGGCATGGCGAAGGCAGCGCAAAGAACATTCCGCCGTGGACAGTTGGCGCTATCGCGAGTCGTGGCAGCGTCTGAGCGACCCCGCCCCGAGCGGAACCGGCGGCACCTGGCTGCTGGCCGTCCCCGAGAACGAGAACGGGAACGAGGACGCGGACGAGCGGACCGACGCGGTCCGTGCCGCGCTCGCCGCTCGTGGCGCCACCCTGCGGACGCTGGTCGTCGGCGCGGCGAGCGACCGGGCCGCGCTGGCCGGGGAACTGGCCGGGGCCGGGCCGGTCGACGGCGTGCTCTCCCTGCTCCTCACCGGCGACCCGGTGCTCCCCACCCTGCGGCTCCTCCAGGCCCTGGGCGACGCGGGCCTCGACGCCCCGCTGTGGTGCCTCACCTCGGGCGCGGTGGCCGTCAGCGGCTCCGACGCCGTACGCAACGCCCGGCACGCCCAGGTCTGGGGGCTGGGCCGCACCGCCGCCCTCGAACTGCCCCGCCGCTGGGGCGGCCTGATCGACCTGCCGGAGACCCTCGACGACCAAACCGCCGCACGCCTCACGGACGTACTGGGCCAGGCACTGACGGGCCGGTCGCGGGAGGACCAGCTCGCGGTCCGCGCCTCCGGTGTCTTCGCCCGGCGGCTCGTCCACGCACCGGCACGTGCCGCCACCCGCAGCTGGCAGCCGCGCGGCACCGTCCTCGTCACCGGCGGCACCGGCGCGCTGGGCGGCCACGTCGCCCGCTGGCTGGCCCGCGGCGGCGCCGAACACCTCGTCCTCACCAGCCGCCGGGGCGCGGACGCGCCGGGCGCCGCCGCACTGCGCGACGAACTGACGGCCCTCGGTGCCCACGTCACCTTCGCCGCCTGCGACATGGCCGACCGGGACGCCGTCGCGGCCCTGCTCGCCGAGCACACCTTCACCGCCGTCGTGCACACCGCCGGGGTCGCCGACTCCGGCATGCTGGACGCCACCAGCGCGGACGCCTTCGCCGCCGCGCTCGCCGCCAAGGCCGACGGCGCGGCACACCTGGACGAACTGCTCGGCGACCAGGAGCTGGACGCCTTCGTGCTGTTCTCCTCCATCTCCGGCGTCTGGGGCAGCGGCGGCCAGTCCGCCTACGCCGCCGCAAACGCCTTCCTCGACGCCCTGGCGCAGCGCCGGCGGGCCCGGGGCCGCGCCGCGACCGCCGTGTCCTGGGGACCGTGGGCCGACGGCGGCATGGTCGAGGACGGCGACGACGAGGAGCGGCTGCGCCGCCGCGGCCTGTGCGCGATGCCCCCCGCCGCGGCGATCGGCGCCCTCCAGCGCGCGCTCGACCGGGACGAGACCCAGCTGACCGTGGCCGACGTGGACTGGGCGCGCTTCATCGTGCCGTTCACCCTCGGCCGGCCCAGCCCACTGCTCGGCGACCTCCCCGAGGTCCGCGCGACCCTCACCGAGGAGGCACCCGCGACGGGCCCCGCCGCCGGAGCGCTCGCCGAGAGCCTCGCCGGGCTGTCGGCGGAGGACCGCACCCGCGCCCTCGTGGACCTCGTGCGCACCCACGCCGCCGCCGTCCTCGGCCACCGCACGGCGGGCGCCGTCGAGGCCGACCGGCCCTTCCGGGACCTCGGCTTCGACTCCCTGACCGCGGTGGAACTGCGCAACCGGATCAACGAGGCCACCGGCCTCACCCTGCCCACCACCCTGGTCTTCGACCACCCCACGGCCGCGGACCTCGGCGCCCGCCTGCTCGCCGAACTCACCGGCGGCCAGGACGACATGACCGGCGCCGCCGCGGCCGCCGCCGTACTGGACGAGCCGATCGCCATCATCGGCATGGCCTGCCGCTACCCCGGCGGCGTCCGCTCGCCCGAGGACCTGTGGGAGCTGGTCGCCGACGGCCGCGACGCGATCACCCGCTTCCCCGGCAACCGCGGCTGGGACATCGAGGCCCTCTACCACCCGGACCCCGACCACTCCGGCACGACGTACACCACCCAGGGCGGATTCCTGCACGACGCCGACGAGTTCGACCCCGCGCTGTTCGGGATCAGCCCCCGCGAGGCCATCGCCATGGACCCCCAGCAGCGCCTGCTGCTGGAGACCACCTGGGAGGTCTTCGAACGCGCCCAGATCGCCCCCGACACCATGCGCGCCACCGCCACGGGCGTCTTCGTCGGCTCCGGCTACCAGGACTACACCGGCCGCCCGCTCAAGGTCCCCGAGGGAGTCGAGGGCTATCTGCCCAGCGGCAACGCGGCCAGCGTGATCTCCGGACGGCTCTCCTACACCTTCGGCCTCCAGGGCCCGTCGGTCACCGTCGACACCGCCTGCTCGTCCTCGCTGACCGCCCTCCACCTCGCCGTACAGGCACTGCGGGGCGGCGAGTGCGCCATGGCACTGGCCGGCGGTGTGATGGTGATGGCCGGACCGTCCGCGTTCACGATGTCGAGCCGGCAGCGCGCACTGTCCGCCGACGGCCGCTGCAAGGCGTTCGCCGCGTCCGCCGACGGTACCGGCTTCGCCGAGGGCGTGGGCCTGGTCCTGGTGGAGCGGCTGTCCGACGCCCGCCGCAACGGACACGAGGTGCTGGCCGTCGTACGCGGCAGCGCCATCAACCAGGACGGCGCGTCCAACGGCTTGACCGCGCCCAGCGGCAGGGCCCAGCGGCAGGTCATCCGGCAGGCACTGGCCAACGCCCGGCTCACCCCGGACGAGGTGGACGCCGTGGAGGGCCACGGCACCGGCACCCGGCTCGGCGACCCGATCGAGGCACAGGCGCTGCTCGCCACGTACGGCAAGGAGCGCGACGAGGACCGGCCCCTGTGGCTGGGCTCGCTGAAGTCCAACATCGGCCACTCCCAGGCCGCCGCGGGCGTCGGCGGCGTCATCAAGATGGTGATGGCGATCCGCAACGGCGTCCTCCCGCGCACGCTGCACATCGACG
>NZ_MUNF01000010.1 GCF_002154555.1 Streptomyces murinus
GGCGGGGGCGGGGTGGCGGCCCGCGCGGCGGGCGCGGCCAGTGGCTGCACGAGTGCGGCCGTGAGCGCGGCGACGGCGAGGGCCGCGGCTCTCCTGCGGTGGGTGGTGCGACGCCGTGCGGGCGTCGGCCATCTCGGTATCACAGGCATGAACTCCTTGCGATGGCGGCTCGTTCGGGTCCGACCCCACGCCGCGGCTCGGCTTCGAGGCCGGGCGCCCGCGTGACCGTATCCTTCGCGAAAGGGTTGCAGCAAGAGCCGTGAAAGCATCGGCAAGGAATTTCAAATACCGCGGCCCGCACCGCCATGGGGGCGCGGTGCGGGCCGACTCCTCGTTCAGCAGGAGGACTTGCCGGCGTAGATCGCCAGCGCGGTGTTCGGGGCGACCGAGGCCGTGAACCAGCCGGTGCTGTTGACCGTCACCGTGGTGTTGTTCTGCACGTTGCAGTAGGTGCCGGCGGGCAGCGAGGTCTGGAAGGAGCGACTGGCCGTCGCGCCCTCGTGGTTGATGACCACATAGCCCTTGTTGCCGCGGCCGAAGGCGATCAGGTTGTCGCCGTCGTCCCACCAGTTGGAGACCGCCTGGCCGTGGGTGGTGTTGCGGAAGGCGACCATGGACTTGATCTCCGGCCAGGCGTGCTGGCACTTCCAGCCGTCCTGCCAGCAGGCGTTGACCTGGCCGTTGTTGGGCGGGCCCGCGTCCGCGTCGCTCCACTCGTAGCCGGAGTTGATGTCCGGGGAGCCGTAGGGCCAGGCCAGCATGAAGACGTTGGCCAGCGTGTAGTTGGCGCCGTCCTTGTAGTTCAGGGTGGCGCCGTTGCGCTCGGTGTCGTGGTTGTCCACGAAGACACCGGCCACGTTGCCGGGGATATAGCCCCAGCCCTCGCCGAAGTTGTTCAGGTAGGCGAGCTTCTCGCTGTTGAAGACGCGCTTGAGGTCATAGCCGTAGCGGAACTCCTGGACGTCTCCGTTGCCCGTGTACTCGGTGGGCTGGACGGCCTCGCCCGCGCCGTAGATGACCTCCTGCTTCCAGTAGACGCCCGGGTTGGTCAGCCGGCTCTTGATGTTCGCCAGGTCGGCGGCCGCGATGTGCTTGGCGGCGTCGATGCGGAAGCCGTCGGCGCCGAGCGAGAGCAGGTCGTTCATGTACCCGGCGATGGTCGCGCGGACGTGCTCCGCGCCGGTGTCCAGGTCGGCCAGGCCCGACAGTTCGCAGTTCTGGACGTTCGAGCGGTCCTGGTAGTTGCTGATGTTGGTCCGGCAGGTGTGGAAGTCGGAGTCCGCGTACACACCCGGGTAGTTGTACTTGGTGTACTGCGTGCCGCCGGTGCCGGTGCCGCTGCCCGCGGTCATGTGGTTGATGACGGTGTCCACCACGACCTTGACGCCGGCCGCGTGGCAGGTGGAGATCATGTTCTTGAAGGTGGTCCGGTCGCCGAGCCGGCCCGCGATCTTGTACGACACCGGCTGGTACGAGGTCCACCACTGGGAGCCCTGTATGTGCTCCTCGGGCGGCGAGACCTGCACAAAGCCGTAGCCCGCGGGACCCAGCGTGCTGGTGCACTCGCGGGCCACCGAGGCGTAGTTCCACTCGAACAGGACGGCGGTGACGTCCTTGGTGCCGGGCGGGGAGGCGTCCGCTGTCGTCGGGGTCATGACAAGGGCGGCGGCCGCGAGGGCGACCGCCCCGGAGAGCGTCTTGCGTACCATGTGGGGGTTCCTTCGTCCTTGAAGGTGCTTGCTGCAAAGTTTCAGAAACCTTGCGGTGACGCAGATGTTAAAGGCCCGCTGCCGGAAAAGGCAGCGGGCCGTAGAGAAGTTGATGCAAGAAATTTCACACGGGGCGTCAGACCGCCGCGGTCCACCACACCGTGGTGTCGGCGGGCACCTTCGCCTCGCCACCGGTCTCGGCCACCTCACCGCTCGCCAGCAGCACCCGGCCGTACGCCGGGGTCGTCACCGACTCGCCCGTGGTGTTGGCGACGCACACGAACTCGCCCCGGCGGAAGGCCAGGACGCCCTCGGGGGCGCGCAGCCACTCCAGCGTCTCCCCGGCGCCCAGGTCGGGCTGGGCGCGGCGGGCGGCGAGGGCGGCGCGGTACAGCTCCAGGGTGGAGCCCGCCGTCCCGGTCTGTGCCTCGACGCTCAGCTCGCCCCAGCTCGGCGGCTGCGGGAGCCAGCTGCCGCCGTCGCCGAAGCCGTACGACGATCCCGTGCGGGTCCACGGGATCGGCACCCGGCAGCCGTCGCGGAAGCCGTCCTGGCCCTCGCCGCGGAAGTACGCCGGGTCCTGGCGCACCTCGTCGGGCAGGTCCACGACGTCCGGGAGGCCCAGCTCCTCGCCCTGGTAGAGGTAGGCCGAGCCGGGCAGCGCCAGCATCAGCAGGGTCGCGGCGCGGGCCCGGCGCAGGCCGAGTTCGCGGTCGCCGGCCGTGCGGATCTGGGTGCCGAGCCCCGCCGGGTTGGCGAAGCGGGTGGCGTGCCGGGTGACGTCGTGGTTGGACAGCACCCAGGTGGCCGGGGCGCCGACCGGGCGCATCGCCTCCAGGGTGCCGTCGATGACCGTACGCAGCTCGGCCGCGTCCCAAGCCGTCGACAGGTACTGGAAGTTGAACGCCTGGTGCAGCTCGTCAGGGCGGACGTAGTTGGCGGTGCGCTCGACGGTCGGGGTCCATGCCTCGGCGACGAAAATACGCTCACCGGCGTACTCGTCGAGGATCGTGCGCCACTGCCGGTAGATGGCGTGCACGCCGTCCTGGTCGAAGAACGGCATGACATCGTTGCCCAGCAGCTTCAGCTGCTCGCCGGAGCCGAGGTCGGGCAGGCCCTCGGCCTTGACCAGGCCGTGCGCCACGTCGATGCGGAAGCCGTCCACGCCCATGTCCAGCCAGAAGCGCAGGATGGAGCGGAACTCGTCGCCGACCGCCGGGTGTTCCCAGTTGAGGTCGGGCTGCTCGGGCGCGAAGAGGTGCAGGTACCACTCCCCGGGCGTGCCGTCGGGCTCGGTGACGCGGGTCCAGGCCGGGCCGCCGAAGATGGACTCCCAGTCGTTGGGCGGCAGTTCGCCCGCCGCGCCCTTGCCGGGGCGGAAGTGGTAGCGCTCCCGCAGCGGGGAGCCGGGGCCCTCGGCGAGGGCGCGCTTGAACCACTCGTGCTGGTCGGAGGAGTGGTTGGGCACCAGGTCCACGATGATGCGCAGGCCGAGCCCGTGGGCCTCGCGGATCAGCGCGTCGGCGTCCAGCAGGGTGCCGAACATCGGGTCGACCGCGCGGTAGTCGGCGACGTCGTAGCCGGCGTCGGCCTGCGGGGAGGCGTAGAAGGGGCTGAGCCACACCGCGTCGACGCCGAGGTCGCGCAGGTACGGCAGACGGGAGCGTACGCCCTCCAGGTCGCCCATGCCGTCGCCGTTGCTGTCGGCGAAGCTGCGCGGGTAGACCTGGTAGATGACCGCCTCCCGCCACCAGTCGCGGCGGTGGCCTGCGACGGTGGCGGTGGCGGAGTCGGTGGCCGGGGCGGCGGTGTGCTGCTGGCTCATGGCTTCCTTGGTGGTAACGGAATTCGGGTCATTGCGCGTGGGGTCACGGACGCGTATGGCCCGTGTGGTACGGCGGCGGAGGCGGGCCGGGGGGACGGGATGCGAGGCGGCCGCGATGTCAGCGGGGTCGGAGGGACACCGCGGCCGCCTACCCGCGCGTCGGACGCGCGGGAGCCTCAGTGCGTCAAGGGCGTCAGCCCTTGGTGCCGCCGGAGGTGAGACCGGTGACGAGGTTCTTCTGCACCAGGTAGAAGAACAGCGAGACGGGTATCGCGATCAGCACCGCGGTGGCGGCCATGTAGTTCCACTCGGCGTCGTGCTCGCTGACGAAGGTCTGCAGGCCGACGGAGAAGGTGTACTTGGAGTCGTCCAGCATGAAGGTGGTCGCGAAGGCCACCTCGGCGACCGCGGTGATGAAGTTGTAGAACGCGGCGACGGCCAGGCCCGGCCGGGCCAGCGGCAGGATCAGCCGGAAGAAGGTGCCGAACGGGGTGAGCCCGTCCACCCGGCCCGCCTCGTCGATCTCGATCGGGATCGTGTCGAAGTAGCCCTTGAGCAGCCAGGCGCTGTACGGCACCGCGGTGGTGCAGTTGACGAGGATCAGCGCCCAGTAGGAGTCGATGAGGCCCAGGTCGCTGAAGATCTGGTACATCGGCACGATCAGGACGGCGATCGGGAACGCCTGGGTGAGCAGCAGGACCCACATCAGCTGCTTGTGGCCGGGAAAGCGCATCCGGGAGACGGCGTAGCCGGTGGTCGCGGCGAGCAGCACACCGACGACGGTGGTGCCGAGGGCCACGATCATCGTGGACTTGAACCAGCTGAGGAACTCCGTGTGCTGGAGCACGAAGCTGTAGTTGGCGAAGCTCATCTTCCCGGCGATGCCGCCCGGGTGCAGATAGTCGTTCTTGTCCGGGCCGAGCGAGAGGTAGACCAGCCAGGCCACCGGGGCCAGGGCGATGAGGCTCGCGACCATGAGGCCGGCGTGCAGCAGGACGGTGCCGAGGGGGCCGCGCTCGCCGGGTCGGCGGCCGCGCCCCGCGGGCGTCACGGCGGGGGCCGGTGCGTCGGCCCGCTTCTCAAGGGTGGTGGTGCTCATGGCGGCGGCTCCTGCGGCGTCAGACGGCGAGCTGGTCATTGCGCTTCAGCCAGCGGAAGTAGAAGGAGGTGAAGACGGTGACGATCGACAGCAGCAGTACGCCATAGGCGGCGGACTGCGCGAAGTCACGCGGCTGCTGGCCGAAGCCCAGGTAGTAGGCCCAGGTGACGAGGATCTGGGCGTCCGGGGCGCTGGTCGGGCCGAACAGCAGAAAGATGATGGCGAACTGGTTGAAGGTCCAGATGACACCGAGCAGGACCACCGTGGAGCTGACCGAGCGCAGCCCGGGCAGGGTGACGTGCCTAAAGCGCTGCCAGGAGTTGGCGCCGTCCATCTTCGCCGCCTCGTACAAGGTGGTGTCGATGGACTGGAGGCCGCCGAGCAGCGAGAGCATCATGAACGGCACACCGCACCAGGTGTTGACCATGATCGCGGCGAAGCGCTGCCAGAAGGTGTCCTCCAGCCACTGCGGCTGCGGCAGGTGCAGCGCGTGCAGGATCTGGTTGATCGCGCCGGTGTCGGCGAGCATGATCCGCCAGGAGAAGACGGTGACGAAGGTGGGCACGGCCCACGGCAGGACGAGCAGCACCCGGTAGACGGTGCGGCCGCGCAGCTTCTGGTTCAGCATCATCGCGAGGCCGAGGCCGAAGGTGTAGTGCAGGGTGACACAGGCGACCGTCCAGACGATCGTCCAGATCACATGGGACCAGAAGCGGTCGTAGGACAGCGGGCCGAACAGGATGTTCTTGTAGTTGTCCAGACCGACGAACTTGTAGGTCGCGGCGATGTGGTTGACGCCGATGGTGCGTGCCGAGTTGAGGCTGTTGGCGTCGGTCAGCGTGATGTAGAAGCCGCGCACCAGCGGGTAGCCGACGAGCACGGCGAGCACGATGACCACCGGGGCGATCATCGCGTAGGCGTACCAGTATTTCTGGAGACTGTTCTTCATGCGCTGCCCCAGCCCTGGCCGAGGCGCGCGGTCACCGCGGCTCTTGCCGGTCGCGCGGTCGATGGCGACTGTCATGGTTCGACACCTTCAAATGGTTCAAGGATGGCCGGGCACAGGGCGGTGGCCGCCGGCTGCCTCCTCGTGGGTGAGGCAGCCGGCGGCCGTCCGGGCTTACTTGCTGAAGTCGGGGACCAGCTTGCCGATGGCGGTACCGGCGTTGCTCAGACCCTGGTCCAGCGACTCCTTGCCGCTGGCGATCTTCGGCAGCTCGGTGTCGAGCGGCGCCCACAGCGAGCCGTACTCGGGCAGCGAGGGGCGGGGCTGGGCGGCGGACAGCACGCGCTGGAAGCCGGCGGTGCCCGGGTCGGCCGTGACCTTGGCGGTGTAGGCGTCCGTACGCGTCGGCAGGGTGGCGTTCTTCAGGGCGATGGTCTCCTGGGAGGAGGCCGACGTCATGAAGTTGACGAACTTCAGGGCCGCCGCCTGGTGCGCCTTGTCGGAGCCGGCGTAGACCGCGAGGTTGTGACCGCCGGTCGGGGCCTCCGCCTTGCCGGTGGAACCGGCCGGGACGACCGCGACGCCCAGGTTGGTCTTGTCCTTGAAGGCGCTGCCCTTGTAGATGTTCGTGTTCTCCCAGGGGCCCTGGATGATCGCGGCGACCTTGCCGTTGGAGAACGCGTCCATGATGTGCGCGTAGGCGTCCGCGGTGGTGTCGGCCTTGTGCAGACCCTTGCCGGAGAACAGGCTCAGCCAGGTGGCGTACGCCTTCTTGGCGGCCGGCGAGTCGACGGTGACCTTCTTGGCGGCGACGTCGACGGTGTCGGTGCCCTCGCCGTAGAGGAAGGGCTGGCCGTAGTAGCCCGCGGTGGAGCCCCAGTAGCCGTCCTGGCCGGTCTTGTCCTTGACCTTGGCCGCGTCGGACTTCAGCTCGTCCCAGGTCTTGGGCGGCGTGGTGATGCCGGCCTTCTTGAACAGGTCCTTGTTGTAGACCAGGGCCAGGGTGTCGGTGACCAGCGGCACGCCGTAGGTCTTGCCCTGGTACTGCGCCTGCTTAATCAGGTTCGGCTCGAACTTGGCCTTGTCGGCGAGGGCCTCGGTGCCGTCCAGCGGCAGGAAGTAGCCCTTCTTGGCGAAGGCGGGGGTCCAGCCGACCTCGGAGCGCAGCACGTCCGGGGCGCCGGAGGCACCCGCGGCGGTGTCGAACTTGTTCTGCGCCTGGTCGAAGGGGACGTTGACGTACTTGACCTTGATGTTCTTGTTCGCAGCTTCGAACTTCTGCACAAGGGTCTTGTACGTCGGTGCCTCATTCGTGGCGTTGGAGGTGTCCCACCAGGTGATGGTCACCGGCCCGTCCGACTTGCTGTCGCTGCTCCCGCCGCCGCAGGCCGTCGCCGCGAGGGCGAGGGACGCCACCAGCGCGGAGGCCGCTATGCCACGCCGCATGAGTTCTCCTTGAGGGTTGAGCCCGAGTGGTACAGGGGGCGGTCCCGCCCGCCCCTGCGACTTGCCGACTGCGCCGTTGCCAGTGGCCGGGCGTCCAGGAACGTAACAGCGATGTAAGCGTTGCGAAAGACCTTGCAGAAAAAAAGTGCAAGGGAACACGATGGTTACCCCGTCGTTACCGCTCAGCGGCGCACGGGAACGTGTGCAAGACTCTGCAAGCTCTTGCCACGACGAACTCAAGGGAGCGCAATGAGGCAGCAACCCGCAGGGGGTCGTACGACCGGGCGCACCCGGCGCCCGAGCGGTGTGCAAGGCGAGAGACGACCGGTACAGTCCAGTGGCGTGACCACACGGCTTGCCGACATCGCAGCGCAGGCGGGGGTGAGCGAAGCGACCGTCAGCCGGGTCCTCAACGGGAAGCCGGGCGTCGCCGCCACCACCCGCCAGTCCGTGCTCGCCGCACTCGATGTGCTGGGCTACGAACGGCCGGTACGGCTGCGCCAGCGCAGCGAGGGTCTGGTCGGGCTCATCACGCCGGAGCTGGAGAATCCGATATTCCCTGCCCTGGCGCAGGTCATCGGCCAGGCGCTGACCCGCCAGGGCTACACCCCGGTGCTCGCCACCCAGACCCCGGGCGGCTCCACCGAGGACGAACTGACCGAGATGCTGGTGGACCGCGGGGTCGCGGGCATCATCTACGTCTCCGGACTGCACGCCGACACCACCGCCGACATGCAGCGCTATGAGCGGCTGCGGGCGCAGGGCGTGCCGTTCGTGCTGGTGGACGGGTTCTCGCCGCGGGTGCAGGCGCCGTTCATCTCCCCCGACGACCGCGCCGCGATGACGCTCGCGGTGACCCACCTCGTCTCGCTCGGGCACACCCGGATCGGGCTCGCGCTCGGGCCCAAGCGGTTCGTGCCCGTGCAGCGCAAGATCGAGGGCTTCGTGCGGGCGATGCAGGACCAGTTGGGGCTCGGCGCCGAGGTGGTGGAGACCGAGCTGGTGCAGCACTCGCTGTACACCCTGGAGGGCGGTCAGGCCGCCGCGACGGCACTGATCGACCGCGACTGCACCGCGGTGGTCTGCGCCAGCGACATGATGGCCCTCGGCGCCATACGGGCCGCCCGGCAGCGGGGTCTGGAGGTGCCGCGGGATGTGTCCGTGGTCGGTTTCGACGACTCCCCGCTGATCGCCTTCACCGACCCGCCGCTCACCACTGTCCGCAAGCCGGTCCCGGCGATGGGGCAGGCGGCGGTGCGCACGCTCCTTGAGGAGATCGGCGGTACGCCCGCGCCGCACAGCGAGTTCGTGTTCATGCCGGAGCTGGTGGTGCGCGGGTCCACGGCCTCGGCGCCGCATCTGCTGCGCACGTCGTAGGACATCCGCCGCGCATGTCGTAGAACTCCTGCGCATCCCGCAGAAGGTGGGGGTTGGACCCGGCCTCGGGATGATCGGGCTCCGGAGCCTTTTCTGGCAGACTTGATGCCTATGAGTGACTCGACCGTGACGCAGTGGGAAGGTCGCGAAGAGGCGGCCGGTCCCCGGACCGACACGGGCAGGGACGGCAGCGGCGCGAGAGGTCTGCTGGGCCGGCTGCGCCGGCCGCGCAGACCCCGGCTCTGGTTCGAGATCCTTCTGATCGCGGTGAGTTACTGGCTGTACTCGCTGATCCGCAACGCGGTGCCCGAGCAGAAGGGCGAGGCGCTGCGCAACGCGGACTGGATCTGGCGCGCGGAGCAGACGCTGGGCATCGATGTCGAACGGTCCGTCAACCACGCCGTGAACGCGGTGACTTGGCTGATCATCGGCATGAACTACTACTACGCCACCCTGCACTTCATCATGACGCTCGGCGTCCTGGTGTGGCTGTACCGCCGGCATCCGGGCCGGTACGCGGCCGCGCGCCTCGCGCTCTTCGCCACCACGGGGGGCGCGTTGGTCGGCTACTACCTGTTCCCGCTCGCCCCGCCCCGCCTGATGCGGGGCGGCCGGTTCGTGGACACGGTGATGGTGCACCACACCTGGGGCTCGATGGCCTCCGGGGACCTCAAGCACATGTCCAACCAGTACGCGGCGATGC
>NZ_MUNF01000100.1 GCF_002154555.1 Streptomyces murinus
CGACCGGCATGGGCTCCGGCGCCTGTGCGGATCCCAGCAGCCCCCGGATCTCCTCCAGGGAGGCGTAGACGTCCGCGCACAGCTCGCAGCCGCCCAGATGGCGTCGTACGTCCGTGCCGCGCTCGGGCGGGAGAAGCCCCTCGGCGAGGTCGGAGATCTCGGTGACGTCCGGGTGCCCGGCCGTGTCCGTCGTCGATGTCACGCTCGCCCACCTCCGCCCTTCGCTACGGCTGAATCGGTCGGTCCCGCATGCGGGAGGCTCGCGTCGGAAGCCTCCGTTGCCGATGGGACGGATGTCCCTTCCACCCGGTTCCGGCCAGAACTGTTTTCTTCCGTGCTGCCGTGCCCGGGGCGCAGATGGCTGAGCAGCGGCAGCAGCCGGGCTCTGCCCCGGGCGCACCGGCTCTTCACCGTGCCCGTCGGCACATCGAGGATCCGGGCCGCCTCGGCGACCGGGTAGCCCTGCATGTCCACGAGGACCAGCGCGGCCCGCTGCTCCGGCGCCAGGGTGCCCATCGCCTCGATCAGCTGGCGGTGCAGATCATTGCGCTCGGCCGGCGCGGACGCGGACTCGTGCGGCTCCAGCAGCTGCTCCAGCCGCTCGGTGTCGTCCACCGGGGCGGTCTTGCGCGTGGCCGCCTTGCGGGCGCGGTCCAGGCAGGCGTTCACCGTGATCCGGTGCAGCCAGGTCGTCACCGCCGACTGGCCCCGGAAGGTGCCCGCGGCCCGGTAGGCCGACACCAGGGCGTCCTGCACCGCGTCGGCGGCTTCCTCGCGGTCCCCCAGCGTGCGCAGCGCGACCGCCCAGAGCCGGTCCCGATGCCGCCGTACGATCTCTCCGAAGGCATCGGGGTCGCCCTGCACATGGCGGGCGAGCAGCTCCTGGTCGCTCACCCCGTCGTATCCGGCGTCCTCCGCCATCTGCCCCTCCGGTCCGGGTAGCGACGTCAGCCCGTGAACTGCACTTCGCCGATGGCCTGCTTGTAGCCCGCTCTGGAGTACAGCGTGGAGTCGTAGCCGGAGTTCGGCAGCGCGGTCAGCCAGACGAGGACGTACCGCGTCTTCAGCTGCTTGGTGACCTTCACGGTAGCGGTGGTGCCGGTGGTGGTGACCGTGCCGATCCGGGTCATCGAGTCCAGCGACGGAGGGGTCAGCGAGTCCGCGGCGTACAGCTCGACCGTGGTGTGGTCGCCGCCGTAGCGCAGGCTGAGCGTGGCCTTGTCGAGCTGGGTGGCCGAGCCGAGGTCGTAGACGATGCCGACGCCCGGCTTCAGCGGCGCGATGGGCGGACCGTCGTTGAAGGACTTGGTCTTCCAGTAGGTCGACGGGTTGCCGTCGTACGTCTTGGCGACATTGGCGGCGCTCTGGGGATCGCCCTCCGCGACGAACTCCTGGCTGCCCTGGATCTTTATCGGTGCCGCCGACTGCTTGGAGGTCTTGTCGCCGCCGTCCGTGGTGCGGCTCTTGTTGGTGTCGTTCGACTTGCCGCCCTGGTCCATCAGAGCGTCCGCCAACTGCCAGCTGCCCAGGCCGAGAGCGGCGATGAGAAGGGCGGAGACCGCCCACTTCAGCGCCTTGCCGGTGCGGCTCTGCAACGGGGGCGGCGGAGCAGCGATCGGCTGGGCGGCGCCGGGGTGCGGCGCCGGACGTCCGTAGGTGCCCTGCTGATAGGTCGTGCGCTGGTACTCGGGCGGTGCGGTGAACGCGGGCTCCGGCGGGCGGATGCGGGGCATCTCGCCGATCGCCTTCACCAGCTCCTCCGGCGTGGTGCACGGCGCCTCGTGCCGGGAGGCGGTGGCCCCGTCGTTGGCGAGTGCGCGCATGGCCAGTTCGGACAGGCCGCGGTGGATGCCGGCCCGCACCTGGTCCGGCGCGACGAGCCCGACGTCCTTGGGGAGGCCCGACAGGCCGTACGCGTCGTCCTCGTAGGGCCAGCGCTGGGTCAGTGCCGCGTACAGCAGGGCGCCGATCGCCTCGGTGTCGGTGCGCTGCGGGGTGTCGGAGCTGATGCCGCGCAACGCGGCGTTCACCGCGAGGCCGCGGATACGCCACTGGCCGGTCGAGGTGCGCAGTACCGCGTTGGGGTTCAGCCGCAGATGGGCGAGGCCCTCACGGTGCGCGGCGGCCATGGCCGAGGCCACCTGACTGACCATCTGGTACGCGTCGTGCGGCTCCAGTGGACCGGCCGTCAGCAGGGTGGTCAGCTCGGTGGCGTCGGGCAGCCATTCATGGACGACGTAGACGAGGTCGTTCTCCTCGACGGCGTCGAGGACCTGGACGAAGCGCGGGTCGCCGAGCAGCGCGGAGGACCGGGCCGCGGCGAGGACCGAGCGGGCCCGTGCGTGGTCCGCCGGCAGTACATGGACACCGACCGCGCGGCGCAGTTTCTCATCGACCGCACGCCAGCTGCTGAATCCGTCCAGTCGGGTGACGCACTCCTCCAGCCGGTAGCGTCTGGCGAGTTTGTGACCGCTGTGCAGTTCGGGCGGTGAGGCCTGCTTGAGAGAACCCTCCGCGGCGCTCCCCTGCCCCTCGCTGCCGTCCGTGTCCCGCTCCGGGTTCTTGGCCACCCCGTCGGCCGTGGACTGGTCCGCCTTCGCGGTCAGCGGCTGCTCGCCGCTGTTGTCTGCCACGTCGACGGCAGCCGTGCTCCGTTCCGCCACCGTCGTCCCTGCCTCCCCATCCGTTGCACGCTGTCCGACGCCAAAACCAATTGTGCCCACAGTCCGCCGCTATGCACGACACACGGCGGCGGACGATGGTTGTGCGCTTACCCCCGCCTCAGCGGCCCAGACGCCCGCGCACCATTCCCACGAGCGAGTTGAGTTCGTCGATCCGCATCCGGCGGGCGGCGACGAAGAAGACACCGAAGAGTACGGCTCCGCCGACGAGCAGTGCCGCGAAGGAGCCGATGGCGCCCTGGCCGAGCGTGTGCCCGATGCCGTAGCAGGCCGCGCCGCTGAGCAGGGCCGCCGGTACCGAGGCGATGCACAGCCGGGCGTACGTCCGCAGCACCCGGGCGCCGTCCAGGTCCCCGCCGAGGCGCTTGCGCAGCCGCCGCCAGGCGACGATGACACCGATCGCGTAGGCGATGCCGTACGCGGCCGCCATGCCGGAGACCGCCCAGCGGGCCGGCAGCAGGAAGAAGCACAGGGCCGAGGCGCCCGCGTTGACCGCGGCGACGATGACCGTGTTGTAGAAGGGGGTGCGGGTGTCCTCGTAGGCGTAGAAGGCGCGCAGGACGACGTACTGCACCGAGAACGGGATCAGGCCGAGGCCGAAGGCCATCAGCATGTAGCCCATGTTGGTGGCCGAGCTGGTGCCCGAGCTGCCGAAGATCAGGGTGCACATCGGGATGCCCAGCGCCACGAAGCCGAAGGCGACCGGGACGATGGCGACCGCGGTGGTCCGCAGGCCCTGTGAGATGTCGTCGCGTACGGCGCCGCCGTCGCCCTCGGAGGCCGAGCGGGAGATGCGCGGCAGCAGGGCGGCCATCAGGGAGACCGTGATGATGGCCTGCGGCAGGCCCCAGATCAGCTGGGCGTTGGCGTAGGCGGCGAAACCGGTGCCGGAGACGCCGGAGTCCTTGCCGGCCGCGGTGGACAGCTGGGTGACGATCATGGCGCCGGCCTGGTTGGCGAGGACGAACAGGACCGTCCACTTGGCGAGCGCCGCCGCCTTGCCGAGGCCGTGGCCGCGCCAGTCGAACCGGGGCCGGATCCGGAACCCGGTCTCGCGCAGATAGGGGATCATCGCCAGCGCCTGCACGACCAGACCGAGCAGCACACCGACGCCGAGCAGACGCTGACCCTGCGGCGGGATGTTCGTGACCGTCATATGGGAGTGGGCGGCGGTGCCGTAGACCCAGATGAACATGCCCAGCGACACGATGATGACGATGTTGTTCAGGACCGGGGTCCACATCATCGCGCCGAACTTGCCGCGCGCGTTGAGGACCTGGCCCATCACCACATGGATGCCCATGAAGAAGATCGAGGGCAGGAAGTAACGGGTGAAGGTGACCGCGACCTCGTTGGCCGCCGGGTTGCTGGCCACCGGGTTGGACAGCATGCGCACCAGCAGGGGCGCCGCGAACATCGCGAGAGCGGTCAGCGCGGCCAGTGCCACCATCACGAGGGTCAGCAGCCGGTTGGCGAAGGCCTCGCCGCCGTCCTCGTCCTCCTTCATCGAGCGGACCAGCTGCGGCACGAAGACCGAGTTGAGGCCGCCGCCGACGGTGAGGATGTAGATCATGGTCGGCAGCTGGTAGGCGACCTGGAAGGAGTCGCCGAGGAAGCCGAGGCCGAGCGCGGAGACGATCAGCGCGGAGCGGACGAAGCCGGTGAGCCGGGAGACCAGGGTGCCGGCCGCCATGACGGCGCTGGACTTCATCAGCCCGCCGACCTTGCCGCCCTTCTTGGCGGGCGCGGCGGTCGCCACGGAGGCCACGGGCGCCATGACCGTCTCGGCCGGGCCGGAGCCGGAGGGGACGCCGGGGGCCGGAGCCCCGACCGGTGCGGGCACCGGGGGCTGCATCGGGTTCTGGGCGGCGGCGTAGGGCGCGGTGGGCGCGGCCGGGTATCCCTGCCCGGCGTACGGATTCTGCTGCTGCGGCTGCCGGCCGTAGGCAGGCGGGTACTGACCGCCCGGCGCGGCGCCCATGCCCGGCGCGGCGGCCGGTCCCGGGACGCCTGGGGGATCCATCGGCGTGTGGCCGCTTCCCTGCTGCTGGTCCTTGAAGAGATGCGCGAAGGCGTCCGGCTCGTGGTACTCCTCGCCGGAGTTCGAGACCAGGTCGTCCACGCCCACGAACTGGGTGGTGCGCGGATCGTCGCCGTAGGGCAGGTAGGGCGTCGCGCCGTCCGGCTCGGGCGCCGGGGTCTGCGCCCACACCCGCGGGTCGGGCGCGTACGGCGACTGGGCGGGCTGCGCGTACAGCGGCTGCTCATAGGTGCCCGGGGGCGGCGGGGGGTGCGCGGCACGGTCGTAGAGCGCCTCGGCGACCGGGTCCTGAGCGGTCAGATCGTGAGCCCGGTAGGGATCCTGGTCGTAGGCGTCCTGGAGGTACATGTCCGCCGCTTGCTGCGGCGGCACCTGGCCGGGCTCGGGCGGCGTCTCGGGGTAGCCCGAGCCGGCCGCGCCCTGGCCGCGGTCACCGTCGTACGGCGCGTTCATGCCTTACCCCACCTCATCGTCCCGGGCCCACCGGCCACGACATCGCTCAACGGTCCACTCTCTCACCCGTCCCGGACGGGTCGGTGCTTTCCGGTGCGGTGTCCGGCGCAGGGTCACTCGGCTGCTCCGGGTCGTCTGCCCCTGCGGCGGAGTCGGACTCCTCCGGGAGACGATCCCCGGGCGCTTCGGGGTTCCCCGGCCCGTCGGAGTCCTCCCCCGCAGCGCCCGCGCCGCCCTCCCCGGCCTGGCGGGCGGCCGCGCGCTTGCGCTGGGTGTACATCCGGAAGCCGGCGAGGACGAGGAGCAGCACACCGCCGCCGATGACGAGCATCACCGTGGGCGTGACCTCGGTGACCTTCACGTCGAAGGTGACGGGGGCGCCGTACTCCTGGCCGTCCTCGGTGTACAGCTGGGCGATCACCGTGGCCCGGCCGTTGGCGTTGGCCGAGGTGGTGAACTTCACGGACTGGGCGTGGCCGCCGGCGATGTCGACGGGCTGCTCGTAGTACGCCTTGCCGCCGATCTTCAGTCGGGTCGGCTGGGTCGAGGTGAGCCGCAGCACCAGGTGGCCGACCGGCTGGACGAGGTTGTTCTGGACGGTCACCGGGATGGTCGCGCTGCGTCCGGAGAGCTTGGTCTCGGACTTGTCGATCAGCCTGACCTGCCCGGCCAGATCGTCCAGCCACCCCTCGACGCCGTTGCGGAAGGCGTCCCCGTCGTCGCTCTGGCCCCGCCACGACGTGGACATCCCGCGGTTTATGGCCCGCCCGAACGGGGTGACCACACGGGACTGGTCGGAGAGGATCACCTGGAAGTCGTCGAGCTTGTCCTGGGTCCGGGCGATCTGCTCGAAGGCCGAGGCCGGCAGTTCCTGCCGGCGCAGGTACGTCGGGTAGGCGGAGGTCGACGGGATGCGCGTGGTGGCGCTCGGGTCGGGCTTGGCCTTGGCCGCCGCCGTCAGATCCTGTGCCTGGGACCAGGTGCCGCCCTGGAGTGCCCGCACGGCCGCGGCCATCGCCTGCGCCTGGGCCGCCGTGGGCAGGCGCTGCGGGGCGACGACGATGCTGCGCTGCTGGTCCGTCTGCGCGTTGATCTCAAGACTCTGGGCCAGGAACTCCTGCACGGCGAGCGTGGAGTCGGCCGCCTTCGTCAGATCGCCCTCGAAGGCCGTGGACAGCTTGGCGTCGGCCACGACCGCCGTGGTGCCGCCGCCGACCGGACGGGCGGCGGAGGGCGTGTACGACAACCCGGCCGTCTCCTGGAGGCTGTCGCTGCGGGCGATCACCCGGTCCGCGCCGGCGGAGGTCGCGACCCTCATGATCGACGGGTCCACGGCGCCGTTCACCGGCCATGCGTAATCCGTGCTCGGTGTGACGTGGAGCACAGTCTTCACCGTGGTGGCGGCGACGTCGGTCG
This sequence comes from Streptomyces murinus, assembly GCF_002154555.1. GTDB lineage: Bacteria > Actinomycetota > Actinomycetes > Streptomycetales > Streptomycetaceae > Streptomyces > Streptomyces murinus. Next base: position 6,592 of record NZ_MUNF01000100.1, read on the forward strand.
CGTCCTTGAGATGGCTGAGGGAGCCGGTGACGCTGGTGCCGCGGTGCGCGAGCGAGGCCAGGTCGGGGTCGGCGAAGGGCAGCGCCACGACCTCCTTGCCCACGACCGCCTTCTGGAGGCTCGCCAGCCACTGCTTGGCCAGCGCCTGGTGCTCCTTGGGGCCCGCGACAGTGGTGTCGCCCTCACCCTGGAGCCGGTAGTTGCCCGACGCCATGGCGTCCACGGAGGCCAGCAGGTCCGGGTCGATCACCCAGGTGACGTCCAGGTCCTTGCCGAGGCTGACCATCTGGTCGAGCCGGCCGCCCGGCGCGAGCTCCTTGGCCAGGTCGTCGTTGAGGAACACCGGCGTCTGGAGCTCGCCGGCGCCCGTCTTGGCCGTCATATGGACGGTGGACAGCAGCGGCCACAGGACCGTCGTCCTGGTCCTGGTGTCGGCGTCGGACGGCTGCCACGGCAGGAACGTCCGCTGGACGCCGAGCACCTGCTGCCAGGGCTGGGCGGAGGTCTGCCCGGACAGGGCGACCCCGAACTCGTAGACACCGTTCGCGCCCAGGTCGAGCTTGTCCACCGGCACGGAGATGCTGAAGTGCTCGGCGACGCCCGGCGCCAGCTTGGCGAACTTCTGCGCGTACTTGTCGCCGACCTCGGAGCCGGGGATGCCCTGGAGCTCGTCCGGGTGCTGGGCCACGTCGTTGATCCCGGAGCGGGTATTCAGTATCGGGCCGACCCGCAGGCCCACATGGGCGCCGGTGACCGCCTGCTTGCCGTTGTTGGTCACCGTGCCGGAGACGGTGAGGGTGTCGCCGTCCGTGGGGGCGTTGGGACTCATCGAGTCCAGGGCGACGGACACCGGGTCCCCGGACGCGGCGGCGGCCGGCGCGGCGGCGGGCAGCTGGAGCAGCCCGGCCAGCAGGGGCGCCCCGGCGAGCAGGGCTCCGGTGCGCCGCAGCCATCGGCGCGCGGGTGAGGCACTGGTCCCCTGGAAGTCAGCCGCCTCGGCCACGCGCTCGCCCGTCCCTCGTCGTCTCAGTGGTCGTCGGAATGTGCGTCCCCGCATGGTAACGATGTGCGCCGAGCGGAAGTGCCGCGGTCCGGGTCACAAGATCGTTGGGCGGAGACGACCCGTCCTCTATATCCAGTATCGAGGGGAGAGGGGCCGTACGCCGCAAGAGCTGCGCTTGCACGGGTATGCCGGAAGCCGGCCGCGGCCCGCTCCGGGCCGCGGCCGGGCCGAATGGGGGCGCCCCGGAGCGCCCGGGGCACGTACCCTCTTCTGTTGTGCCGAACCCCAACGAAGACACTCCCTCCGCCCTGAGCCAGGCCCAGCAGCGTGCGGTCACCGAGCTGCTGCGGGTGGCGCCGGTCGCCGACGATCTCGCCCGCCGATTCCAGGAGGCGGGGTTCTCCCTCGCCCTGGTCGGCGGGTCGGTGCGCGACGCACTGCTCGGCCGGCTCGGCAATGATCTGGACTTCACCACCGATGCCCGTCCCGAGGACGTGCTGAAGATCGTCCGGCCCTGGGCCGACGCGGTCTGGGAGGTGGGGATCGCCTTCGGCACCGTCGGCGCGCACAAGGGCGCCCGGGTCGGGGACACCGACATGACCTTCCAGATCGAGATCACGACCTACCGGTCGGAGGCGTACGACCGCACCTCGCGCAAGCCCGAGGTCTCCTACGGCGACTCCATCGAGCAGGACCTGGTCCGCCGGGACTTCACGGTCAACGCGATGGCCGTGGCCCTGCCGGAGAAGGAGTTCATCGATCCGTACGGCGGCCTGGTGGACCTCGCGGCCCGCGTGCTGCGGACGCCGGGCACGCCGGAGGAGTCCTTCTCGGACGATCCGCTGCGGATGATGCGGGCCGCCCGGTTCGCCGCCCAGCTGGACTTCGAGGTGGCCCCCGAGGTCGTCGCCGCCATGACGGACATGGCCGGGCGCATCGAGATCGTCTCGGCGGAGCGGGTGCGGGACGAGCTGAACAAGCTGATCCTCTCCGACCATCCGCGCAAGGGCCTGACCCTGCTCGTCGACACCGGGCTCGCCGCCCATGTGCTGCCCGAGCTGCCGGCGCTGCGCCTGGAGAGCGACGAGCACCACCGGCACAAGGACGTCTACGAGCACACGCTGATCGTGCTGGAGCAGGCGATCGCGCTGGAGGAGAACGGCCCCGATCTCGCGCTGCGGCTGTCCGCGCTGCTGCATGACATCGGCAAGCCACGCACGCGCCGCTTCGAGAAGGACGGTCGGGTCTCCTTCCACCATCATGAGGTGGTCGGCGCCAAGATGACCAAGAAGCGCATGACCGCGCTGAAGTACTCCAACGAGCTGGTGAAGGACGTCTCACGACTGGTCGAACTTCATCTGCGCTTCCACGGCTACGGCACCGGGGAGTGGACGGACTCGGCGGTCCGCCGCTACGTCCGTGACGCGGGCCCGCTGCTGGACCGCCTGCACAAGCTGACCCGCTCCGACTGCACCACCCGCAACAAGCGGAAGGCGGCCGCGCTGTCCCGGGCCTATGACGGTCTGGAGGAGCGCATCGCCCAGCTTCAGGAGCAGGAGGAGCTGGACTCGATCCGCCCGGACCTCGACGGCAACCAGATCATGGAGATCCTGGGCGTCACTCCCGGCCCGGTGATCGGCAAGGCGTACAAGCACCTGCTGGAGCTGCGGCTGGAGAACGGCCCGATGGAGCATGAGGCCGCGGTGGCCGCACTCAAGGAGTGGTGGGCCGGACAGGAGTGAGGGTTCGGCCCGGCCGGTGTTTCACGTGAAACATCCGCTGGGCCGGCCGCACCGAGGGTCGATGTTTCACGTGAAACATCGACCCTCTTTCCGTCTCCCGGCTCCCCGCAGCAGCCGTTCGAAGTACGCCAGCAACGCGGCGACGAAGGCGTAGATCACGGCGACCAGGACGACCAGCAACGGTGATCTGCCGTCCGGTGGGAGCATCAGGGCCGCCACCCCGGCCGCGCCGACGAAGGCCACATTGAAGAGGACGTCGTAGACGGAGAAGATCCGTCCGCGGAAGCCGTCGTCCACACAGGACTGGACGATGGTGTCGGTCGCGATCTTGGCGCCCTGGGTGATCAGCCCCAGCACGAAGGCGGCGACGAGCAGCGGTCCGGTGGCGAACGGCAGACCGAGGGCGGGCTCCAGCACCGCGGCCGCCGCCGAGCACACCACGATCCAGCGCAGTGGCCCCAGCCGCCCTGCCGCCCAGGGAGTCACCGCGGCCGCCGCGAAGAACCCGGCACCGGACAGACCCAGCGCCAGACCGAGCAGCCGCAGCCCCTCGTCGGGGCCGGACGCGAGGGTGTAGCGGCACAGCATGAGCAGCAGGACGAGCAACGCGCCGTAGCAGAAGCGCATCAGCGTCATCGAGGCCAGCGCCCAGGCCGCCGCCCTGCGCTGGGGCGCGGCCAGATGCCGGATGGCGGCGAGCAGATCGCGGGCCGTGTCGGCGAGCGCGGTCAGCAGATGCGGTTGCAGCTGCTGCCGGTCGGGACCGAGGAGCGCGGGCGCCATGCTCAAGGAGACCAGGCCCGCGCACAGATAGAGCAGGGCGCCCAGCAGCACCACCGCGGCATCGGAGCCCGAGGACAGCAGCCGTACCCCGAACGCGAGTCCACCACCGGCGGTCGCGGCGAGCGTGCCGGCCGTCGGGGACAGGGAGTTGGCGATTACCAGGCGCTCGGTGTCGACCACCCGGGGCAGGGCCGCGGAGAGACCGGCGAGGATGAAGCGGTTGACGGCCGTGACACACAGCGCGGAGACGTAGAAGAGCCAGGCCGGGACGTCGCCCGCCATCAGCGCGGCGGTGCCGACGGCCAGCAGGGCGCGCAGCAGATTGCCGTAGACGAACACCTGGCGGCGCCGCCAGCGGTCCAGCAGGACGCCCGCGAAGGGGCCGACGAGTGAATAGGGGAGCAGCAGTACCGCCATCGCCGAGGCGATCGCGGCGGCCGAGGTCTGCTTCTCCGGGGAGAAGACGACGTAGGCGGCGAGCGCGACCTGGTAGACGCCGTCGGCGCCCTGGGACAGCAGACGGACGTACAGCAGGCGCCGGAAGTACCGCAGGCGCAACAGGACGCGCAGGTCACGGACGACGGGCATGGGGCACAGCCTCACATATGCAGAAGGTCCCCGGGTCAGGACCCGGGGACCTTCACAGCCCTGGCAGGAGCGATTTTTGTACGAGCGGCTCCCCGTGGGGCGGTGTCGAGCTTTAGCGCTCGACGTCGCCGCGGATGAACTTCTCGACGTTCTCGCGGGCCTCGTCGTCGAAGTACTGCACCGGCGGGGACTTCATGAAGTACGAGGACGCGGAGAGGATCGGGCCACCGATGCCGCGGTCCTTGGCGATCTTCGCGGCGCGCAGGGCGTCGATGATGACACCGGCGGAGTTCGGGGAGTCCCAGACCTCGAGCTTGTACTCCAGGTTCAGCGGGACGTCACCGAAGGCGCGGCCCTCAAGGCGGACGTAGGCCCACTTGCGGTCGTCCAGCCAGGCCACGTAGTCGGACGGGCCGATGTGGACGTTCTTCTCGCCGAGGTCCCGGTCGGGGATCTGCGAGGTGACGGCCTGCGTCTTGGAGATCTTCTTGGACTCCAGGCGCTCACGCTCGAGCATGTTCTTGAAGTCCATGTTGCCGCCGACGTTCAGCTGCATCGTGCGGTCCAGGATGACACCGCGGTCCTCGAACAGCTTCGCCATGACGCGGTGCGTGATGGTGGCGCCGACCTGGGACTTGATGTCGTCACCGACGATCGGCACACCGGCCTCGGTGAACTTGTCCGCCCACTCCTTGGTACCGGCGATGAAGACCGGGAGGGCGTTGACGAAGGCGACCTTGGCGTCGATGGCGCACTGGGCGTAGAACTTCGCCGCGTCCTCGGAGCCGACCGGCAGGTAGCAGACGAGAACGTCGACCTGCTTGTCCTTCAGGATCTGGACGACGTCGACCGGCTCGGCCTCCGACTCCTCGATGGTCAGGCGGTAGTACTTGCCCAGGCCGTCGAGGGTGTGGCCGCGCTGCACGGTGACGCCGGTGTTCGGGACGTCGCAGATCTTGATGGTGTTGTTCTCGGAGGCGCCGATCGCGTCCGCGAGGTCGAGGCCGACCTTCTTGGCGTCCACGTCGAACGCGGCCACGAACTCGATGTCGCGCACGTGGTACTCACCGAACTGCACGTGCATCAGGCCGGGGACCTTGGCCGCCGCGTCGGCGTCCTTGTAGTACTCGACTCCCTGCACCAGCGACGCGGCGCAGTTGCCCACGCCGACGACGGCTACGCGAACCGAACCCATTCCGGTTGCTCCCTGTGTGTACGAGTGAGGCCCTGACTGGGACTCACGTGGCGGTGTCGCCGGGCGGATCCGTCCGGGAGGTGCTCCCGGGACGGGGCAGGCCGCCCGTCGATCCAGTGGTGGTGTCCTGTTGAGCGGGCCCCCCGGACGAGGGACTTCTCAGGTCCCGTCCGGCTCGCTCGCTCTCGATGAGCTCGTTCAGCCAGCGCACTTCGCGCTCCACGGATTCCATCCCGTGGCGCTGGAGCTCGAGTGTGTAGTCGTCCAGGCGCTCCCGCGTCCGGGTCAGGGAGGCGCGCATCTTCTCCAGACGCTCCTCCAGCCGGCTGCGGCGGCCCTCCAGCACGCGCATGCGCACATCGCGCGAGGTCTGCCCGAAGAAGGCGAACCGCGCGGCGAAGTGCTCGTCCTCGTACGCGTCGGGACCGGTCTGCGAGAGCAGTTCCTCGAAGTGCTCCTTACCTTCCGCCGTCAACCGGTAGACGATCTTGGCGCGGCGTCCGGCGAGGGGAGCGGCGAGGGCGTCCTCGTGGGTGTTGCCCGGTTCCTCGGTCAACCAGCCGCTCGCGACCAGCGTCTTGAGGCAGGGATACAGGGTCCCGTAGCTGAAAGCGCGGAACACACCCAGGGACGTATTGAGTCGTTTACGCAGCTCGTAACCGTGCATAGGGGACTCGCGCAGCAGGCCGAGCACGGCGAACTCAAGGATGCCGGAGCGCCGGCTCATCGTCGCCTCCTCCCGGCCCGCGGCTCCCACCGCAGGTCTCCCAGTGCCTTCTCAGCGTCTTTATCTCGCGCTGATGTATCGACTCGATACATCAGCACGATAGAACGACGTCACGCATGCGACAAGGGGGACGGTGGTGAACGGGATCACATAACCGATTCGTAGGAGGCAACTTGCCTGGTTTGGGGTGAACTTCGGGGCTCGGCGGGTTTTGGCGGTGCGTAGTCTGTGCGGCATGCAGACCACCGGGAACCATGCGACGCCTGGGGAGCGTCGTCGTCCCCGGTGCAGTACGGGTGAATGCGCGACCGACCACATCCGTACGTCGGGGGGACCGGAAACCAGCCGCCAGTCCAGGTGCGCAAGGGTGCGCCTGCCCGAGGAGTAATCGTTCGATGAGCGAGCACCGTCGCAAACCGCCGCAGCCGCAGGGAGGCGGACGTGCCGCGGCCCGACGCGGCCAGCCCGGTTCGTCCCCCGGTCGCCGCGCGGCACCGCGAGGCGCCAGCGGATCGCCTGCCGACTCTCCGGGAGACGAGGAGCGGTCGCTCGGCGGCCGCGCCGAGGCCCGGCGCGCGGCCCAGAGAAGCAGTGGTGGACGCCGCAGAGCAGCCGAGCCCGCAGGCGGCCGCCGCGGTGGTCCCGGCGGCCCGTCCGGGCCCGGACGCGGCCGGGGGCGTACGGCCCCGCCCGGCAAGAAGCGGATCATCGACTATCCCCGCGCGGACAAGTACGGGTGGCACCGGTGGGTGCCGTCCTGGAAGCTCGTGTCGGGTATGTTCATCGGCTTCGTCGGCTGCCTCGTGGCCGTCGCCGGCATCGGGTACGCGATGGTGGGCGTCCCTGACGTGGCCAAGACCGCGCAGGCGCAGAACAACGTCTACTACTGGTCCGACGGATCGGTGATGGTCGCGACCGGTGGTGAGACCAACCGGCAGATCATCAACTACGAGGACATCCCCAAGGAGATGCGGTACGCCGTCATCTCCCAGGAGAACAAGACCTTCGAGACCGACAGCGGTGTGGACCCGTCGGGTATCGCCCGAGCGGTCTTCAACATGGCCCGCGGCGGTCAGACCCAGGGTGGTTCGACGATCACCCAGCAGTACGTCAAGAACGCCATGCTCGACGACCAGTCGCAGACCATCTCCCGCAAGTTCAAGGAGATCTTCGTCGCGATCAAGGTGGGCACCGAGGTGCCCAAGCCGAAGATCATGGCCGGTTACCTGAACTCGGCGTACTTCGGCCGCGGCGCCTACGGCATCCAGGCGGCCTCGCGCGCGTACTTCAACATCGACGCCAAGCAGCTCAACCCCGGCCAGTGCGCCTTCCTCGCGGCGATGCTGAAGGGCGCCACCTACTACGACCCGGCCGGCGCCACGTCCCTCGATCCCAACGCCACGGCCGAGGCGAACAAGAAGCGCGCTCTGGGGCAGATGCAGGACACCCTCGACAAGATGGTCAAGTACGGCCATCTGAGCGCCGCCGAGCGTGCCAAGTACACGACGCTCCCCCACTCGCAGAACCCGCGCTCGAACAGCAGGCTCAGCGGCCAGGTCGGTTACCTGGTCGACCTCGCCAAGTCCTACCTGATCAACAACAGTGACAAGACCCATGTCACCGCGGACGATCTGCAGAAGGGCGGCTACCGGATCCACACGACCTTCGACAAGAAGAAGGTCAACGCGCTGGAAGCCGCCGTCAAGAAGGTCCAGAAGGCGAACATCAAGCCCGAGGTACGTCCGAAGTACGACAAGTACGTCCAGTTCGGCGGGGCCTCGGTCGAGCCGAAGACCGGCGCCATCCGGGCCATCTACGGCGGTGAGGACGCCACCAAGCACTTCACTGACAACGCCGACTCGACCGGCGCCCAGGTGGGCTCGACATTCAAGCCCTTCGTGCTGGCGGCCTCGATGAAGTGGGGCGTGCGCGACCCGCACGGTCCGGCGGACCAGGGCCCGGACGAGCGCACGATCGCCTCTCCCAAGAGCCTGTACAGCGGCAAGAACAAGCTCAAGATCGAGAACTACGACCACACCGTCTGGACGGACAAGGACGGCAAGGAGTGGCTCCAGACCAACGACGGCGACGAGTCCGTCGGTGACGCGCCGGACTACAAGATCGACCTCCGTGAGGCGATGCAGTTCTCGGTGAACTCCGCCTATGTGCAGCTCGGCATGGACGTGGGCCTGGACAAGGTCGAGCAGTCCGCGCTGGACGCGGGCCTGCTGAAGGGCAGCCTGGCCAGCTCCAACTACCCGTCCTTCTCGATCGGCACCTCCGACCCGAGCGCCATCCGTATGGCCGGGGCCTACGGCACCTTCGCCAACAGCGGTCAGCAGACCGACCCGTACTCGGTCGACAAGGTCGAGAGCAAGGACGGGGTCGTCTACCGGCACGAGGTGAAGTCGAAGGAGGCCTACCCGGCGAACGTGGCGAACAACGTCACCGACGTCCTGCGGACCGTGGTCGACAAGGGCACGGGTACCAACGCCCGGCTGCCCGGCCGTGAGGTGGCCGGCAAGACCGGTACCACCGACGGCAACAAGTCGGCCTGGTTCGTCGGCTACACCCCGCAGCTGTCCACCGCGATCAGCATGTTCCGCCTGGACGACAACGCGAACAACAAGAACCGTACGTTCCTGGAGATGTACGGAACGGGTGGCCAGAAGCAGATCCACGGCGCCTCGTTCCCGTCGGAGATCTTCCACGACTACATGACGCAGGCACTTCAGGGTCAGCCGGCGCTGACGTTCCCGGCACCCGAGCCCATCGGCGTCGCGCTGAACCCGGAGCCGAGCCCCACGCCGACCCCGTCGACCTCGCCGAGCCCGTCCACGAGCCCGTCCACGAGCCCGTCGCCGAGCGACAGCGTCTCCCCGAGCCCGACGAACAGCCAGACCTGTGGCTTCTTCGGCTGCACCGACGGCGGCAACGGCAACGGCGGTGACAACGGCAACGGTCCCGGCGGGAACGGCAACGGCGGCATGGACGGCGGGCCGACGCCCTCGACCACGGCCACCGATCCCGGCGCCGACGGCGGCACCCGGGGCAATGGCAACGACAACGGAGGAACCATCTGGGGACCGGCGGGCTGACCCCTCGGTCCGACCGGTTGGCGGCCATATCGCCCGCCCTGCCTGTTTCACGTGAAACATCGGCCGCCGCACCCACCAGGTGCGGCGGCCCTCCGCGTTTTCATGGGGAGGTACGGCAGGATGTGGCCCATGCCCAGTGCAGAGATGACACCCCCGGGCGTGTACGAGCCCGAGCCGGAGCGGTCCGCCCCACCGGAGCCGGTGCGGCCGACCCGGGAGGACGAGGTCGCGGCGGCCGGCAGTGAGCTGGTCGGCGGCCCCATCGGGCGGTACGCCCTGCTCGGAACCTCCTGGTGGACGCCCGTGCGGATCGTGGCGCTCGTGGCGATCGGCATGTTCGCCCTGGGCCTGGTCCAGAAGGCGCCGTGCTACCACAGCGCCTGGTTCTTCGGCGCCAGCTCCCAGTACACGAAGGCCTGCTACTCGGACATCCCGCACCTCTACCAGGGCCGCGGATTCGCCGATCACCTCGTGCCCTACTTCGACAGACTCCCGGACGACCTGTCCGGCGGCATGGGCTATCTCGAGTACCCGGTGCTGACCGGAGTGTTCATGCAGGTGGCCTCCTGGCTGACCCCGCACAGCGGCGGCATCCAGCACCAGGAGCAGTGGTACTGGTTCGTCAACGCCGCGATGCTGATGGTCTGTACGGCCGTACTCGCCGTCTGTGTGGCCCGTACCCACCGCCGGCGCCCCTGGGACGGCCTGCTGGTCGCTCTGGCGCCCGCGGCGGCGCTGACCGCCACCATCAACTGGGACCTGCTGGCGGTGGCGCTGACGGCCGCCGCGATGCTGATGTGGGCCCGCAGCCGCCCGATCGCCTTCGGCATCCTCCTGGGGCTCGCCACGGCCGCCAAGCTCTACCCCGTGCTCCTGCTCGGCCCCCTGCTCGTACTGTGCTGGCGGGCGGGCAGATGGCGGGAGTTCGTGCAGGCGGCGGCGGGAACGGCGGGCGCCTGGCTGGTGGTGAACCTGCCGGTGATGCTGTTCGCCTTCCCGGGCTGGTCGAAGTTCTACTCGTTCAGCCATGACCGGGGCGTCGACTTCGGCTCGTTCTGGCTGATCTGGTCCCAGAACTCGGACCACCCGCCGAGCACCGACTTCGTGAACACCGCCGCCACGGTGCTGGTGGTGCTGTGCTCCATCGGCATCGCCGTGCTCACGTTCACCGCCCCGCGCCGGCCGCGCTTCGCCCAGCTGGCCTTCCTGATCGTGGCGGTCTTCATCCTCACCAACAAGGTCTACTCGCCGCAGTACGTGCTCTGGCTGGTGCCGCTGGCGGCCCTCGCCCGGCCCAAGTGGCGGGACTTCCTGATCTGGCAGGCGTGCGAGGTGGCGTACTTCCTCGGCATCTGGATGTACCTCGCCTACACGACCAGCGGAGACGCCCACAAGGGCCTGCCGACGCACGGCTACCAGTGGGCGATCGCCCTGCATCTGCTGGGCACGCTGTACCTGTGCGCCGTCGTCGTACGCGACATCCTGATGCCGGAGCGGGACGTGGTGCGCCGGTCCGGGGACGACGATCCCTCGGGCGGGGTGCTCGACGGGGCGGAGGACGTCTTCGCGTTCACCGCGCTGGCCCGTCCGCCCCGGCACGCGGCCCCGTACGAGGCGCCACAGGTGGAGTGGGGCAGGCCGGAAGCGGCGCCTCCCCAGGGCCGTTCGCTGTGAGCGAACGGCTCGGCTGAACGGCCCGCGCCGCTTCGGCCCGGGTGAAGGACGAGGACACGAAGAAGGCCGTACACGCGGTTCCGTGTACGGCCTTCCCGTTGTCCGTTACCGGCAGGCTCGGCCGGTCTCAGCAGTCCACGATGCGGTCGAACTGCGTGGTGGTGTGCCGCAGATGAGCCACCAGCTCGTCACCGACCTTGGGCTCCGCGGCGTCCGAGGGCACGAACAGGATCGACACCTGCATGTGCGGCGGTTCGGCGAACCAGCGCTGCTTGCCGTCCCAGACGAACGGGGAGAGGTTCCGGTTGACCGTGGCGAGACCGGCGCGGGCGACGCCCTTGGCGCGCGGCATGACGCCGTGCAGGGCCTTCGGTGCCTCCAGGCCCACCCCGTGCGACGTACCGCCCGCCACGACCACCAGGAAGCCGTCGGAGGCCGCCTTCTGCTGCCGGTAGCCGAACCGGTCGCCCTTGGTCACCCGGGTGACGTCCAGGACGGCACCGCGGTACTGGGTCGCCTCGTGGTCCCCCAGCCACAGCCGGGTGCCGATGCGGGCGCGGAACCGGGTCTGCGGGAACTGCTGCTGGAGCCGGACGAGTTCGTCGGCCTTGAGGTGGCTGACGAACATCGTGTGCAGCGGCAGCCGGGCGGCGCGCAGCCGGTCCATCCAGCCGATGACCTCCTCGACGGCGTCCGAGCCGTCGGTGCGGTCCAGCGGCAGATGGATGGCGAAGCCCTCCAGGCGGACGTTCTCTATGGCCTGGTGCAGCTGCGGCAGGTCCTGCTCACTGATGCCGTGCCGCTTCATCGAGGACATCACCTCGATGACGACACGCGCGCCCACCAGGCCGTACACGCCGTCGATCGAGGAGACCGAGCGGACCACCCGGTCGGGCAGCGGCACCGGCTCCTCGCCGCGCCGGTAGGGCGTCAGCACCAGCAGGTCGCCGCCGAAGTAGTCCTTGATGCGCGCGGCCTCGTACGTGGTGCCGACGGCGAGCAGGTCCGAGCCGAGCCGGGTGGCCTCCTCCGAAAGCCGTTCGTGCCCAAACCCGTAGCCGTTGCCCTTGCAGACCGGGACCAGGCCCGGGAACTGCTCCTGCACGTGCTTGTGGTGCGCCCGCCAGCGCGCGGTGTCGACGTAGAGCGTGAGCGCCATGGCCGGACCCGGACCCTTTCTCGTGGCTGAGGTGTATCGGGGGTGAAGGGCTGTGAACCCTATGGAATCAAACGCCGGCTGCTCAGCGGCGCGACATGTAGATGTCGAGCGCCTTGTGGAGCAGCTTGTTCAGCGGGAAGTCCCATTCGCCGAGGTACTCGGCGGCCTGTCCGCCCGTGCCGACCTTGAACTGGATCAGGCCGAACAGGTGGTCCGACTCGTCCAGCGAGTCGGAGATGCCGCGCAGGTCGTAGACGGTCGCCCCGAGGGCGTAGGCGTCGCGCAGCATGCACCACTGCATCGCGTTCGAGGGCCGGACCTCGCGGCCGATGTTGTCGGAGGCGCCGTAGGAGTACCAGACATGGCCGCCGACGATCAGCATGGTGGCCGCGGACAGGTTCACACCGTTGTGCCGGGCGAAGTACAGCCGCATGCGGTTGGGGTCCTCGGTGTTGAGGGCCGTCCACATGCGCTGGAAGTACGACAGCGGGCGCGGCCGGAAGTGGTCGCGCACGGCCGTGATCTCGTACAGCCGCTGCCACTCGGCGAGGTCCTGGTAGCCGCCCTGGACGACCTCGACGCCGGCCTTCTCGGCCTTCTTGATGTTGCGGCGCCACAGCTGGTTGAAGTTCTTGTGGACCTCTTCCAGGGAGCGGTTCGCCAGCGGCACCTGGTAGACGTAGCGCGGCTGGACGTCGCCGAAGCCCGCGCCGCCGTCCTCGCCCTGCTGCCAGCCCATGCGGCGCAGCTTGTCGGCGACCTCGAAGGCGCGCGGCTCGATGTAGTCGGCCTCCAGGTCGCGCAGACGCTTGACGTCCTGGTCCTGGATGCCCTTCTTGATGGTCTCGGCGTTCCAGCGACGGATGATCACCGGCGGGCCCATCTTCACGGAGAAGGCGCCCTGCTGCTTCAGGTGCGCGAGCATCGGCTGGATCCAGTCGTCCAGGTTCGGCGCGTACCAGTTGATGACCGGGCCCTCGGGCAGATAGGCGAGGTAGCGCTTGATCTTGGGCAGCTGGCGGTAGAGGACCAGGCCCACGCCGACCAGCTGACCGCTGCGCTCGTCGATCCAGCCGAGGCTCTCCGAGCGCCACTCCGCCTTCACGTCGGCCCAGGCCGGGACCTGCATGTGGCTCGCCGACGGCAGGCTCTGGATGAATGCCAGATGCTGCTCTCGGCTGATGGTCCTCAGGGTCAGGCTCATGTCGGGGCGCTCCTCGGGCTGGTGTGTCCCCATGGGTTCAGGGGCTCCGGCTCTCGCGCCGAAGCCTACTGCGCCCGCTGAGCACCCCGATGGGGCGGACGGCTCAGAAGGGCCCGCCCGCGCGAGGCCGCCCCCGCGGAGATCGTCTTCGCGGGGGCGGCCTCGGGAGGGACCGCCTCAGAACAGGCCGCCGAACAGCCCGCCGTTCGACATGCCGATCAGCAGGCCGACCCCGGAGGCGCCGAGGCCGAGGATCAGCCCGAAGCGCTCGCGTGTGGTCACCGAGACCCACTGCCCGTACGCGCCGGTGACGATGCCGACCAGACCGGCCCAGGACGTGAGCAGGTGCAGGCCGGGGAAGAACGCGGTGATGAAGGACAGCAGGCCCAGGACCAGCGTCACGGCCATCAGGATGTCCGGGAGCGGATGGGTCTTGCCGTCGCTGGCGAAGAGGGATCCGGCGGTGTTGGGCTGCAAAGCCTGTGCCATGGGGCACCTCCTGCGGAAGGCGGCGCATCGTAGCGCCGTACACACCCGACGTGTACAGATTGTCGGCCCTCACGGCCGGATTTCAACCGGAAGCGGGTGTGCGGGTAGTCTGTACCGTCTGCACCGGTGTCTGCCCGGATCCGCGGCGGGGAATCCTCGCGGAGCCCTGATCGTCAGTGGAAACCCCTGATTGTCAGTGTCGGCCGATACCGTTGCGAACGCATTAGACCCTCCTGCCACGGAACGACCGTGGCCGCTGAGTCCAAAGGAGGTGGGTTCCACATGCGTCACTACGAGGTGATGGTCATCCTCGACCCCGATCTCGAGGAGCGTGCTGTCTCCCCGCTGATCGAGAACTTCATGTCCGTCGTCCGTGATGGCGGCGGCAAGGTGGAGAAGGTCGACACCTGGGGCCGTCGTCGTCTCGCCTACGAGATCAAGAAGAAGCCCGAGGGCATCTACTCGGTCATCGACCTGCAGGCCGAGCCTGCGGTCGTCAAGGAGCTCGACCGCCAGATGAACCTGAACGAGTCGGTCCTCCGGACCAAGGTCCTCCGTCCCGAGATGCACTGAGCCTCGGCTCAGTTGATCCCGGGATTCGAGTAGCAGCAAGCAGCCAGCAGCAAACCCGCCGAGAGGTTCCCCCATGGCAGGCGAGACCGTCATCACGGTCATCGGCAATCTTGTCGACGACCCCGAGCTGCGCTTCACCCCGTCCGGTGCGGCGGTCGCGAAGTTCCGTATCGCGTCCACCCCCCGCACCTTCGACCGTCAGACCAATGAGTGGAAGGACGGCGAGAGCCTGTTCCTGACCTGCTCGGTCTGGCGCCAGGCGGCGGAGAACGTCGCCGAGTCGCTCCAGCGAGGCATGCGCGTGCTCGTGCAGGGCCGGCTGAAGCAGCGGTCCTACGAGGACCGTGAGGGCGTCAAGCGCACGGTCTACGAGCTGGACGTCGACGAGGTCGGCCCCAGCCTGCGCAACGCCACGGCCAAGGTCACCAAGACCTCCGGTGGTGGCGGTCGCGGTGGCCAGGGCGGTTACGGCGGCGGCCAGCAGGGTGGCGGCCAGGCCGGCGGCGGCTGGGGCGGTGGCTCCGGTGGCGGCCAGCAGGGTGGCGGCGCTCCGGCCGACGACCCGTGGGCGACCGGCGCTCCCGCCGGTGGCAACCAGGGTGGTGGCGGCTGGGGCGGTGGCTCCGGTGGCAACCAGGGCGGCGGCTACTCGGACGAGCCTCCTTTCTAGGGCTCGTATCCCACACTTCTTGATCACACAGGAGAAACACCATGGCGAAGCCGCCTGTGCGCAAGCCTAAGAAGAAGGTCTGCGCTTTCTGCAAGGACAAGGTCACGTACGTGGACTACAAGGACACGAACATGCTGCGGAAGTTCATTTCCGACCGCGGCAAGATCCGTGCCCGCCGCGTGACCGGCAACTGCACGCAGCACCAGCGTGACGTCGCCACGGCCGTGAAGAACAGCCGTGAGATGGCGCTGCTGCCCTACACGTCCACCGCGCGATAAGGGAAGGGTGACCGACTCATGAAGATCATCCTCACCCACGAGGTCTCCGGCCTCGGTGCCGCCGGCGATGTTGTCGACGTCAAGGACGGCTACGCTCGCAACTACCTGATCCCGCGGAAGTTCGCTATCCGCTGGACCAAGGGTGGCGAGAAGGACGTCGCGCAGATCCGTCGTGCGCGCAAGATCCACGAGATCCAGACCATCGAGCAGGCCAACCAGGTCAAGGCCCAGCTCGAGGGCGTGAAGGTCCGTCTGGCCGTTCGCTCCGGCGACGCCGGTCGTCTCTTCGGTTCCGTCACCCCGGCCGACGTCGCGTCCGCGATCAAGGCTTCCGGTGGCCCCGAGGTCGACAAGCGCCGCATCGAGCTGGGCGCCCCGATCAAGACCCTGGGCTCCCACGAGACGTCCGTGCGTCTGCACCCCGAGGTGGCCGCCAAGGTCGCCATCGAGGTTGTCTCCGCGTGACCCAGCGCTCGGTCTGAGCAGCTGAGAAGAGGGGCCGTACCCATCGCGGGTACGGCCCCTCTTCCGTTGCCGGTGCGGCTCTCGCCGACGCGTCCCGGGAGGGGCACCACGGCGGATGTTTCACGTGAAACGGTCAGCGGGTCGCGCCCGTCACCAGCCAGCGGCCCGAGCGGCTGCGCCACCACAGGGTGGCCATACGGACGGTCATCATCAGCGTCATCGCGGCCCAGAGCGCGGTCAGACCGCCGCCGAATACCGGGATGAGCAGGGCCGCCGGGACGAACACCGCCAGGGTCACCAGCATCGCCCCGGCCAGATACGGTCCGTCGCCCGCGCCCATCAGGACGCCGTCCAGGACGAAGACGATCCCGCAGATGGGCTGTGACAACGCCACCATCAGCAGCGCGGGCAGGGCGGCGTCCTTGACCACCGGGTCGCTGGTGAACAGCGGCAGGAAGAGCGGTCGGGCCGCGACGACCAGCAGTCCGAGTACGGCACCGGTGGCGATGCCCCACTGGACCATCCGCCGGCAGGCCGCGCGGGCGCCCTCGGTGTCGGCTGCTCCGAGGTAGCGGCCGATGATGGCCTGCCCCGCGATCGCGATGGCGTCGAGCGCGAAGGCCAGCAGGCTCCACAGGGACAGAGTGATCTGGTGGGCGGCGATGTCGGCGTCACCGAGGCGGGCCGCGACGGCGGTGGCGATCATGAGGATCGCGCGCAGCGACAGGGTGCGGACCAGTAGCGGGACACCAGCCTGTGCCGAGGCCCGGATCCCGGCCGCGTCCGGGCGCAGGGACGCACCGTGCCGACGGGCGCCGCGTACGACCACGGTCAGATAGACGGCCGCCATGGCGCACTGCGCGATGACCGTGCCCCAGGCCGAACCCGCGATGCCCAGCCCGGCGCCGTAGACCAGGCCCACATTGAGGACGGCGTTGGCGATGAAACCGCCGACGGCGACATAGAGCGGTGTCCTGGTGTCCTGGAGACCGCGGAGCACTCCGGTGGCGGCGAGCACCATGAGCATGGCCGGGATGCCCAGGGAGGAAATGCGGAGATAGGTGGTGGCATAGGGCGCCGCCGTGGTGGAGGCGCCGAAGAGGTCCACGATGCCGGGTGCCAGGGGGAGGACGACGGCGATGACCGCGATCCCGAGCAGCAGCGCCAGCCAGATGCCGTCCATGCCCTGGCGGATGGCGCCCGGGCGATCGCCCGCGCCGACCCGGCGGGCCACGGCGGCCGTGGTGGCGTAGGCGAGAAAGACGAACACGCTCACGGCAGTGGTCAGGAGGGCGGAGGCGACGCCGAGACCGGCGAGCTGGGCGGTGCCGAGGTGGCCGACAATGGCACTGTCCGCCATGACGAAGAGAGGCTCGGCGACGAGCGCGCCGAAGGCCGGGACGGCCAGCGCGACGATCTCTCGGTCGTGCCGCCGGCGGGTGGCCTCGGGGATCTCGGGAGCCTGGGTCATGGGCGCTAATGTAATCGTCCACAGGTAAGAGATGCAATTGCATTGTGACCCTTACTTATGATCCTGGACGCCGTCCGCTCGCGCACCGTTCGAACCGATCTTGGTCCGACCGGGAAAGTTTTTCTTCTGCACAGCCGGTGGATGCCGAAGTCGCAGGTCAGGGGCTTGGCCTGGAGAGGATCGAGGGCTTGTTCACAGGGCTGTCCACCGGGTCGTGCACAGGTTTCGGCGAGTTCTCCACAGCATCGGGGCCGTCGTCCACATGGCCTGTGGATAACCAGATTGGCTGACGGTGCCGACGGGCCTACCGTTGTCCGGCGCCCGCTCCTTCTCCGGGCCCCGGCAGGCGATGCCTCCGAGGCTCGGTAAACGGCACAAAACCGACGCGCCCTGAGCGGAGTTGGGCCTCTCGATTTGTCAGTGTCGTGCCGTACAAAAGAGGACACGGCGAGGTCCGCCGTGTGACGGGAGGAGGTGGCTCGGTGAGCATTTCCGAGCCCTTGGACGATCCGTGGGCCGACAGCGGACCCAGTGATCGTCTGCCGGCCTCCCGTCGGCGACCCGAGGGTGGCCGGGGCCGTGACGAGCAGCACGACCGGGGCCGGGACAACGCCGGCTGGGACGGCGGCGGTTCCTCCTTCGAGCGGGTGCCCCCGCAGGACCTCGACGCCGAGCAGTCGGTGCTCGGCGGCATGCTGCTGTCCAAGGACGCCATCGCCGACGTCGTGGAGATCCTCAAGGGCCACGACTTCTACAAGCCCGCGCACGAGACGATCTACCAGGCGATCCTTGACATCTATGCCAAGGGCGAGCCGGCCGACCCGATCACCATCGCCGCGGAACTCACCAAGCGCGGCGAGATCAACAAGGTCGGCGGCGCCGCGTATCTGCACAGCCTGGTCCAGACCGTGCCGACGGCGGCCAACGCCGAGTACTACGCGGAGATCGTCCACGAGCGCGCCGTACTGCGCCGCCTGGTCGAGGCCGGCACCCGGATCACGCAGATGGGATACGCGGCCGACGGCGATGTGGACGAGATCGTCAACAGCGCCCAGGCCGAGATCTACGCCGTCACCGAGCAGCGCACCAGCGAGGACTATCTGCCGCTGGGCGACATCATGGAGGGCGCCCTCGACGAGATCGAGGCGATCGGCTCACGCAGCGGCGAGATGACCGGTGTGCCCACCGGATTCACGGACTTCGACTCGCTCACCAACGGACTGCACCCCGGTCAGATGATCGTCATCGCGGCCCGTCCCGCCATGGGTAAGTCGACGCTCGCGCTGGACTTCGCGCGAGCCGCGTCGATCAAGAACAACCTGCCGAGCGTCATCTTCTCGCTCGAAATGGGCCGCAATGAGATCGCGATGCGTCTGCTGTCCGCCGAGGCCCGTGTCGCCCTGCACCACATGCGCTCCGGCACGATGACCGACGAGGACTGGACCCGGCTCGCCCGCCGGATGCCGGACGTCTCGGCCGCCCCGCTCTACATCGACGACTCCCCGAACCTGTCGATGATGGAGATCCGGGCCAAGTGCCGCCGCCTCAAGCAGCGCAACGATCTGAAACTCGTCGTCATCGACTACCTCCAGCTGATGCAGTCCGGCGGCTCCAAGCGCGCCGAGAGCCGCCAGCAGGAGGTCTCGGACATGTCCCGTAACCTCAAGCTCCTCGCCAAGGAGCTGGAGATCCCGGTCATCGCGCTGTCCCAGCTGAACCGTGGTCCCGAACAGCGCACCGACAAGAAGCCGATGGTGTCCGACCTGCGTGAGTCCGGCTCGATCGAGCAGGACGCCGACATGGTCATCCTGCTGCACCGCGAGGACGCGTACGAGAAGGAGTCCCCCCGCGCCGGCGAGGCCGACCTGATCGTCGCCAAGCACCGTAACGGCCCCACGGCCACCATCACGGTCGCCTTCCAGGGCCACTACTCGCGCTTCGTGGACATGGCGCAGACCTGATCGACGCGAGGGAACCCGCGGGGTTTCAGGTGCCGTCGGGCTGGAAGAACGCGAGCATCTTCCGGGCGGCGCCCGGGGACATCAGCATGTCCTTCATCCTCGCGGACATCCGGGCGGCGGCGCCGGTGCGTTCGAACATCTCGTGTTCGTATTCCGCGACGGCGGTGGGGAAGTCGTCCGGGCGCGCGGCCAGCGCGAGTCCGAGCAGAGCGCCGTCGAGCAACGCCATGTTGGCGCCCTCGCCCACCGGCGGCATCAGGTGCGCGGCATCGCCGAGCAGGGTGACGCCCGGTGTCGACGGCCAGGTCAGGCCGACCGGGAGGGCGGTGATCGAGCGTGGCACGATCGTGTCGTCGCAGGCCGCGATCAGCGCGGTGAACCGAGGGTCCCAGCCGGAGAGCAGATCGTTCAGCCGCGCCCGGGCGGCGGCCGGGTCGTCGAACGGGATCCCGCTGGTGGCGAACCAGTCCTCGGCGGTGTTGTAGAAGCTGATGCCGATGCGCACGCGGCCGTCACCGTTGCGCTGCGCCGCCAGGGATATCCCGTCGCCGAGCACCCAGTAGTTGCCGCGCCCGACCATCGCCGCGAGGTCGGGGTGGGTGCGGTCGATGTCGGGGATGCCGACCTCGACGACGTTCTGGCCGATATGCGCCGGGCGGGCGTCGGTGAGCAGCGCCCGGACCCGGGAGTTCGCGCCGTCCGCGCCGACCAGCAGGTCGTACGACGCGCCGCCGCCGTCGGCGAAGTCCAGCCGGCCGTCGCCCGCGGAGGTGAACTCGTGGCCCCAGCGCACCGTGTCCTCGGGGAGGGAGTCCAGCAGCAGGTCGCGCAGGTCGGCGCGGTCGACCTCGGGCCGGTCGAGCGGGGCGTCGTCGGGGGTGTCCTCCTGGAGCAGGAGGGTGCCGTCCGGTTCGAGGAGACGCATGTCCTGGCCCTCGCCACGGGCGATCGCGTGGAACCCGTCGAGGAGACCGGCCTCGCGCAGCGCCCGCCGGCCGGAGTGGATGTCGAGCATGCCGCCCTGACCGCGCGCACCGCGCGAGGACTCGCGTTCGTACACGACGGAATCCATTCCGTTGACGTGCAGCACACGGGCGAGAGCCAGGCCGCCGAGCCCGGCTCCGATGATGGCGATGGTCATGGGTGCCCCTTCTTGCCTCTCTCCGATACACCGTACGTGCCGATACACTGTATCGATCTATGCGCAGTATCGTTGGCGGCATGTTGGTGTGGGAGAGGCCGGAGCCGCCGGATCGACCGGTGCCGGCCCCGCTGAACCGAGAACGCATCGTGCGAACGGCGATCCGGCTGGCCGACGCGGACGGCCTGGAGGTGGTGTCGCTGCGCAAGGTCGCCACCGCGCTGGGCGTCGGGCCGATGCGGCTGTACAGCTATATCGCGAGCAAGGAGGAGCTGCTCGACCTGATGGTCGACGCGGCTTATGCCGAGATCCGGCCCGTCGGAGACGGCTGGCGGGAGGTGCTGCGCTCTCTCGCCGAATCCACCCGGCAGGCCGCCCATGAGCACGAATGGCTCGCCGATCTGCTCGGTGGCCGACCGCAGCTCGGCCCGCACGCGCTGGCCAATGGCGAGGCCGTGTTGTCCCGGCTCGACGGCGTCGATCTGGACGACGCCATGCCGATGGTCGCGGCGGTGAACGCGTATGTGATCGGCGCGGTGCGGCGGGAGATCGCCGCGCGGCGGGCCGAGCGTGCCAGCGGGATGGACGAGAGACGCTGGCAGGCCGCACTCGGGCCCTATCTGGAGCGGACCTTCGCCACCGGCCGATTCCCCGCGCTGGCCACGGTGGTGCGCGACGCCGCTCACCTGGACGCCGACCACACCTTCCGGATGGGCCTCGATTTCCTGCTCGACGGCATCGAAGCCCGCGTTTCCCGGTGAGATGACGGCGAATCCCGCATCATCGGTCGGGTGACCCGTCGCATCGTGCTCGTCACCGGGGCGCCCGGAGCCGGCAAGACCACCCTGGCGCTACCGCTGTCGGCAGAACTCCGTTTTCCGCTGCTGTCCAAGGACCACATCAAGGAGACCCTGCACGACGCGCTGGACGCGCCGGTGGATCTGGCGTCCTCACGCCGACTGGGCGCCGCGGCCATGCGCTTGATCCGGGCCCTGGCCGCGCGCTGCCCGGAGGCCGTCCTGGAGGCCAACTTCCTGTCGCGCCACCCCGACACCCGCCCTCACCTGGAGTCCTTGGCCGCGACGGTGGTCGAGGTCCATTGCCGGTGCCCACCGGCCGAGGCCGCTCGCCGCTACGCCGAGCGCGCGCCCGGGGCCCACGCGGTCCACGTCGTCCATGAACTCCGGCCCGAGGCCCTGGCCCAGTACGACCGGCCGCTCGCCTACGGCACCGTCATCACGGCGGACACGACCCGCCCCACCGATCCGTCCGACCTCGCGGGCCAGGTCCGTGAGGCGTTCGACAGGGAAGCGACACGACCCTGAATCGCAGCGCTCGGGCCCCATTGCGGCCAACACCCCACCTCTCGTGGGATTTCCTACCGGCGTGCGCGACCCCGGGTAACCGCTCCCCGGCCCCTCCCGGACGCGGGTCCTGCGTCGGAAATGGATTCGACGCACGGCGTTCCAGCAGGTGGACTGGGGGAATGACGACTTCACAGGATGCGCTGCTCCCGGGGACCCAGCGCGCGTTGCTGCACAGGATCGCCGTCGCGCAGAGCGAGGGGCGGGCGCCGTCATTGGTCGCCGCCGTGGTGCGCGGCGGGCAGACCGTGTGGCACGGGGCGCGGAGCTCGGTGGACGGGCACGCGCCGGACGAGAATGTGCAGTACCGGATCGGTTCGATCACCAAGACCTTCACGGCCGTACTGGTGATGCGGTTGCGCGACGAGGGCGCGCTCGACCTCAGCGATCCGCTGGACAAGCATCTGCCGGGCACCGGCGTGGGGGAGGCCACGATCGCCGAACTGCTCGCGCACACCTCCGGGGTGGCGGCCGAGTCGCCCGGACCCTGGTGGGAGCGGACGCCCGGCTCCCTGCGGCCCGAACTCGCCGACGTACTCGGCGAACAGCCCCTGCTGCACCCCGCGGGCCGCCTGCACCACTACTCCAACACCGGCTACACGCTGCTCGGCGCACTGGTGGAGGAACTGCGCGGCGCCCCCTGGGAGGAAGTGCTGCGCCGGGAGATCCTCGAACCGCTCGGCCTGCACCGCACCACCCCCCAGCCGGAAGCCCCGTACGCGGGTGGCTGGGCGGTGCATCCGTGGGCCGACGCCCTGCTGCCGGAGCCGATGGAGGACCTCGGCCGGATGGCCTCCGCCGGTCAGCTGTGGTCGACCACGGGGGACCTGGCCAAGTTCGCGGTGTTCCTGGCCCGCGGTGACGAGCGGGTGCTCGGCGCGGAGTCGGTGCGCGAGATGCGGACCCCGGCGGCGCCGGCCGAGGCCCCCGATGTGGTGGACGGGGTCACCTACGGCCTCGGCATGCAGCTCCACGCCCGCGGCGGACACCTGCTGTTCGGCCACTCCGGCTCGCTGCCCGGCTTCCTGGCGAACCTCACCATCAGCCTGGAGGACGACGTGGCCGCGGTGGTGCTCACCAACTGCACCAGCGGACCGTCCCTGGGCACGGTCGGCGACGACCTCGTACGGATCGTCGCCGAGGCGGAGCCCCGCATCCCCGAGCCCTGGCGCCCGCTGCGTGAGGTCGACCCGGCGGTGCTGGAGCTGGCCGGACAGTGGTACTGGGGGACCGGTGCCTTCGGCCTGCGGGTGACGGCCGACGGCCACATCTCGCTCGACCCGCTGACCGGCGGCGGTCGCGGATCCCGCTTCCGGCCGAACGGCGACGGCACCTGGACGGGTCTGGAGGACTACTACGCCGGGGAGCTGCTGCGGCCCGTACGGCGGCCGGACGGGTCCCTGAGCCACCTCGACCTCGGCTCGTTCGTGTTCACCCGGCAGCCGTACGACCCCGAGGCCCCGGTGCCGGGCGGCGTGGACCCGCAGGGCTGGCGAGGCATCAAGTAGGCGGAAGCCAAGAGGGCTTGTCTCGTCTGTTTCACGTGAAACAGACGAGACAACCCCTTTGTCATACTCTGCGCCCCGCCGTCGGAGCGAGGATGATCAGAGGCGCAGCTTGAAGCCCTCGTGCGACGCGGTGAACCCGAGCCGCTCATAGAAGCGGTGGGCGTCCGGACGCTTCTTGTCGGACGTCAGCTGCACCATCACGCAGTCGAGCCGCCGGGCCGTGTCGACGGCCCACTGGATCAGCTCGGTGCCCAGCCCGCTGCCCCGCTCGTCCGCGTGGATGCGAACGGCCTCGATCAGCGCACGGGTCGCGCCCCGGTGCGACAGCCCGGGAATGATTGTGAGCTGGAGGGTGCCGATCACCCGGCCGTCACGCACGGCGACGACGAGGTGCTGGTTCGGGTCTGCCACCAGCCGCTTCAGCGCCGCCCGGTACGGGGTCAGATCATCGGGAGACTCCCGCTGTGCGCCCAGTGGATCGTCGGCGAGCATCGCGACGATCGCCGGAAGGTCGTCCTCGGCCGCGGCCCGTATCTCAAGATCTCCCATGCCCGCACCCTATGCAGGGACGTTCAGCGACTCCACCACCCGTACCAGCGGCGCCAGTTCGGGGTTCTTGGAAGCCCCGTCCAGGGCCTCGCGCAGGGCGCCGTCATTGGTGGGGCGCGCCTCTTCGAGCAGCCGCAGGCCCGCCTCGGTGACGTTGGTGTAGATGCCGCGCCGGTCGGTCGGGCACAGATAGCGCTCCAGCAGACCGCGGTCCTCCAGACGGGTCACCAGGCGTGTGGTGGCGCTCTGGCTGAGTACGACCGCCTCGGCGACCTGCTTCATCTGTAGATGCCCGCCCTCGCCGTCGTGCTGCCGGCTCAGCACGTCGAGCAGTGAGTACTCGCGCACGCTGAGGTCGTGCTCGGCCTGGAGGGCGCGCTCGACATGCGCCTCGATCCGGCCGTGCAGCGCAGAGAGTGCGCACCAGCCCTGGGCGAGGGCGGTGAGCGCGGGGTCCGTCGCTGTCATGGGCGTTCTCCTCCGTCTCGGAGTGGTTGCCCCCAGGGTAGACCACTGCCCGCAATAGCCAGCTCTTGCATTTAAGCCGCGTCTGCAAGTATTGTCGGAACACGCAAAGCGCTCATGCAATCTTCTGGGAAGGTGTACCCCCACATGCCTCTCGCGCTTCTGGCCCTCGCGATCGGGGCCTTCGGAATCGGCACCACCGAATTCGTGATCATGGGCTTGCTGCCCGAGGTCGCGGGCGACTTCGGCGTCTCCATCCCCACGGCCGGCCTGCTCGTGACCGGCTACGCACTCGGCGTGGTCATCGGCGCCCCGCTGATGACCGTGCTCGGCACCAGGATCCCGCGCAAGCGGATGCTGATGCTGCTGATGGGTCTCTTCATCGCCGGGAACCTGCTGTCCGCCCTCGCCCCCGCCTTCGCGATCATGGTGATCGGACGAGTGATCGCCTCACTCGCCCACGGCGCCTTCTTCGGCATCGGTTCGGTCGTCGCGGCCGAGCTGGTCGCGCCCCAGAAGAAGGCCGGCGCCATCGCCATGATGTTCACCGGTCTGACGGTCGCCAATGTCATCGGCGTCCCGCTGGGCACGCTGATCGGCCAGCACGTCGGCTGGCGCGTCACCTTCGCGGTCGTCGCCGGGCTCGGTGTCATCGGGCTCGCCGGCATCGCCAAGCTGGTGCCCGAGCTGCCCCGGCCCGAGGGCGTGCACCTGCGCCACGAGCTGGCCGCCTTCAAGAACGCCCAGGTCCTGCTGGCCATGGCGATGACCGTCCTCGGCTTCGGCGGCGTCTTCGCAGCCGTCACCTACATCGCGCCGATGATGACCCACGTCGCCGGCTTCGCCGACGGCTCGGTCACCTGGCTGCTGGTCCTGTTCGGCCTCGGCATGGTCGGCGGCAACCTCGTCGGCGGCAGGTTCGCCGACCGCGCCCTGATGCCGATGCTCTACATCTCGCTCGGCGCCCTGGCCATCGTCCTCGCCCTGTTCACGCTGACCGCCCACAACAAGATCGCGGCCGCCGTGACCATCGCCCTGATCGGTGCCCTCGGCTTCGCCACCGTCCCGCCGTTGCAGAAGCGTGTTCTCGACCACGCCCATGGCGCGCCGACGCTCGCCTCGGCCGTGAACATCGGCGCCTTCAACCTGGGCAACGCCCTCTCCGCCTGGCTCGGCGGACTGGTGATCTCGGCCGGCCTCGGCTACACGGCCCCCAACTGGGTCGGTGCGGCGCTCGCCGCGGCCGCCCTGGTCCTCGCCGTCCTCTCGGCCGCCCTGGAACGCCGCGACGCCCCGCAGGGCGCCACCGCGGCCGCTTCCGCCGCGCCCGCCGACCGGCCCACCGCCGTCCACCACTGAGCCACCAGGGTCCGCAGCCGTCCGCAGCCCACGGTCACCCGCACCGAACCGCGGCGCGGTCCCACCCGGCAAGTCCCCACAAGCACCATCCCCCACCGCAACACCCGAGGAGAACCTTCCATGAGCACCACCGCCGTCGCCCCGCTCACCACCGAGGACGCCGAACTGCTCGTCGCCACGGCCCGCCGGGCGGCCGAGGAGGCGGGAGTCACCGTCAGCGTCACCGTCCTGGACGCCGGCGGCCATCTGCTCGCCTTCCGCCGGGACGACCGGGCGGTGCTGATCTCCGGCGAGACCAGCACCCGCAAGGCCTACACCGCGCTCCAGCTGAACGCCCCCACCGCCGACCTGGTCGACGCCGTCCAGCCGGGCGGCCTCTTCCACACGCTGCCCACGGCCCTCGACCGGCCGCTGCTGTTCATCGCGGGCGGCGTCCCCGTCCACCGCGACGGCCGGCTGATCGGCGCGGTCGGCGTCGGCGGTGGCGCCCCTGAGCAGGACCACGGCTTCGCCACCGCTGCCGTCCAGGCCCTCGCCTGATCACCCCGGTCCACAAGGGCACAGGCCCCGCCGCTTCGAGCGACGGGGCCTGTCGGCGTCGTACGGCGCGGTCGTGCGGACGGCGCGGTCGTACGGACGGCACACGGCGTCGTATGACGTCTCAGCCGGCGGCCACCGTCAGCGGGGCGAATCTGCGCGTCCAGTCGCCCGGAAGCTCGGTGATGCCGTGCGTCATCACCGAGTTGTGCGTCACCGAGGCCAGCCCCCGGGCTTTGGCCCAGGTCAGCAACTCCTCGTGGCGTACGTCGATGTCGGTGCGCAGCGGGCGGTCCGTGCCGGCCGCCAGTGAGGCGATCAGGGCCTGGGCGGTCTCGGTGTCCCGGGCGATCAGCGGGCCGACGACATGGGTGTCCATGTTGGGCCACGCGGCCGCGTAGCCGATGATCCGGCCGTCGTCCTCGGCCACCCGCAGCTGGTCCGCGAAGGCCGGGAGCCGTGCGAGGAGCGGTGTCCGGTCGGTGCCGAATGCCTCCTCGTCCACGCGCAGGATCCGGGGAAGGTCCTCCGCGGTGGCGGCCCGCGTCGTGACCTTGAGGTCCGGGCCGCCGGGAGCGAAGCGGCCCCTGAGCATCTCCGCCCGGCCCGTCACCTTGAAGCCCAGCTCCTCGTACAGAGGGCGGCCGTTCTCCGTGGCGTACAGGGTCAGCGGAGTGCCGTCCATGGCGGACACCACATGCCGCATCAGGCGGCGGCCGACACCCCTGCGAGCGTGGCGTTCGGCGACCAGCACCATGCCGATGGCGCCGAGTTCCGGTTGTCCCCAGGAGCCGTACTCGGTGATGACGCACGCGGCGACGAGACCACCCTGAGGGTCGTCGATGCCGTAGCCGCGCCCGGCGGTGAGGAGGAAGCCCCACTTGTGTTCCTCGCGTGGCCACCCCCGGTCCTCGGACAGGTCGGCGCAGGCGGTGAGATCGCGCAGCGTCAGACGACGGATGGGCAGTGCGTCGAGGGAAGGAGTTGGCACGCACGTCAGGCTGTCCGAAGGGGACCCCCGGCGTCCACCCGTTTCACGTGAAACATCGCTCCGTCCGCCACCCGGCAGGACGCGCCCGCTACCCCAGGTCGGGGGCGTGCATGGCGCGTACGCCCTCGATGTTGCCGTCCAGATAGTGCCGCAGCGACAGCGGGACGAGATGGACGGACGCGATGCCGACACGGGTGAACGGGACGCGGACGATCTCGTACTCGCCGGCGGGCTCCTCCACCTCCGGGCCATGGCGCAGGGACGGGTCCATGGACGCCAGTCGGCAGACGAAGAAGTGCTGCACCTTCACGCCGGTCGCGCCGCCGTCCTCACCGATGTGCTCCACGGTGTCCACGAAACACGGCACCACATCGCTGATCTTGGCGCCCAGTTCCTCGTACACCTCCCGGTGCAGGGCGTCGACGACGGTCGAGTCCTCGGGATCGACCCCGCCCCCGGGAGTCACCCAGTAGGGATCGACGCCGGGCTTGGTGCGCTTGATCAGGATCAGGTCGTCGCCGTCCAGCAGAACGGCACGGGCGGTGCGCTTGACCACGGGTCGGACGGTCATGGGAGAAATGTGGCCCGGCTGGTTCCACGTGAAACATCGCAAAGCGGAACCGGTTGACCGCGTTGCGTGGTCCCGGGCCAGTCAGCCCCAGTTCGCGGCTGCTCGCAGCAGTTCCTCGTGGGCTCGGGCCACGGTCGGCAGGGCGAGCGTGCCCGTGCGGACCACCAGGAAATAGGTGCGCAGCGGCGGCACCACCGGGTCGTGCAGGGCCACGACCGCGCCCCGGTCGAGGGCCGGTGCGCAGAGATAGCGGGGAAGTACGGCCAGGCCCGCGCCCGCGCTCGCACAGGCAAGGATGGCCCGCAGGTCGGGGGTGACGACCGTGCCGGGGGCGGCGGGGCGGGCGTCGAAGACGGAGGCCCAGTAGCGGGAGACGAAGGGCAGCGACTCATGGACGTCGATCACGGGCAGGTTCTGGAGGGCGGGTGCCCCTTTCAGACGCAGGGCGTCCGGGTCGAGGCGCTTCGCCCAGCGGGGAGCGGCGACCAGCACATGCTCCTCGTCGCAGAGCGTCGTCGCGCTGAACAGGGCGCCACGCGGTCCGACAGTGCTGATCGTCAGATCGTGGTGACCGGCCGCGACTCCCTCCAGAACCTCCTCCGAGGCCCCGAAGGAGGCGCGCAGCGCGAAGCCCCGGTGACTCCTCCCGGTCAGTCCCGCGAGGGCGGGCAGGGCGCGTTCGGCGGTGAACTCCGGGGGTCCGGCCAGATGCAGGGTCGTCGGCGAGGACTCGTCGTCCGGGCGGGACTCGGCTATCTCCACCAGCGCGTCGAGATGGGGTGCGGCCTTGTGGGCGAGTTCGTCGCCGATGGTGGTCGGGGTGACCCCGCGCGCCTGGCGCAGGAAGAGGGGCTTTCCCAGCTGGCGCTCCAGGGTGCGGATCTGTGAGGTGACGGCGGGCTGGGAGAGGCCGAGCAGGGCCGCGGCGCGGGTGAAGGAACCGGCCCGGTGCACGGTGACGAAGGTGCGCAGCAAGGCCAGATCCATGGCATGCCCTCCCCTGCCCTCGCCCTTGTCCGGCTCTGGCAGGCATCAACTATAAATATGTCGATAGACCCCTGTCGCTAGCGTGATTGGACTCTGACAGAGAGTCAACTAGCCTTGTTCGCACGGTTCTTCGCGAGCGGAACCGGAGGCGGTCCGAGCCACGAGGGGGGAGGCTCGGACCGTCGTACGACAGGGCAGGACGGCGCCTTCGTGGGCAGGCCCGGCCGAAAGCGCCGGGGTTACTCCGCAGACTCGTCCAGGGCGCGCAGGATGTCCGCCACCAGGTCCTCGGGATCCTCGGCGCCGACGGACATCCGGACGAAGCCCTCCGGGACGGCGTCCCCGCCCCAGCGGCCGCGGCGCTCGGCCGTGGAGCGCACCCCGCCGAAGCTCGTCGCGTCCTCCACCAGCCGCAGGGCGGCGAGAAAACGCTCGGCACGCGCACGCGTGGGCAGTGTGAACGAGACGACGCAGCCGTAGCGGCGCATCTGCCGCGAAGCGATCGTGTGCGCGGGGTCGTCCGGCAGCCCCGGATAGCGCAGATCCATGACCTCCGGCCGCTGCCGCAGGGCCTCCGCGACGGTGAGCGCGGTGGCGTTCTGCCGGTCCACGCGCAGCTGGATCGTGGCGATGGAGCGATGCGCGAGCCATGCCTCCATCGGCCCCGGGATCGCCCCGACGATCTTGCGCCAGCGGCGTACGGCCGCCATCGCCTCGGCGTCCCGGCCTGCCACGTATCCGAGCAGGACGTCGCCGTGCCCGGTGAGCTGCTTGGTGCCGCTGGCCACGGCGAAATCGGCGCCCAGGGCCAGCGGGCGCTGGCCGAGCGGGGTGGCGAGGGTGTTGTCGACGGCCACCAGGGTGCCCTGGGCGTGCGCCGCGACCGCAAGACGGCGGATGTCGCACACATCGAGCCCCGGGTTCGACGGGGACTCGATCCACAGCAGCCGGGCGCCCTCCAGGGCCTCCAGCTGGGCGTCCCCGCCGGTGGGGGCGGTGCGCACCTCGACGCCGTACGCCTCCAGCTGGGCGCGGACCAGCGGCAGCGCCTGGTAGCCGTCGGACGGCAGCACCACCGCGTCCTCGGCGCGCAGCTGGGAGAACAGCACGGCGGAGATCGCGGCCATGCCGGAGGCGAACACCAGCGTCTCGACGTCCGGCCGCCCGGGAGCCTCCAGCTCGCCGATGGCGTTCTCCAGCAGCGTCCAGGTCGGGTTGTCGTCACGGCCGTACGAGTACGGCCCCGTCACCTCGCCCGGCAGATGGAAGTGCGCGGCGAAGACCGGGCCCGGCAGCGTCGGCTCGTGCTTGACCGGCTCGGGCAGCCCGGCCCGGACCGCACGCGTGCCGTCGCCCACGGGCCCCTCGTCCACGGTTGCGTCGCTCATGCGGCCCGTCCCTCCAGGTGTTCCCGTACGGCGGCGAGCAGTCCGGTGCTCGCCTCCTCCACCATCTCAAGGCATGCCGCGAAACCGTCCGGGCCGCCGTAGTACGGGTCCGGCACATCGAGATCGCCGTCCAGGGAATCGTCCGGCGCGAGGACGCCGGTCGAGCGGCGGGCGTAGGCGCGCAGCAGACGGACCTTGCGGGCGTCGTCCTCGGTGGGCGCCAGGCGGCGCAGGTCCCGCAGATGACCGGCGTCGAGGGCGATCACAAGGTCGCGGCGGGCGAACCAGGACGGCTGGAACCGGCGTGCGATGTGGTCGCAGTCGTAGCCGCCGTCCCGCAGGACGGTGACGGTGCGCGGGTCGGCGGCCTCGCCCTCGTGCCAGCCGCCGGTGCCCGCGCTGTCGATCTCCACCCGGTCCGCCAGCCCGGCCTCCGCCACCCGCGCGCGGAAGACGTACTCGGCCATCGGGGAACGGCAGATGTTGCCGGTGCACACGAAGCAGACGCGGTAGGTCATGGGGCGCTCAGTCCTCGTCCGGAAGGAACATGTGCAGGGCCCAGGAGACGACCGAGATGATCAGACCGCCGAGCACGGCCGTCCAGAACCCCTCCACATGGAAGCTCAACTGGAGCTTGCCGCACACCCAGGACGTCAGCAGCAGCATCAGCGCGTTGACGATCAGGGTGATCAGACCCAGGGTCAGGATGAACAGCGGGAAGGTGAGCACCTTCAGGATCGGCTTGACCAGGGAGTTCACCAGGCCGAAGATCAGCGCTACGACGATCAGCGTGCCGGCCTTCTTGGCCGTGCTGGCACCGGTCAGAGTGATCTTGTCGAGGAGCCAGACGGCCACCGCAAGGGCGCCCGCGTTCACGATCGTCTTGACTACGAAATTCTTCATGTGTCCGATCGTGGCAGACCCGGTCGGAAGCGAGCAGCGAGGCGAGGGCGACGAAGCGGATGAAGGCATTCCGGCTGGACGATCTGGAGGCGGAGCGTGCCGCCAACGAGGGTGCCTACCTTCAGTTCCTGCGGGAGCGGAACATGTCGGTCGGCCTCTACGCCCTCGACTCGGGCGCGCACGACCCGCAGCAGCCGCACAAGCAGGACGAGGTGTACTTCGTGGTCAGCGGCCGGGCGTCGATCACCGTCGGCCTGGAGACGACCGAGGTGGCGCGGGGCAGCGTGGTGTACGTGCCCGCCGGTGTCGCCCACAAGTTCCACCACATCAGCGAGGATCTGAGGGTGCTCGTCGTCTTCTCTCCACCCGAGGCGTGAGGGTCGGTCTCCGGGTTCCCTAGGGGACGGCTCAGGGGAGGACAAGGGCTGCGAGGCCCCCGCTGGACCCTCCCTCGGCTCTAGCATCGGGTGCAGGACATCGGGACCGTACGCGACGTACACGTACGCACGAGACGAGAAGGACGAGGGCCATGCGAGGGATCTTCGCGGGACTGCCGTGGTGGGTGAAGTGGGTCGCGGTGCCGGTCATCGCCCTGGTCGTGTTCGGCGGCCTGATAGCGAGCGTCGTCGGTTTCGTGATCGGGCTGCTGTTCAAGGCGCTGATCTTCGTCGCCCTGGTCGGCGGACTGATCTACATCGTGCGCAAGTTCATGTCCAACTCCTCCTCGCACGGCGACTGGTGAGTCACACGGGAACCGGTGACCGGTAAGGGGGTGCCGGTTCCCTCGGGGGAGGGAAGTTTCCCCGTGAGCCCGGCCGCACGCGGTGGCGGCCGGTTAGAGTCCGGAACTCCCCACGGGGTGCGGCCCCGTGGATGGCGCAGAAACCCATCCGTGCTCCCCACCCACGCACGGGCTGCCCCCTCGCGTTTCCGGAGTAACCCTTGGCCACGGTCGACACCGCACCGGCGAAAACCCCCGCACTCCCCGCCCAGCCACGCCCCCGCAC
>NZ_MUNF01000997.1 GCF_002154555.1 Streptomyces murinus
CCGGCCGGGCCGAGGCTCAGCGGGGTGCCCTTGCCCTGGTGCACGAAGCCGGACTTGTAGAAGCCGATGAGGGCGATGAACAGGCCGATGCCCATGGTGATGCCGTGCTTGAGCGCGAGCGGGATCGCGTTCATGATCATCTCGCGCAGGCCGGTGACGACCAGCAGCATGATGACGACGCCGTACAGCACGCACATGCCCATCGCCTGCGGCCAGGTCATGTCGGGCACGACCTGCGCGGACAGCACCCCGGAGACCGAGAGGCCGGCGGCGAGCGCGAGGGGCACCTTGCCGACGAAGCCCATCAGCAGGGTGGTGAGGGCCGCGGCGAACGCGGTCGCGGTGATCAGGGCCTTCTGGCCGAGGGTGTCGCCCTGGACGTCCTTGCCGGACAGGATCAGGGGGTTGAGGAGGAGGATGTAGGCCATCGCCATGAAGGTGGTGACCCCGNNCGGCCGTGGTCCTGGGCTCCACTGATGGGTGGGTCATGGTGCCGTCTCCCAAGGTTCACAGGGGCACCCGGTCAACTCCTTTGAGCTGAGCGGGATTTGGGATGTGCACGTAACCCGGGGGACGGCCCGGTGTGGCACGTATGGGGGGGTGGGGCTGGGTGGGGCTGG
>NZ_MUNF01000998.1 GCF_002154555.1 Streptomyces murinus
AGCGTCAGATTGGTATAAGAGACAGGGTGTAGGGCATCGAGGGGTTACGGAGGCTACGGGAGCTTTGCGGGGCGCCCGCTCAGTGGTCGGGGTGCCCGGACTGGTCGCGCCGCTGAGGCTCGTCCCGGGGGCCGGGCTCGGCGTCTCCCTCCGACCCCTCCGAGCCCTCCGAGTCGGCGGGCCCTTCCGGTTCCGNNGCGGGCCTCCACCAGCAGCGGCAGCATGGACAGTACGACGACCGCCGCGACCAGCAGCAACAGATAGTCGTCCACCGCGGGGACCGAGGCGCCGAGGGTGAACCCCGCCAGGACCAGGGCCTGCGACCAGAGCACCCCGCCCACCGTCTGCCAGAGGGTGAACGGCCGGGCGGGCACCCCGAGCGCCCCCGCCACCGGATGCAGCACCGTGCGCAGCAGCGGCACGAACCGGCCGATCACCAGGGCCTTCCCGTAGCCGTACCGGGCCAGCAGATCCTCGGCGCGGGCCGCCGCGCCCTTCACCCGGCGGCTTGAGGTGCGCGCGAGCAGCGCCCGGCCGCCGTGCCGCCCGATCAGATAACCCACCTGGCCCCCCGCCACCGCGCCGATCGCCGCGCATAG
>NZ_MUNF01000999.1 GCF_002154555.1 Streptomyces murinus
CCCCCGGCACCGCCCCGCCCGGCACTGTCCCGCCCGGCATCCGATCCGCTCATCGCGTCCTCCTCGAACGACCGGCGAAACCGCCCACCGCGAGCCCGACCAGCGTCACCGCCGCCAGCGCCGCGTGCCGCCACATGTCGGGCAGGTCCCGGGTGGTGACCACCGGATCCGGGGGCAGACCGTAGACCTCGGGCTCGTCGAGCAGCAGGAAGAACGCCCCGTCGCCGCCGACCCCGTCCCCCGGGTCCGCGCCGTACAGCCGGGCGTCCGCAACCCCGGCCGCGTGCAGCCGGGCCACCCGGTCCGCCGCCCGCTCCCGCAGCTCGTCCAGCGGCCCGAACTGGATGGAGTCCGTCGGGCACGCCTTGGCGCAGGCGGGCTCCATGCCGACGCCCAGCCGGTCGTAGCACAGCGTGCACTTCCACACCCGGCCGTCGTCCTCGCGCTGGTCGATGACGCCGTACGGGCAGGCGGGCACGCAGTAGCCGCAGCCGTTGCAGATGTCCGGCTGCACCACGACCGTTCCGAACTCGGTGCGGAACAGCGCCCC
The DNA here is from genome assembly GCF_002154555.1 of Streptomyces murinus. Taxonomy (GTDB): domain Bacteria; phylum Actinomycetota; class Actinomycetes; order Streptomycetales; family Streptomycetaceae; genus Streptomyces; species Streptomyces murinus. The sequence goes on from NZ_MUNF01000999.1 coordinate 551, forward strand.
GGTGGGGCACACATCGAGACAGGCCGCGTGGGTGCAGTGCTTGCACACGTCCGAGGACATCAGCCAGCGCAGCTCGGTGCGGCCGTCGGGAGAGAGCGGGGAGATCTGCCCGGCGGCCGCACCGAGCTGCGCTG
>NZ_MUNF01001000.1 GCF_002154555.1 Streptomyces murinus
GGTGGTGCCGGTGCCGTGCCCCGCTCGCCGCCGCCCTGGAGGCCGCCGCGGACGGGGCACGGCACCGGCACCACCACAGCGGCCCGCGGGGGCCCGGCGGCCGGGCGTAGTACCCCGGTACCACCCCTTCTGCCCCGTTCAGCCCCCAGTACCACGGGTTTGCGGGGTTTCGGCGCCTAGCGTTGCGGATGAGACGTCAGACGTGACGGACGCCGCCGCCCACGAGGGTGCGGCGGACGCCGCGGTCCGCGACAGAGGGAGCCCGCATGATCGAGGCACGAGGACTGACCAAGAGGTACGGCGAGAAGACGGCGGTCGACGGACTGGACTTCGTCGTCAAGCCCGGCACCGTCACCGGATTCCTGGGCCCGAACGGCGCCGGGAAGTCCACCACCATGCGCATGATCGTCGGCCTCGACGCCCCGACCAGCGGCTCCGTCACCGTGGGCGGCCGCCGGTACGCCGGGCACCGCGCCCCGCTCCAGGAGGTCGGCGCCCTGCTGGAGGCCAGGTCCGTGCACCCCGGGCGCTCGGCCTACCAGCATCTGCGGGCGCTCGCGCTGACCCACGGCATCCCGCGTCGCCGTGTCGACGAGGTGATCGGGCTCGCGGGGCTCGGCAGCGTCGCCGGAAAGCGGGCCGGTTCCTTCTCGCTCGGCATGGGACAGCGGCTCGGCATCGCCGCAGCCCTGCTCGGCGACCCCCGCACGGTGATGCTGGACGAGCCGGTCAACGGCCTCGACCCCGAGGGCGTCCTGTGGATCCGCAACCTGCTCACCTCGCTCGCGGCGGAGGGCCGCACGGTCTTCGTCTCCTCCCACCTGATGAGCGAGGTCGCCCAGGTCGCGGACCATCTGATCGTCGTGGGCCGGGGGCGGCTGCTCGCCGACACGACCGTACGGGACCTGGTGCGCGAGGCGGGCGGTGACAGCGTCCGGGTCGCCACCGAGGACCCGGGACGGCTGCGGGAGGTGCTCGCCGGGCCGGGTGTGGAGATCACCGGCCGGGTCGGCTCGGAAGAACTCCAGGTCAGCGGGTTGAGCGCACGGCAGATCGGGCTGAAGGCAGCCGAACACGGCATCCCCTTGTTCGAACTGAGCACCAGGGCGGTGTCCCTGGAGTCGGCCTTCATGGACCTGACCAGGGACGCCGTCGAGTACCACGGCAGCACGACCGGCGCCGACGCCACCGGTACCACCACCGGCACCGACCGCACCGGGAGCGCCGCATGAGCACCCTGACCGAGACCACCTCAGCCGCGGGGAACTCCGAGGCCGCGCCCGGCCGCCCCGCCTACCGGGTCACCGGGCGCCGCGTCCTGGCCTCCGAATGGGCCAAACTCTGGTCCCTGCGCTCCACCTGGATCACCCTCGGCCTGGGACTGCTGTTCCTCGTCGTCTTCGGCGTCATCGCCGCCTACCGCTACCAGTCCATGATCGGCTCGCCGCGCATGGACAAGGACTTCGCCCGCTCCACGGCCCTCAGCCTCTCCCTCTTCGGCGCCAACTTCGCCCAACTCGCCCTCGGCGTCCTGGGGGTGCTGGTCACGGCGGGGGAGTACTCCACCGGCATGATCCGCTCCACCATGGCGGCGGTACCGCGCCGGCTGCCCGTGCTGTGGTCCAAGGCGGCGGTGTACGGGCTGGTCGCCCTCGTCGTCGGCACGGTCGGCGCGTTCGTCGCCTTCCTCATCGGCAGCCGCGTCGTCTCCGACACCTCCGCCGCCCTGACGATCGGTCACACCGGCGTGCTCCGGGGCCTGTTCGGCGCTGGTCTCTACCTCGGCCTCGTCGGCGTCATCGGTACGGCCCTCGGCGCCCTGCTGCGCTCCGTGGCCGGCGGTATCTCCGTGCTGGTCGCCACCTTCATGCTCGTCCCCGGTCTCGCCTCCCTGCTGCCCAGCTCCTGGCAGGACGGCATCGGCCCCTATCTGCCGAGCAACGCGGGCCAGGCGATGTACGCCCTCACCCACGACGCCACCTCACTGGCCCCCGGCGCCGGGCTCCTGGTC
>NZ_MUNF01001001.1 GCF_002154555.1 Streptomyces murinus
GCCATGACCGGCCCCCGGGACACCGGAGTCCCGGGGGCCGGTCATGGCCGGCGTGGCGTGGTCCTGGGGCGGGGCGGGCAGCACCGAGAGGTCATGACCGCACGCACCACAGAAGAGGTCGTCCGGTTCGACGGGTTCCGCGCAGCTCGGGCACGTGGCCGGTGCTGCCTGCTGGGGCATCTGGGACATCAACTACACCCACGTCCGGGGGCGGTAACGGTTGGCCCGTTCCACCAGTTCGTTCCTCTCCTGGCCGCCGGGGGCCAGCCGGGCCAGCGTGCGATAGGCGCGCTCCAGGCCGAAGCGCAGGCCCCGCTCGTCCAGTCCGCTGCCCAGCAGCACCCGCCCGCCAAAAGCCGTCCGGGCGGTGTTCCGGTCCCCGGAGAGTATCCAGTCCAGCGCACAGCCGAGCACTTCCGCCGACAGCACCTCGCGCCGCGCCGGGTCGAGCCCGTACGCCTGGAGCGCCTCGACCTGCCCGGCGGCGGCGGTCAGATCCTCCAGGAACGGTACGTCACCCGCCGCCGCGGTGCGCCCTCTGAGCCGGGCCCGTACGGCGGCGACCCGGGCGGCCGTGTAGTGGATGGACGACTCCGGCACCGACTCCAGCGTGCGCACCGCGCCCTGCCGGTCCCCGGCGGCGAGCCGCACCCGGGCGAGCCCGAACGCCGCGCTCACATAACTGGGATCGGTCGTCCACACCAGGTGGTAGTAGTCGGCCGCGTTGTCCAGCTGGCCCAGCACCTCGGCGCAGGCGCCGAGCGCCAGCTTGGGCGCGGCCTCGCCGGGGAAGGCGTCGTAGATCGCGTCGAAGGCGAGCGCGGCGCCCTCGAAGTCGCCGGTGACCAGCGCGGCCAGGCCCCGGTACCAGACCACCCGCCAGTCCTCGGGCCGCTCCTCGTCCAGCGCGGCGAGAGCGGTCCCCGCACCGTAGTGGTCCCCGGTCTCCAGCCGCGACCGCACCTGCCGCAGCCGGGTCTCCACGCTCTGCGCGGGCGCCGCCGCCCTCGCGCTGCCCGTGCCCCTGGTCGACCCGAGCGACCCCAACGCCGGTCTGCTGGCGGGTCTCGTGGCGTCCGCGCCCGGTGAGCTGCTCGGGGCGCTGGCGGCGGCGCCCGCGCAGAG
>NZ_MUNF01001002.1:0-530 GCF_002154555.1 Streptomyces murinus
CCCGAAGTCGAGGAACGGCCGGGTCGGCATGGCGGCATCGGCCGGTTCGGGGCGGCAGCTGTCGTAGCCGTGCGTGCTCATGTGGGCCAGCAGACGGCAGAAGTGCTCGCAGAGCAGGCCGACCTTCAGGGTCCAGGAGGAGTTGGTGTAGCCGATGGCGAAGGCGAGGTTGGGGACACCGGAGAGCATCATGCCCTTGTAGGCGATGGTGTCGGGCAGATGTACGGCGGCTCCGTCGACGGTCATCGGGATGCCGCCCAGCGCCTGCAGGTTCAGTCCGGTGGCGGTGACGATGATGTCGGCCTCGATCTCCCGGCCCGACCGCAGCAGGACGCCCTTCTCGGTGAAGGTGCTGATCCGGTCGGTCACGATCGAGGCGCTGCCGTTCCTGATGGCCTGGAAGAGGTCGCCGTCCGGGACCGCGCACAGCCGCTGGTCCCAGGGGTCGTACGGCGGGTTGAAGTGCTCGTCGACAGGGTAGCCCGCCGGCAGTTGCCGGGTGCTGACCCAGCGGATGATCCGGCGCGCCG
>NZ_MUNF01001002.1:538-1208 GCF_002154555.1 Streptomyces murinus
GTTGGCGACGGGGTCCTTGCGGGGCACCGGCATGATGTACGACGGGGTGCGCTGGACCATCGTCACCCGGGCGGCGGTGCGGGCCATCGCCGGTACGAGGGTGACCGCCGTGGCGCCGCTGCCGATCACCACGACGCGCTTGCCCGTGTGATCGAGGTCCTCGGGCCACTGCTGGGGGTGCACGATCGCCCCGGTGAAACGTTCCCGCCCCTCGAAGTGCGGGGTGAACCCGGCGTCGTAACGGTAGTAGCCCATCGCGCAGAAGAACCAGCCGCAGGTCAGCGTCGTCCGCTCGCCGGTGTCCGTGCGCTCGATCTCGACCGTCCAGCGCGCCTGTTCGCTCGACCAGGAGGCGCCGAGCACCTTGTGGTGGTAGCGGATGCGGGACTCCAGGCGGTTCTCGCGCACGGTCTCCCGCAGATAGGCGAGGATCCGCGGCGCGTCGGCGATCGACTCCGGGTCCCGCCACGGCTTGAACGCGTAGCCGAAGGTGTGCAGATCGGAGTCCGACCGGATGCCGGGGTAGCGGAACAGGTCCCAGGTGCCGCCGAGGTCGGCGCGCGCCTCCAGGATCGCGAAGCTCTTGTCGGGCAGCCCGGTCGTCAGATAGTGGCCGGCGCCGATGCCGGATATCCCGGCGCCGACGATCAGGACGTCCAGATGCTCGGCG
>NZ_MUNF01001003.1 GCF_002154555.1 Streptomyces murinus
CACGCATGAAGCAGGCGTCGGAGCTGGCCAAGGGCAGCGACCTGTGGCACTTCCGGATGTTCTCCCAGCGGCCGGGCGAGTCCATGCACGAGGTCAGCGCGGACCTGCTGACGAACGAGCCGTCGGCCGAGGCCAACCCGCNNGGTGGACATCGGGTTCCGTGAGGGCTCGCGGCAGATCAGCAGGGACGAGGGCCGCAAGCTCAACTACGTGGCCGAGCTGGCGACCCGGACCGGGCTGTGGAACCACCACAACGGTCTGCCGCTGCCCCGGATCACCGTGACCGGGCGCGGCAACGCCCGCCGTCCCACGCTCGGCGGGGTCCTGCCCGAGGCCGCGCGGCAGCGGGCCGAGGCCGTGCACGGGGAGCTGCGGGACCGGCTCGACCGGTATCTCATCAACTACCAGCACGGCATCGCGCAGCGGCGGCTGACCGCGGCCGACTTCCCGGTCGCGCTCTCCACCGAGCACCCCACGCCGGGCGGCGACCGGGAGCAGGGCCGCCGGACGACGGTCGCGGTG
>NZ_MUNF01001004.1 GCF_002154555.1 Streptomyces murinus
CGTCTGCTCACCGAGGCCGTCACCCGGCTGCGCCGCGCGCTGCGTTCCTCGATCCGCACCGACTATCCGTGGGAGACGCTCCCCATGGCGCAGGTCGAGCTGCTCCAGGTGCTCGGCGAGCACTCTCCCGCCCGGATCAGCGACCTCGCCGCGCGTCGCCGTCTGGCGCCGAGCACGGTCAGCGGGCTGATCGGTCAGATGATCAGCGCGGGACTGGTCGCGCGGGACGTCGACGCCGCCGACCGCCGGGCCTCCGTCGTCACCCTCACCGACGCGGGCCGCGAGAAGCTCGTGGCCTGGACCACGGCACACGAACGCCGCATCGACGCCGCGCTCGGCGCCCTGGACGACGACGCCCGCGAGGCCATCGGGAACGCCCTGCCCGCGTTGTTCCAGCTGGCCGAGAACTTGGGTGCGGAGGCGGGGGAAGGCACGCCGGAGCGGTGAACCGGCCGGTGGGGTACCGGCCTTGTCCGTGACCGGCGGTGGGTCGGTCGGCGAGCGGTGGGCCGGTCGGCGAGCGGGACGGGTGGGCCGACGAGCGGGTTTTCCACAGCCGCCGGGTTGTCCACAGGGCTGACACGGATTCCGGCGGCGGCGGTACGGTCGTGCCGAGTTGATGTTCGTCTCGATGCGTACGGGGGAGGCGGTCGCTGTGGCCGGGAGCGGTGCGGGCGTGGTGAGTGAGCCGCGGCAGGAGGAGCGGGGGGAACGGCTTGAGGGCGGGGCGCGCAGGCTGCCGCGGGTGCGCGGGTTCGCCGAGTGGCCCCGGCAGGGTTCGCCCAAGGGGGAGGGCAAGGCGCTGCGCACGAGCGTGCCGCGCGGTGACCACGCCGTCTTCGCACCGGACGCCGCCCGCCCGGACGCGGTCAGCGCCGTCGTCGAGTCCAACGCCGGCCGGATACCGGAACTGACCCCGATCCGCGTGGGCCGGATGGCGGCCACCCCCTTCGCCTTCCTGCGGGGTTCCGCCGGACTCATGGCGTACGACCTGGCACGCACCCCCGTCACCGGGGTGGGCGCGCAGCTCTGCGGGGACGCGCACGCCGCCAACTTCGGGCTGTACGGCGACGCCCGCGGCGGTCTCGTCATCGACCTGAACGACTTCGACGAGACCGTGCACGGCCCCTGGGAGTGGGATCTGAAGCGGCTCGCCACCTCGCTGGTGCTGGCCGGGCGCGAGGCCGGTGCCGACGAGGACACCTGCCGTGCCGCGGCACGGGACGCGGCCGGCGCCTACCGCCACACCATGCGGCTGCTGGCGAAGCTCCCGGCACTGGACGCGTGGAACGCCATCGCGGACGAGGAACTGGTCTCCCACGCCGACGCCCATGACCTGCTCGGCACCCTGCAACGGGTCTCGGAGAAGGCGCGGGCCAACACCAGCGGCCGGTTCGCGGCGAAGTCGACGGAGCCGCACCCGGACGGCGGGCGGCGCTTCGTCGACGCCTCGCCGGTGCTGCGCCGGATACCGGACGGCGAGGCCGCCGCGGTCGCCACGTCCCTGGAGGAGTACCTGACGACCCTGTCCGAGGACCGCCGCCCCCTGCTCGCCCGGCACACGGTGCACGACGTCGCCTTCCGCGTGGTCGGCACCGGCAGCGTCGGCACCCGCTCGTACGTGGTCCTGCTCCTCGACCACCGCGAGCACCCGCTGGTCCTCCAGGTGAAGGAGGCCCGCCCCTCCGCGCTGCTCCCGCACCTGGCCGCCGCCGGCTTCGGGAACCCGCCGGTCGCGCACGAGGGGCGCCGGGTCGTGCTCGGGCAGCAGCGGATGCAGGTGGTCAGCGACACCCTGCTGGGCTGGACCACGGTCGACGGCCGGCCTTTCCAGGTACGGCAGTTCCGCAACCGCAAGGGCAGCGTCGACCCCGCCGCCCTCGCCGCCGACCAGGTCGACGACTACGCCCGCATGACCGGCGCCCTCCTGGCCCGCGCCCACTCCCACAGCGCCGACCCCCGCCTGATCGCCGGCTACTGCGGCAAGAACGACGACCTGGACAACGCCATCGCCGCCTTCGCCCTGGCCTACGCCGACATCACGGAGTCCGACCACGCCGCCCTGATCACGGCGATACGCACGGGCCGCATAGCAGCGGAACTGGGCGTGTGAGCGGGAAGGCTTCTTGGCCTTCTTGGGTTTTTTGCCTTTCTCGGGCTTCTGGGGGGGGCACTGCTGCCCCCTGAGGGGCGCGGGGAACTGCGCG
>NZ_MUNF01001005.1 GCF_002154555.1 Streptomyces murinus
CTCCTTCTCCGCCGGCCCCGCCGCCTCCGGGCGGTGGCAACTGAGGTCGCCGCTGACTGACAGCTCCTGAGCGCCCGGTGTCGGACGGAAAACCCCGGCACCGGGCCTCCCCCACCCATGCAACCGAAGGAGATGACGGCCGTGAACCGAACGCCGGCCAACACCCTCGTCCTCAACCCCGACGAACTCGGCCCCGACCCGGTGCCGGGCATGGATCTGGCGGTGAAGCTGGGCATCAGGCATCTGGAGATCCGCTCGGCCGAGGGCGCCAACGCGGTGACGCTGCCCGCCGACCGGCTGCGGCACATCCGAGCCCGGGCCGACGAGCGCGGCCTTAAGGTGGCGGCGCTTGCCTCACCGCTGTGGAAGTGGTGCCGTCCCGAAGCCACGCCAGGGAGAGTCGACACCTTCGGCTTCCCCACCCAGGTCCCACCCGAGGACCGGCTGGGCTGGATCGAGCGAGCCATCGAGGCCGCGCGCATCCTCGGCGCCCCGATCGTGCGGATCTTCTCTCACCTACGCGTCGAACCCGAGCTGACCGAGCAACTGCTCGGTGAC
>NZ_MUNF01001006.1 GCF_002154555.1 Streptomyces murinus
TCCCGTACGGGCTGCCCCGCCCCGGCGCACCGCGGCTCCCCGTGTTCCCCGGCGGGGCAGCCCGTACGGGACCACAGCAGGACCGGGACCGGGACGGTGAGGCCGATCTCGAAGTACTCCCGGGCGGCCGTCGGCGGGACCGCGAACCCGGCGAGTCCCGCGTCGCCGTCCCACAGCCGCTTGCGCAGGCTCGGCGGCCGTTCCTGGCTGCCGCACTCCACGCGGTGCACCGGCGCCGGGCGCCCGGCGTCCAGCTTCTGCCACTTCTTGCGCAGCTGGTGCCGCAACCGGTTGCTGCGGTGCCGGGCGCGGTCTGTCACCACGAGGGGGTAGGCGCAGCCGAGCGGTGTGCTGTCGTCCGCGCCGCACTCCCAGTGCGCCACCGCCTCGTTGAGCCACTCGCGGGGCAGCACGAAGGTCACCAGTTCCTCGGCGTCCGGGTCGAGATGGGCGACGGCCTCGTCGATGCGGTGCTGGACGTACGACCGTACGCCCGAGCGCGGCAGCCGCCGGGTACCCACCGGGCGGCGCTGCCCGTCGCGGTACGCCGACACCTCGACGGTCACCTGGTCGGGACCGGCGCCGCTGTGGTCGATCTCCACGACGACCGGCGCCCAGGGCGGGGACACCCGCGCGACCTTCGTGACCTGTGCGATCTCCGCGCCCTGCGTGCCCTGCGTGCCCTGCGTGCCCTGCGTGCTCTGCGTGCTCTGCGTGCCCTGCGTGATCTGTGCGGCCGTCGTGGCCTTCGCGAGCGGCGCGGCGG
>NZ_MUNF01000101.1 GCF_002154555.1 Streptomyces murinus
AACGCGAGCGCGAAGAACACGCCCGCGTCCAGGGCCTGTCCGACGGCGCCCTCGCCCGGTCCGATCGGGATGACGAGCAGGACGAGCAGGTACGGCAGCAGGGCGACGGCCGGTGCGAGCTGGAAGACCCGGCCGTCGCCCTGCTGCCGTACCTGCTCGTCCTGCTCGTCATCCCGATCGGACCGGGCGAGGGCGCCGTCGGACAGGCCCTGGACGCGGGCGTGTTCTTCGCGCTCGCGGTGATGGGCGTCGGCGTGCTCGGCTCGCTCATGGCGGGCTGGGCAAGCGCCAACAAGTTCTCCCTGCTCGGCGGCCTGCGCACCGCCGCCCAGCTGCTGGCCTACGAACTGCCGATGCTGCTCGCCGCGGCCTCCGTCGCGATGGCGGCCGGCACCGTCTCGCTGCCGGGCATCCTGCACGCCTTCCACTGGTGGTGGCTGCCCTGGCAGCTCATCGGCGCGGTCGTCTTCTTCGTCGCCGGGCTCGCCGAGCTGCAACGCCCGCCGTTCGACATGCCCGTCGCCGACTCGGAGATCATCTTCGGCGCGTACACCGAGTACACCGGGCTGCGCTTCGCCCTGTTCCTGCTCGCCGAGTACGCCGGCATCGTCGTGCTGTGCGGCCTGACCACCGTGCTCTTCCTGGGCGGCTGGCACGGCCCCTGGGGCGCCGACGGGCTCGGCTGGGTCTGGACGCTGCTGAAGGCCGCGATCCTCGCCTTCGTCGTCATCTGGCTCCGCGTCACCTACCCGCGGCTGCGCGAGGACCAGCTCCAGAAGCTGTCCTGGACCCTGCTCGTCCCCCTCTCCCTCGCCCAGATCGCCCTCACCGGCATCGTCAAGGTGGTGATCTCCTGATGGCCCCGACCCGGCCCCGCATCCCCGGCTCCGGCCTCGCCAAGGGCCTCGCCGTCACCCTGCGCACGATGACGCGCAAGCACGGCACCGAGCAGTACCCGGACACCCTGCCCGAACTGCCGCCCCGCACCCGGGGCGTGATCGGTCTGTTCGAGGAGAACTGCACGGTCTGCATGCTGTGCGCCCGTGAGTGCCCCGACTGGTGCATCTACATCGACTCCCACAAGGAGACGGTCCCGCCCGCCGCCCCCGGCGGCCGCGAGCGCAGCCGCAACGTCCTCGACCGGTTCGCCATCGACTTCTCGCTGTGCATGTACTGCGGTATCTGCATCGAGGTCTGCCCCTTCGACGCGCTGTTCTGGTCCCCGGAGTTCGAGTACGCCGAGACCGACATCCACGAACTCACCCATGAGCGCGACAAGCTCCGCGAGTGGATGTGGACCGTGCCGGCCCCGCCCGCGCTCGACCCGGGCGCGGAGGAGCCGAAGGAGATCGCCGCCGCCCGCAAGAGCGCCGAGAAGCAGGCCGCCGCCGCGCAGGCCGAGGCCGCGCGGACCGAACCCGAGGAGGGCGACGCATGAGCCCCGCCCCCGCCCTGAGCCTCGCCGCCGCCCCGCACGGGTCTCTCGTTGCGGCCCCGCACGGCTTCCTCTCTCCGACCGGCGTCGAGATCGCCTTCCTCCTCGTCGGCCTGGTCACCTTCGGCGCCGCGCTGATCACCGTCACCACCCGCCAACTGGTGCACGCCGCCCTGTGGCTGGTGGTCGCGCTCGGCGGCCTCGCCGTGGAGTACCTGCTGCTCACGGCCGAGTTCATCGCCTGGGTGCAGGTCCTGATCTACGTCGGTTCCGTCGTCGTACTCCTCCTGTTCGGGCTGATGCTCACCAGGGCCCCCATCGGCCGCTCCCCGGATGCCGACTCCAACAACCGCTGGGTCGCCCTCGCCGTCGCGAGCGCCGCCGCCGTCGCCCTGGTGTGGGTGGTCACCGACGCCTTCCGTACGACATGGATCGACCTGACAGGACCGGCCGCCGGCACCACCCGTGTCACCGGGGCGAGCCTGTTCCGGTACTGGGTGCTGCCCTTCGAGGCCCTGTCCGTGCTGCTCCTCGCGGCCCTGGTCGGCGCAATCGTCCTGTCCCGCAAGGCCAAGACCGATGCCGATGGCGGCGCCGGTGACGAGCCGGCAGCCCGTACGCCGGCACCTGTCCCCGCCCAGAAGGACGGCGCCCGCTGATGCACCTCGTCTACCCCGCCGTACTCTCCGCCCTCCTCTTCTGCACCGGTCTGTACGGCGTCCTCGCCCGCCGCAACGCGATCCTGGTCCTGATGTCGGTCGAGCTGATGCTCAACGCCGTCAACCTCAACCTGGTCGCCTTCGACGTCTGGCTCAGCCGCGCCGCCCGCGACACCCTGCACTCCGGCCAGGCGCTGACCCTGTTCACCATCACCGTCGCCGCCGCCGAGATCGGCATCGGCCTGGCGATCGTGCTCGCCGTGTACCGCAACCGCGGCACCTCCGACATCGACAAGCTCCGCGACACCGCCGAAGGCCGGGGCGACGCGGAACCGGGTGCCGTCGCGGCACAGAAGACCGAGGCCACCGCGTGACCACGACCACCCTCGCCGTACTCGTCCCCCTGCTGCCGTTCCTCGGCGCCGCGGCCGGACTGCTGCTCGGCCGCGGGGCGCCCGGCTTCGTGCGCCCGCTCGCCGTGCTGCCGCCGCTGGCCGCACTGGTGCTGGCCGCGCTGGTCGCCGTCCGCCAGGGCGGCGGGCCGGCCCTGGACGCGCACACGGAGCTGACCCCCACCGGCTCGGTGCCCGTCGAACTGGCCCTGCACATCGACGGCTTCGCCGCGCTCGTCGCGATCCTGGTCGCCTTCGTCGCGACCTGCGTGCAGATCTACTCCACCGGCTATCTGCGCGACGACCCGCGCTACCCCTCGTACGCCGCTCTCGTCTCCCTGTTCACCTCCGCGATGCTGCTCGTCGTCTACTCCGGCGACCTGATCGTGCTGCTGGTCGGCTGGGAGGTCATGGGCATCTGCTCCTACTTCCTGGTCGGTCACTACTGGGAGACCCCCGAGGCCCGCGCCGCCTCCCTCAAGGCGTTCCTGGTCACCAAGCTCGGCGATGTGCCGTTCCTGATCGGCCTGTTCGCGCTCGCCACCGACGCCGGCTCCTTCCGCATCACCCGTGTCCTCGGCACCGTCGCGAGCGGCGGCCTGCACCATCCGACCCTCGTCGCCCTGCTGCTGCTCGCGGGCGTGGCCGGAAAGTCGGCGCAGTTCCCGCTGCACACCTGGCTCCCGGACGCCATGGCCGGCCCGACGCCGGTCTCGGCGCTGATCCACGCCGCCACCATGGTCGCCGCCGGTGTCTACTTCGTCGCCCGTCTCCTCCCCGTGTTCGAGGCATCCGGGGCCGCGATGCTGGTCCTGGCCGTGATGGCCGCCGTCACCATGACCGGCTCCGGCCTCGCCGCGCTCGCCCAGGACGACATCAAACGCGTCCTCGCCTACTCGACCATCGGCCAGCTCGGCTACATGACCGGTGCCCTCGCCGTCGGCGACCGCGGTGCCGCTGTCTTCCACCTCCTGTCCCACGGCGCCTTCAAGGCGCTGCTGTTCCTCGCCGCCGGTGTGATCATCCACGCCGCCGGCACCAACTCACTGGCCGCCATGTCCCGCATGCGCGGCCTGCGCGAGCGGGTCCCGGACGCCTACTGGACGATGACCGTGGCCCTGCTCGCGCTCGCCGCGATCCCGCCGTTCAGCGGCTTCTTCTCCAAGGAGTCCGTCCTCGGCGCCGCCGAACACGCGGCCCACGGCGACACCGCGCACGTGCCCGGCGCGGCCGGCTGGCTGGTCCTCGTCGCCGGTCTGGTGACCGCCGTACTGACCGCCGCCTACGCCACCCGGCTGTGGCTGCTGGCCTTCCACGGCCGGGGTGCCGAGGCCCCCGACCACGGCCGCCAGCCGCTGACCATGACCGCGGTCCTCTGGGTCCTCGCGGTGCCCTCCCTGGCCTTCGGCGGGCTCGCCTACCGCGCGCTGCCCGGCTGGTTCGACGGCGCCTCCCTGACCCCGACCCCGCTCACCTCCATCCTCGGTACGGGACTCGCCGTGGCCGGTGGCCTCCTCACCTACGGCGTCTGGCAGCGCACCACCCGAAGCCTCGTCAGCCCCCCGCTCGGCGCGGTCGCCGCCCACCCCGAGGGCGACGCGGGACGGGTGGAGGCCGAGGCCATCGCCAGCCACACCCCGGCCTACGGCGACATCGCCTACGCCCCCGACCCGGCGGACCCCGGACGGGCGCTGCTCGGCCCGCTGCACCGGCACGCGGCCGTCGGCTTCCACCTCGACGCCGTCTACACGGCGCTGTTCGTCCGCCCGGTACTGGCCGCGGCGAGCCTCGTCCGCTTCCTCGACCGCGAGGTCGTGGACACCTACGTCGGCGCCGCCGGCGCGCTGCCCCGGTTGCTCGGGGCCGCCGTACGCCGCGCCCAGACCGGCAATGTGCAGACCTATGTGAGCGCGCTGCTCGCCGGCACCGTCGTCCTGGCGGTCGCCGTCGTCCTCGTCGCCACGGGAGCGTGAGCAGGCGTGATCGATATCAACGAGTCCGTGATGCGGGTCCTTCTCGCATTGATCGTCGTCGGCCCGCTCATCGGCGCCGTCGCCGCCCTGCTGCCGGCCCCGCCCGGGCTGAAGGGGAAGTCGCCCGAGCAGTCCGTGCTGCGCCACGGCGTCACCGTGACCGGGGTGATCCTCGCCGCCGCGATCCTGCTCGCGCTCGGCTTCGACCACCACCATCCGTCGAGGATGCAGGCCACGACCGACATCAGCTGGATCCCCGCGCTCGATGTGCGGATCCACCTCGGCATCGACGGCATCTCGCTCCCCCTCGTCGTACTGACCGCGCTGCTGACCTTCCTGTGCGCGCTGTACTCCTACTTCAAGCCGCCCACGGGCCCGTCCCCGAAGGCGTTCGTCGCCCTGCTGCTCCTGCTGGAGACCGGCACGCTCGCGACCTTCGCCGTGCTCGATCTGCTGCTGTTCTTCCTCGCGTTCGAGACCGTGCTGATCCCGATGTACTTCCTCATCGCCCGCTGGGGCGGCGAGGGGCGGACCCGGGCCGCGTGGAAGTTCATCCTGTTCACGCTGCTCGGCTCCGTCGTCATGCTGCTCGGCCTGCTCCTGATCGGAATCAAGGCGGGCACCTTCGACATGGTGGCACTCGCCACTGACAACGGCCGGTCCCTGACCGCGTCCGTGCAGGTCATCGTCGTTTTGGCGATCGGTCTCGGGCTCGCGGTCAAGACCCCGATGTGGCCGCTGCACAGCTGGCTGCCCGACGCCCACACCTCCGCGCCGACCACCGGATCGGTGCTGCTGGCCGGTGTCCTGCTGAAGATGGGTACGTACGGGTTCGTCCGGATTTTGTTGCCGGTCGCGCCGCACGGCTTCCGCACCTTCGCGCCGTACCTCGCCGCCTTCGCCGTGGTCGGGATCATCTACGGGTCCCTGGCCTGTCTGGCGCTGGCCAGGCGGGGCGCGAAGGGCGACCTCAAGCGGCTGATCGCCTACTCCTCCGTCGGCCACATGGGCTTCGTCCTCCTCGGCATCGCCACCATGACCCCGACCGGAGTGAACGGCGCCCTGTTCGCCAACATCGCCCACGGCCTCATCACCGGCCTGCTGTTCTTCCTGGTCGGCGCTCTCAAGGACCGCACCGGCAGCACCGACCTCGACACCCTCGCCGAGGGGACCGGACTCGCCCTGTACGGCAAGGCGCCCCGCCTCGGCGGGCTGCTCGCCTTCGGTGCCGTGGCCTCCCTCGGGCTGCCCGGACTCGCCGGGTTCTGGGGCGAGATGCTCTCTTTGTTCGGCGCGTTCAAACCCGCGGCGGACCTCAGCCGCCCCGCCTTCCTCACCTTCATGGCGATCGGCGCGTTCGGCACCCTGCTGACGGCCGCGTACATGCTGATCGTGGTCCGCCGGGTCTGCATGGGCGGTGCCGAGCGCGAGGTCCCGAAGCTCGCCGACGTCCAGGGCTACGAGTTCGCCGCCTGGACCCCGCTCGTCGCCCTGACCGTCGTCGCCGGACTCTGGCCGCGGGCCCTGCTCGGCCTGACCGACCCGGCCGTGCACCAGCTGCTCGCAGGAGGCACCCGATGAGCGCCCAGCCCCTCGCCCAGCCGCTCGCCGAAGCCGCCGCCTCCGTCGCGTCGCAGGCCCACCCCCTCGCCCAGCAGCTCGGGCATCCCCTGGCCGCGTCCGCCGCGTCGCTGGTCCAGTCCGTCGACTGGCTCGCCGTCGCCCCGCCCCTGATCGCCGCCGTCGTCGCGCTCGGCGTGCTCGTCGCCGACCTCTTCCTGCCCGAGTCCCGCAAGAACGTCCTCGGCTGGATCTCGGTCGCCGGACTCGCCGCCGCCGCGCTGATGCTGCTGCCGCTCCTGGACGGCGACCGCGCCACCTTCTGCCTGACCGGCAACGGAACCGGCACCGGATCCGGCACCGGCGCGGGTCCCGGATCTGTCACCGGCGCCCCGCGCGCGTGCAGTTACGCCGCCGACCACTTCACCCTGGTCATCCAGCTCCTGGTCCTCGGCGGCGCCCTGCTCGCGGCCCTGCTGTCGATCACCACCCTGGACGACGACCGGCGGCGCGTCCCGTCCGGCGAGTTCTGGTTCCTGCTGCTCTCCGCCACGGCAGGCGCCGCCCTGCTGCCCGCCGCCCGCGACCTGGCCACCCTGATCGTGGCCCTGGAGGTCGCCTCCCTGCCCGCCTTCGCCCTCGTCGGCATCCGGCACGGCGACCGGCGGTCAGCCGAGGCCGCGCTGAAGTTCTTCCTGTCCTCGGTCACCGCCACCGCGGTCAGCCTGATGGGCGTCAGCTTCGTCTACGCCTCCACCGGAACCCTCTACCTCACCCAGGTGGCGCAACGACTTCCGGACACCCCCGGCCAGCTGCACACCCTGGCCCAGACGGGCGTCGTCCTCACCCTGATCGGCTTCGCCTTCAAGACGGCCGCCGTGCCCTTCCACTTCTGGGTGCCCGACACCTATGTGGGCGCGCCGCTGCCCGTCGCCGCCTACCTGTCGGTCGTCGGCAAGGCGGTCGGTTTCTCCGGCCTCATCCTCGTCACCGTGGTGGCGTTCCCGTCGTACGCCGACGTCTGGGGGCCCGCGCTCGCCGTCCTGGCCGCCCTCACCATGACCGTCGGCAATGTCGGCGCGCTGCGCCAGCAGGCCACCCGCGCCCGCAGCGCCGTACGACTGCTTGCCTGGTCCTCCGTTGGCCAGGCCGGCTATCTCCTCGTACCGATCGCGGCGGCCGGGTACGCCAAGGACGCGCAGAAGGCGATCGGTTCGACCGTCGCCTACGCCCTCATGTACGCCGCCGTGAACCTCGGCGCGTTCGCGATCGCCGCCGTAGTGGGCCGCGGCCGCGCCGGGAACCGGATCTCCGACTACCGGGGCCTGTACGCCACCAACCCGGTGACGGCCCTCCTGATGGCCTTCTTCCTGCTCTGCCTGGCGGGCCTGCCGCCGGGGATCATCGGCCTGTTCGCCAAGGTCACCGTGTTTTCGGCGGCCGTCGGCGCAGGTCTTGGCTGGCTCGCGGTCGTCATGGCCGTCAACGTGGTGATCGCCCTCTTCTACTACCTCCAGTGGACGGCCCTGCTGTTCCGCGCCCCGGAGGGCGAGACCGTCCGGCACCGGATCCCGGCCCCGCTGACGGCCGCGATCGCCCTCGCCGGAGTGGCGGGCGTCGCCCTGTCCGGAGCACCTCAACTGGTGCTGCGGTTCGCGGCCACCGGGCTCTTCTGAGGAGGACCGGCGGGCCCCCGCGGAACCCCCTTCACCCGTACGGCCTGACCCCCTTCACTCGTACAG
>NZ_MUNF01001007.1 GCF_002154555.1 Streptomyces murinus
CGGTGGGCGGCGGCCCGGCGGGCGGGGCGGACCGGTACCGGTGTCGACGCCGACGGGCTGTCCACGCAAGGACCTTCGGGGGGAGTTCCCGGCCCGTGAGCCGTCGGGTTCGGCGGGTGCGTCACGTAGGGGTACGACGGTGTCGCTCGCGCCAGCGCTGGGGAGCGCTCGGCGCCGGGGCGGGGCCGGTCTGGCAGGTGGGGCACCAGTACGTGGGGCGCTCCTGGGAGCCGTCGCCCTGGTCGGCCACGCGGACCGGGGTGCGGCAGCGCAGACAGGGGCGGGGCGCGCGGCCGTACACGAACAGGTCCTGGTGGCGCAGGCCCGTGGTCTGGCGGACCGGGCGGTCGCGGTTGGCCTCCAGCAGTCGGTGCGCGAGGCCGGGCAGCTTCTCGGCACGGTCCGCGGGGAGCGCGCCGACGGGCAGCCAGGGGGTGGCGCCGAGCAGAAAGCACAGCTCGCTCTTGTAGATGTTGCCGATCCCGGCCAGATTGCGCTGGTCGAGCAGGGCCTCGCCGAGGGGACGGGCAGGGTCCGTGCGCAGATTGGCCAGCGCGCGCTCCGGATCCCAGTCGGGGCCGAGCAGATCAGGACCGAGGTGGCCCACCGCCCGCTCCTCCTCGGTGGTGCGCAGCAGTTCGAGCACTTGGAGGCGGTATCCGACGGCCGTGCGGTGGTCGGTGCCGAGGATCACACGGATCTGGTGCCCGGGACCGCCGCGCCAGCGCTCGCCCGCGGCGTACACCTTCCACGCGCCCTCCATCCGCAGATGCGTGTGCAGGGTCAGGCCGCCCTCGAACCGGGTGAGCAGATGTTTGCCGCGCGGAACCGTGCTCAGCACTCGGCGGCCGGTGAGATCGACGGTCGCGTACTTCGGCACCCGGAAGTCGCTACGGATCAGCAGCTGACCCGCGAGCGCCTCGTGCAACCGCCGCGCGGCCTGCCAGACCGTGTCACCTTCGGGCATGGGTCAAGGGTGCCATGGGGGGAGGCGAG
>NZ_MUNF01001008.1 GCF_002154555.1 Streptomyces murinus
CCCCTTCCCCACCCTCGCCACCGCCCCCGTACGCACCACGGTGGGCCCGGTCGACGTGCCGGTGCGGTACTACGACTCCGCCGCCGCGCACCTCTGCTTCCCCGTCGACCCGGCCGCCGCCCGGAGCCTGCTGCCCGGCGCGGACTGGCTGACACCGAGCCGGCTCGGCCCCCGGGCCCTCGCCGTGCTCTCCCTGCACGAGCACCGGTGCACCACCATCGGCCCGTACACCGAGATCGCCCTGTCCGTCCTGGTGGACGACCTGTGGCGGCCGCGTCCCTACGACGCCGTCACCGATCTGCTGCGCCGCGTCGACCTGCGCCGCACCGGCCGCTACGTCCTCTCGCTCGCCGTCACCACCGAGGCGGCCCGGGTGGTCGCGCAGGAGGTCTGGGGCCAGCCGGTGCTCAGGATGCGCGCCGAGGCCGATCTGACGGGCCGGGAGATCCGGGCCCGCTCCGAGGACCTCGGGCTCGTGGTCGAGGGCCGGCTCGGGCCGGGCGTCCGCTGCCCCGACGCCGACCGGGCCCTGTACGGCCGCCGGGGCACCGGCACGGTACGCACCCTGGTCCGGGCCCACGGCAGGCTCCGCCTGCACCCGGGCGCGGGCGTGCGGGTACGGCTCGACACCGCGGCCGCCGAACCTCTCGCCGGACAGCTGCGCCGGCTCGGCATCGACGCGGCCCGGCCGCTGTTCGTGCTGGCCTGCCCGCAGTTCATGGCGCACCGCGGCGGCGGCGCGGAGCTGGCGCGCTGAAGTCCCGTACGCACGCAGCCTAGTTGGGAGTACCCATGGTGACCGAGTCCGCCCGGGCGAGCGCGGCGCGAGCCGATGAACTCCTCGCCCACATCGGCCGGTTGCGGGCCGACGCCGATCTGATGGACGGCTACGCCCGGCGCCTGCGCGCCATCGTCACCACCCTCGGCGGCTGTCCGACGGCACCCGAGTGGAGCCGCCGAGGGTGGTGACGA
>NZ_MUNF01001009.1 GCF_002154555.1 Streptomyces murinus
TGTTTGCCGAGTACCCCGGGGGCAGGGGGCGGCTCACCGGGTCCCGGTGGTCGTCCGCCTGGTCGCCCACCAGATACCGAGCGCCGTCAGGAGGGCGGCCCCCAATGCGTACAGCGGCAGCCAGAGGGTCGTCGTGGCGGACAGGCAGTCGTCGACGGCGTGCCGGCTCTGGTCCTGCTGCGCGTACGACAGCGCGGCGCTGCCTCGGCCGCCCAGGCCACCCAGGGCGGCTCGGGCCTGGAGCGCCGCGTAGTCGCCCAGATGGGCGCACTCGGTACGGGTGCCCGGCATCGGGAGGAGCCAGGGCCAGCGCTGGAGGGCGGGGGCCAGCGCGAGGGCCACGCACAGGCCGATGACCAGCGACTGGACCGCCAGGCTCCGCACGTAGCCGGACCGCGTGCCGGACAGGGGGGCCGGGGGGCTGGTGAAGGCGAGGACGATCGCCAGCAGGGTGACGCCGATATAGGTGGAGAACCACTGCCACGAGCCGGAGGACAGCGCGAACGCGAGCACACCGGCGAGGGCGGTGCCCAGGACCCCGGCCCGGTTGCCGGCTCCGCGGTCCGCGGCGGCGGTCACGGAACCCCGGGCGCCCGGGGAGCTGCGGTCGTCCATGCTCTCTCCTGCCTGGCTCCGGGCCCCCAGTCTCCGGCCACGCCCCCTTCGGACCTTCGCGCCATGCCGCCGCGTCCGCCCGGTTGGCGGGGGGACGGGAACGTTCCGCGTCCCCACGCCGCGCCCTTCGGAACCCGCTCCGACACGAGCGCGGGGTGGAGTGATCGGGCGCGGGTCGGGTCCGGGTCGGGTGCGAGTCCGGTGCGGCCGGGCGCGTAGTTCCCCGCGTCCCTGGGAGGACCACTCGCCCCGGCCCGGCCGAAAAGTCACCGACCGCCCGCGCGCATCGGCCCGGGTGCGGGCAGACCGTGGTCGATCGCGCAGTTCCGCACGCCCCTGAGCGGAAGCACTCGCCCCGGTCGAGAAGTGACCGGTCGCCCGGCAGCCCCCCGTTGGTACGTGCGTGCGCCCACCCGTCAGCAGACCGAGACGGGTGGGCGGGTG
>NZ_MUNF01001010.1:0-167 GCF_002154555.1 Streptomyces murinus
CGGTGGCGGTTCCGGTACCGGCGGCAACGGCACCGGTGGCGACAGCCCCCAGGGCGGCGGCAATGACAACGCCACCCAGGAGGAGGGCTCCTCGGCCCTCACCGACACCGGGTCGGACAACCCGCAGCCGCAGACCGGTGGCAAGCAGCTCGCCGAGACCGGTGCCG
>NZ_MUNF01001010.1:196-507 GCF_002154555.1 Streptomyces murinus
GGCGCGGCCGCCTGACGGTAGCCGGGCGGTAGACACACCCGCGTACCCGGCGTACGCACAAGGGCCCGGAGCTTCCGCTCCGGGCCCTGACGTGTTTCTGGGGTTTTTCTCGGCCGCCTCTTACACGACCGTCTCTTACCTGGCCGGGCTCACGTGGTCAGGCGGTCTGGTGGGCCAGCAGCACCACCGCGGCGATCAGCACCGCCAGCAGCGCGATCAGCGCCATCGGGTTGATCCCGCCCAGGAAGCCCTCCTGCTGAAGGCGCTCGCGGTTGGCACGGCACACCGGGCACCGGCCCTCGCTCACGGGC
>NZ_MUNF01001011.1 GCF_002154555.1 Streptomyces murinus
AGATGTGTATAAGAGGCAAGGATATGGGGGCGGGCCCTGAGGGGGCGTCGGCCGGTCAGGACCCGAACTGGGTATTTGCTCCCCCGCCAGGACTCGAACCCGGACAGATGGCACCAAAAGCCACAGTGCTGCCAATTACACCACGGGGGAACATATTCGACGAAACGGACATTTAGTCTGTCCGTCGAACGGCGCCTCCTACTATGCCGTACCAAGCGCCTTCCATGCGACGGTACAAGGTGGCGCTCTGCCTGACGTAGACCACGAGGCAGCCACGGTAGTTGGCGCCCGTGTTCTTGCGGACCGTTCTGGGATTGTGCTTCTTCAGCGTGGCTCGGCTGAACTTGGACACATCGACGCCGACGACGTCGGCCCAGTACTTCTCGGCGGCTCGAACGTCTGCGGTTTCGTGAATGCAGACGCACAGAGCGAGTCGGTCGGGTGCGACCTCCTGCAACTCCAGCCAGCGCAGAAAGAGCTTGCTTGGACTTGGAGCCTTCCGCCCAGTAGAGGGCGACGCCCGCGATGAAGAGTTCCCGGTCTGTCAGTTCGCCGATGGAGGCCGCCGCCTCTCGCTTGGTCGCCGCCCTCTCCTGCTCCTGGGACGCCCGCAGTCTCGCCAGCCCCGCGTTCATCCGGGCCCGCTGTTCTTCCGGTGTGCA
Organism: Streptomyces murinus; assembly: GCF_002154555.1. GTDB lineage: Bacteria > Actinomycetota > Actinomycetes > Streptomycetales > Streptomycetaceae > Streptomyces > Streptomyces murinus. Next base: position 663 of record NZ_MUNF01001011.1, read on the forward strand.
CTTCGGCTCGGGTTGCGGCAGGTCTCGTACCCACAGGGGGACCGAACTCTTGGAAGATCTTCAGCCGGTCGCGGATCTGGCGGAGGCTGTGGCCCGCCCGCCGCAGCGCCACCGCCTGTCTCCGTAGGTCCTCGAAGTCGGCGTATTTGCCGTGGGTGTGTGCCATGGGCATACCGTCCAGGCGGAATGCGTGCTTCCGGGGTCGAACGGAATGAGTTCAGTAGTTCGAGTGATACCGGGAGGTTTCGATGTCGGTTGGTTACGGAGTGTGGTGTGTGGAGGTAGGCGAAAGTCACCGGAAAAGCCGCACGCGTCGCCCGTAGGCTGGACGCATGACCATGACGGGGGAAGAGCACACCAGGGGGCTGACCGGCCCTTGGTGGTGGCCGCGCCGGCGCAGCGCGGTGTTCGACGGAGCGCTGGCGCTGGCGTCCGCGCTGGAGTGCGGTGCGGAGGGGATCGGTTTCGCCCGGGACGCGGGAATCCCGGTCTGGGCGGGTGTCCTGTTCGGCGCGGTGGCCGGTGTCGTGCTGCTGGTGCGGCGCAAGTGGCCGGTCGCCGTGGTGCTGGTGGCGATCGCGGTGACCCCGGCGCAGATGGGTTTCCTGCTGGGCATCGTCGGCCTGTACACGCTGGCCGCGGCCGAGGTGCCGCGCCGGGTGATCGGGGCGCTGGCGGGGATGTCGCTGGTGGGCACGGCGGTGGTGACGTTCGTACGGGTCCGGCAGGACATGGCGCGCGGCGATCTGACGCTGGGTGACTGGTTCGTGCCGTTCGCCGCGGTGGCGACGGCGTTGGGGCTGACGGCTCCGCCGGTGCTGCTGGGGTTGTACGTGGGGGCGCGGCGGCGGTTGATGGAGAGTCTGCGGGAGCGGGCGGACAGTCTGGAGCGGGAGCTTCAGCTGCTGGCGGAGCGTGCCGAGGAGCGGGCCGAGTGGGCGCGCAACGAGGAGCGGACGCGGATCGCGCGGGAGATGCACGACGTGGTGGCGCACCGGGTGAGTCTGATGGTGGTGCACGCGGCGGCGTTGCAGGCGGTGGCCCGTAAGGATCCGGAGAAGGCGGTGCGCAATGCCGCGCTGGTGGGGGACATGGGGCGGCAGGCGTTGACGGAGTTGCGGGAGATGCTCGGGGTGCTGCGGGCGGGGGA
>NZ_MUNF01001012.1 GCF_002154555.1 Streptomyces murinus
CGCCCTCGGCGCCACCCCGCGCCGGCTCGCCGCCGGACGCCTCGGCCGGGTCCTGGAACTCGCCATGGCCCCCGACGGCAGCCGCGCCGCCGTCGCCGCCCACGACGGCCGTCTCCTCCTGGTCGAACGCGAGACCGGCGAGGTCCGCGAGGTCGACCGCGGCGAGGACGGCGACGTCCGCGACCTCACCTTCTCGCCCGACTCCGCCTGGCTCGCCTGGACCCACCCCGGCCCCCGCCCGCTGAGCCAGCTGCGCCTCGCCCACACCACCGACCTGACCGTCAGCGAGGCCACCCCGCTGCGCTTCCAGGACCACGCGCCCGCCTTCACCCTGGACGGCAAGCACCTCGCCTTCCTCTCCAACCGCTCCTTCGACCCGGTCTATGACGAACACGCCTTCGACCTGGCCTTCGTGGGCGGCACCCGCCCGTACCTGATCACCCTCGCCGCGACCACCCCCTCCCCGTTCGGACCGCAGCGCCACGGCCGCCCGTTCGAGACCTCCGACAAGGAGGAGACCCCCGACAGCGAGGGCGTCCCCTCCACCCGGATCGACCTGGACGGGCTCGCCGACCGCATCGTGCCCTTCCCGGTCGAGTCCGCCCGCTACGGCAATCTGCGCGCCGCCAAGGACGGCGTGCTCTGGCTGCGCCACCCGCTGCACGGCGTCCTCGGCACCACCCGCGCCATCCCGGACGAGGCCGACCCCAGCACCGAGCTGGAGCGCTACGACCTCGCCCAGCAGCGCCTGGAGCATCTCGCCGCGGACGCCGACCACTTCGAGGTCAGCGGCGACGGCAAGCGGGTCCTGCTGTGGACCGACGGCAAGCTCAAGGTCGTACCCAGCGACCGCCGCGCCTCCGCCGACGAGGACAGCGACTCCAACATCACCGTGGACCTCGGCCGCATCCGGCAGACCGTCGACCCCGCCGCCGAG
>NZ_MUNF01001013.1 GCF_002154555.1 Streptomyces murinus
GGCGCCGGCCCGCGCGGACTGCTCGGCCTGGTGGCGCAGGCCGGTCATCTCCTGCCGCAGCCGGGCGCGTTCACGCCGGGAGCGCCACAGGCCGCTGCCCAGAGCTAGTGCCGACACCGTCCCGGCGGCCAGGCCTCCGAAGGCCAGCTCCGGTATCTCGATCATGGATGGGGACCTCGGGCATCTCGGATACGTCTGGGCGTCTGACAGTCGACTGCTGGGCGTGGGGGTAAGGGGCGTCCGTCGAGCAGTTGGCAAACTACACACTGTTCGCTGCCGGTTGCACCTGGCATTTGCCCGAATTCCGCTCCCTTTTGCACATTTGACAGCCGCTCAGCGCCCGATCCGTGTCCGAATGGACTTCATGAGGCGCTGTCAGTGGCGGGTGGCAGCATCGGGCGCATGACGGACGACACGGCATTGGACTGGCGGCCCTTCCTGCTCCGGTGGAGCGCGGAATGGGCGGATTCCCCGCCGGGCGAAGGGACACGGGACGAGGACGACGAGACCGCGCGCCGCACCCGCTGGCTGGGGTTCCCGCCCGCCTCGGAGGAGCGAGTCACCGCCATGGAGGAGCGCATCGGCCGCCGGATGCCACCGTCATACCGGGAGTTCCTCCCGGCGTCCTCGTCCAGGTACTCCTCGAAGATCTCCGCGAGCCCCATCTCGTCCTCGTGCCAGCGCACCTGCTCGGTCCCGGCCAGCAGCCACACGAATCCCCCCGCGTGCCGCCAGCCGTCGGTGACCTTCAGGAACTCCCGGTATGACGGTGGCATCCGGCGGCCGATGCGCTCCTCCATGGCG
>NZ_MUNF01001014.1 GCF_002154555.1 Streptomyces murinus
GCGAGGGTCACCGTGGCCGCCGCGAGCAGGGCCATCCCGGCGAGCATCGGCGGCGGTGCCTCGCGCGCCGCGGCGGCCCGTGCGTCGCGCGGCCGGGCGAAGAAGCCGACCCCGAGCGCCTTCACGAACACGGCGGCGGCGATCCCGGCCGACAGCGCGATCAGCGCCACCGACAGCGGCAGTACGACGGCGACCGCGACCCCGGGCACCCGCATGCCGTGGATCAGGGACTGGAGCAGCAGCCACTCGCCGATGAACCCGTTGCCGGGCGGCAGCGCCATGGCGCCGAGCGCGGCCAGCGCGAAGCAGGCGGTCGTGACGGGCATCCGGGGGCGCAGCCCGCCCAGCCGGTCCAGGTCCCGCAGCCCCGTGGCGCGCAGCACGGACCCGGCCGCGCAGAACAACAGGGCTTTGAAAGCGGCGTGGTTGACGAGATGCAGCAGCGCCGCGGCGAGCGCCAGTGCGGCCAGCGGACGCTCCCCGCCGGCGGCGAACAGCCCGCACGCGCCCACCCCGACGAGGACCAGCCCCATGTTCTCGCTGGTCGAGTACGCCAGCAGTCGCTTGAGATCGGAGGCCATCGCGGCCTGGAGGATGCCGTGCACCGCGCTCAGCCCGCCGAGGGCCAGCAGCCCCAGCCACCACCAGGCGGGGCCGCCGCCGAGCAGGTCGAGGCCGGTGCGCACCAGGCCGTAGACGCCGAGGTTGACCATGGCGGCGCTCATCAGCGCCGAGACGGGACTGGGCGCTTCGGGGTGCGCCCTGGGCAGCCAGGCGTGCAGCGGCACCGCGCCCGCCTTCGACGCGAACGCCGCCGTCACGAGTACGAAGACCAGCCCGCGGGCGGTGGGGGACAGGAGGTGGGCGCCGGTGCGCAGCGCGGTGAACGTCTCCCCGTGCGCCCCGGCCGCGAACAGCGCGAACCCGGCGAGCAGCAGGACGAGTCCGAGATGGGTCAGCACCGCGTACCAGAGACCGGCCTGCCGTACGGTGCGCCGCTCGGCGTGCTCGGTGAGCACCAGCGTCAGGGAGGCCAGCGCCATCAGTTCCCACAGCGCCAGGAACGTCGAGACCGAGGCGGCCACCGGGACCAGGACGAGGGTCAGCGCGAACAGCGGCAGCACCGCCTGCGCGGTCCGCGAGCCGATCCCGTGCGGGCCGTGCCCGCAGGCGTACCCGATGCCGTACACCCCGACGGCGGCCACGACCGTGCCCGCGACGGCCATGAACAGCCCCGCCAGCGCGTCCACCGCCAGCCGCGTCCCGGTCAGCGGCAGCAGCCCGGGCAGTACGGCGGCCCAGCGGGCACCGCCGAGCGCGGCCACGCCCGCCGCCGTACCGCTCACCCCGATGCCGCAGGTCAGCACGCCGACGGCGACGATCCGCGCCCGGTACGGCAACGCGAGCGCCGCAAGCGTGCCCGCGCCGCCCAGTGCGGTGGCCGTCGCCAGGGCGGCCGGGATCACGTTCACCGGCCGGTCACCCGGCGCAGCGCGGCCACGATCGCCGCCGGCTCCGGCGGGCACCCGGGCACCGCCAGATCCACCGGTACGACATCGCCGACCGCGCCCTCGACGCCGTACCCGCCGGCGAACTCCCCGCAGTCGAGGGCGCAGTCGCCGAT
>NZ_MUNF01001015.1 GCF_002154555.1 Streptomyces murinus
ACACAGGGGGTGCCGGGGGCGAAGGGGATGCCGGGGTCGAGGGAGGCGCCGGAGTCGAAGGAGGCATCGGAGCCAAAGGCGGTCGCTTCGGTGAGCGGCCGGGGTGAGATCAGTCCCGCGAGGCAGCCGGCGTCGTCGGCCGGGGTGAAGGGGTTGTGCCGGATCACCACGTCGAGGCCGGGCACCGGCCGCCCGTCGGGGCCGTCCACGGCGAGCCAGGCCGGGTCGCGCACGATGTCGAAGCCGGGGTGGGCGGCCTGCCACTGCTTGAACAGGCCCGCGCGCAGCAGCCGGTGCACCTCGACGCCGCGCCGCAGCTCCTTGCGCAGGTTCTCCCGGCGGGAGTTGGTGATGCGCAGGCCCAGCGACAGCTTGAGCATCGCGGGGGCGCCGGAGCGGTAGACGGTGCGCACGGAGGAGGTGGGGTGCCAGGCAGGGCCGACCGGACCGAGGTCCCTGAGGAGTCCCGCGTCGAACAGCGCGGCGACGGCGGCGCGGTGCCGTACCTCGCGGGCCTGCCAGGGGTGCAGCGGGAGGGCGGTGTATCCGTCGGGCAGGGGCAGGGCGGTGCCCGCCAGGTGCCGGGTGAGGTGGTCGGCGGGGACGGGGCGGCCGCGCTCGGTCCAGGCCGAGTCGCCGGCGAGCAGCGCGGGGGCCACGGCCAGCCAGTGCAGTGCGAAGGAGCCCCGCGTCTCCGGTGAGTAGAGGTCGGCCTCGGCCTCGGTCAGGCCCTCGCGGCTCTTGGGCGTCGGGTGCAGGGGGTGGCCGAGGAGGAGGGCCTGTTCGGCGCCGAGGAAGAGGTCGGGGCCGTCGGCGGGGCGGGCGCGCCGGTCGCGGATGAAGACGGCGGTCCGGCGGAGGGAGTCGACGACCCGGGCCACCAGGTCGCCGTCGTCACCGCCCGCGCTCTCCCTGGTGAGCAGCGCCGCGAGGGTGACGGCGTCGACGGGCGGGGCGGTCTCGGGCGCGTCGGCGAACCGGGGCGGTCCGAAGCGGTGCCAGCCGGCCGGGGACCAGTACCGGACCGGGGCGAGCAGACAGGTGCCGGTGGCGGGCAGCACGATGCGCAGGGTGCCGGTCGCCGGGGCGCGCAGGCCG
>NZ_MUNF01000102.1 GCF_002154555.1 Streptomyces murinus
TTCGGCGTCGGCAAGACCACCCTGATCGACTCGGTGTCCGAGATCCGCCCCCTGCACACCGAGGAACACCTCACCCAGGCGTCCACCGCCGTCGACGACCTCGACGGGGTGCGGGACAAGAAGACCACCACCGTCGCCATCGACTTCGGCCGCATCACCCTCGGCGGGGAGACCGTCCTCTACCTGTTCGGCACTCCCGGACAGGAGCGCTTCCGGGCGCTGTGGGCGGACATCGCCTACGGGGCGCTCGGCGCGCTCGTCCTCGTCGACAGCCGCCGCCTGGACGCCTCCTTCGACGTGCTCGGCCTGGTCGAGGAGTCGGGGCTGACGTACGCCGTCGCCGTCAACACCTTCCCGGACTCCCGCCGTTACCCCGAGGAGCAGTTGCGGGAGTCCCTGGACCTGGCTCCGGACACCCCGCTGGTGGAGTGCGACGCCCGGGACCGCAACTCCTCCGTCGACGCCCTGCTCGCCCTCGTGGAGCACCTGATCGACCTCAACGCCCGCGCGGTGGCCGGGGAGGTGCGCTCATGACGCCGTACCCCGCCCCCGCGGAGTCCTTCGACCGCTCCACCCCCGTGCGGCTGTGGGAGGACGGGTTCGCCGTCGACCCGCGCCGCTACTACGAGGCGCTGCGCGCCCAGGGCCCGGTCGGCTGGGCCGAACTCGCCCCGGGCGTACCGGCGTACGTGGTCACCGACCGCCGCGCCGCGCTCGACATGCTGCACGACGACGCGACCTGGTCCCGCGACCCGCGCCCCTGGCAGGCGACGGTCCCCGAGGACCTGCCGATCCTCGGCATGATGCGCTGGCGGCCCAACACCCTCTTCTCCGACGGCGCCGAGCACATCCGCTACCGCACCGCCCTGCTCCAGGCCTTCGACCTGGTCGAGCCGCACGATCTGCGCGAACGGGTGCTGCGCGCCGTGCACATCCTGGTCTCCCGGTTCGGCCCGCGCGGCGAGGCGGACCTGGTGAACGACTTCGCCCGCCCGCTGATGACCCTCGTCTTCAACAGCCTCTTCGGCTTCCCCGAGGGCGAGGCCGACCGCCTCAACGACGCGCTCGGCGCGATGATGGAGGGCGGCGAGGCGTCCGTCCAGGGCGAGGCCGAGTACGGCAGGTACGTCATGGACCTGATCGGCGCCAAGACGGCGCGGCGCGGCGACGACCTCACCAGCCGGCTGCTCGACCACCCGCTGGGCCTGACCACCGAGGAGGTCACCTGGCAGGTCTTCCTCACCCTCGGCGCGGGCCACGAGCCGTCCACCAACCTGGTGAGCAACGCGCTCTCCCGCATCCTCGGCAACCCGGCGTACTACTCCACCCTCACCAGCGGCTCCCGCACCGTGCGCGACGCGGTCCTGGAGGTGCTCCGGCACGAGACCCCGCTGACCAACTACGGGGTGCTGTACGCCCGTAAGTCGCTCAGCTTCCACGGCGCGTGGGTGCGGGCCGCGGTGCCCGTCGTGGTGTCGTACGGCGCGCTCGCGCTGTTCGCGGACGAGGGGCAGGGCGGGACGCACGATCCGCGGGACGCCTCCCATCTGTCGTTCGGCGCGGGCCCGCACACCTGCCCGGTCAAGCACGAGGGGCTGCTGATCGCCACGGAGGCCATCGAGCGGCTCACCCAGTGGCTGCCCGACATGGAGCCCACTGTGCCCCGTGACCGGCTCACCTGGCGCCCGGGCCCCTTCCACCGCTCGCTCGTCTCGCTGCCGGTCCGGTTCACCCCCTGCACCCCCGACCGGCCCGCCGGCCTGACGGCCCCTTCCGCGTCCTCCCAGACTGGAGCCCGAGCATGACCACTACGCCCACCCGCGTGCCCATCGACCCGTTCGGGTCCGACATCGTGGCGGAGAGCGCGCGGCTGCGCGCCCTGGGACCGGTCGTCCCCGTGGAACTCCCCGGCGGCATCCCGGCCTGGGCGCCCACCGGGTACGACGCCCTGCGCGCCCTGATCCTGGACCCGCAGATCAGCAAGGACCCCCGCAAGCACTGGCGGTTGTGGCCCGAGGTCGGCGAACACCCGGAGTGGGGCTGGGTACTGGGCTGGATCGGTGTGGTCAACATGCTCTCCACCTACGGCGCCGACCACACCCGGCTGCGCCGTCTGGTCGCGCCCAGCTTCACCGCCCGGCGCACCGAGGCGCTGCGCGACCGGGTCGACGCCGTCGCCACCGAACTCCTCGACACGATGGCGCGGTCGGGGGCGGACGGCGCCGTCGTCGACCTCAAGGAGGCGTTCGCGCAGCCGCTGCCGATGCTGATCATCTGCGAGCTGTTCGGGGTGCCCGACCACCTCCGGCCGAGCGTCGCCGAGCTGATCGCGGCGATCATGGACACCACCGACCCGAGCCCCGAGCACGCGGAGTTCGTGCAGCGGCAGATCGGCACGGTGATCCCCGCGCAGATCGCCTACCGCGCCGAGAACCCGGGCGACGACCTGACCACCGAGCTGATCCGGGTCCGCGACGAGGAGGGCGACCGGCTCAGCGCCGAGGAGCTGCTGTTCACCCTCCTGCTGGTGATCGGCGCCGGCTTCGAGACCACGGTGAACCTGATCGCCAACGCGGTGGTCGAGCTGCTGACCCACCCCGAGCAGCTCGCCGAGGTCCGCTCCGGGAAGCTCGACTGGGACCAGGTCATCGACGAGGTGCTGCGGGTACGGCCCTCCATCGCCTCGCTGCCGCTGCGGTTCGCGGTCTCGGACGTCACCGTGGACGGCGTCACCATCCCCGCGGGCGACGCGATCCTCACCACCTACGGGGCGGCCGGCTCGGACCCGGCGCACTACGGGGAGACCGCCGAGGCCTTCGACGCCGCGCGCGCCGCCGACGACCACCTCTCCTTCGGCATCGGCGTGCACCGCTGCATCGGCGCCCCGCTGGCCCGGATGGAGGCCCGCACCGCCCTGTCCGCCCTCTTCGATCGCTTCCCCCACTTGGCCCCCGCCTTCGAGGCCGGTGATCTCCAGCAGGTCCCGTCCTTCATCGCCTACGGCTGGCAGACGGTTCCGGTACGGCTGGACGGCTGACGTACCGGCGGATCCGGTGGGGGAGTCCGGCGCCCCACCGGATCGCCCGGCACCCCGATGTCGGAGGTGAGCCGGTGGCGCAGCCACGCCCCGGCTCTGCGGTCCACCAGATGGTTGAGCGCGGCCGACAGGGCGAGCGAGAAGCACAGCCCGAGGGCGATCGCCGGGACCAGGCCGAGCGCGGGCACCGCCTTGAGCAGCCCGCGGACGACGGGTATGCCCAGGCTCTGGTGGACCAGGTAGAACGGGTAGGTCAGGGCGCCCGCGTAGACCAGGACGCGCCAGCGCAGCCGGCCGAGGGGTCCTGGCCCGGACAGCGCGAGCAGGATCAGGAACACCGTGAGGATGGCGGCGCAGATCCCCCAGCCCGGTGTCCCGCCCCGGGCCGCGGGGGCCGCGTGCTCGGCGACCCGGTCGCCCAGCAGGGTCAGGGTGTAGCACCAGGCGAAGCCGGTGAGCAGCCACAGCAGCAGATTCGGTCCGAAGCGGTGCATCAGATAGAGCGCCATGCCCGCGACGAACAGCCCGGCGTACTGGGTGAGCAGGAACTCGTCCAGCACACTGGAGTGCAGCTCCCGGCCGATGGCGGCAAGCGTCAGCCAGAACAGGCAGAACGCGATCGTCCGGCGGTAGGTGAGGCCGATCAGCAGCAGCACGGCCATCAGCAGATAGAACCGGGCCTCCACCCACAGCGTCCAGGCGACCCCGTCGGTGGTCCGCAGCCCGAGCGGCCCCGGCAGCATGGTCAGATTGCCGAGGGTGGTGCGCAGATCGACGGGCGCCCCGGGCCGCTGTCCGGCGAGCCGGGCGATCCAGGCGACGACGACGATGACGACGACGACCGTCCAGTAGAGCGGGAAGAGCCGGGCGATCCGCGAGACCGCGAACTGCGCCGGGGTGCGCCCCCAGCAGCTCATACAGATGGCGAACCCGCTGATCAGGAAGAACGCCTCCACTCCGAGCCAGCCGTAGCGGCTCAGCGCGTGCAGCACGGGGGCGGTGCGGGTCAGGTCGTACGTGCCCCAGAAGTGCGGGGTGGGGGTGCCGAGGTAGTGGTAGGCGGCCACCCCGGCCGCCGCGAGCAGGCGCAGCGCGTCCACGGCGGCGAGCCGCCCGCCGCCCGCCCTGCTCGTCATGGGTGCGGCCGTCGGCGGGGCCGGGTCAGCGGAAACGGACATGGTGAAGGTGTCCTTCGTCGGATGGGCTGCGGCGCGGGGAGGGCGGCCGCCGGATCACGGCAGGCGGCGGCGGACGGACCGGTGGACCGCGAGGAGGGCCAGGGCGATCAGCGGCACCGTCAGCGCCGCCTGGGTCCACTGCATGGGCCACAGCTGGCTCGCGCTGTGGTAGACGTCGAAGACCCGCGAGCCGTCGGGACAGCCGGTGGGCCCGCACTGCGCGTACGACAGCCATCGGCCGTCGGGGGTGACCACCCCGTCCCGCAGCAGCCAGTCGTCCGGAGCCAGGTCGTAGCCGTGCGGCGGGAACCGGGTGAGGGTCGGCTGGAGGAAGCGGCGCAGCCAGGTCAGCAGGGTCAGCACGGCCGTGTACCCGGCGAGGGCGCAGACCATGGCCAAGACCGTGCGCCGGGTCAGCTCCCCGGCCAGCACCCCGATCGCGAAGGCCAGTACGGTCGCCGTCACGAGGACGGGTCCGAAGGAGTTGTACGGCAGCGCCGAGAACGCGGAGGAGTCGTGGGTGAGCGTCGGCGCGGTGACCGCCCGGAGCCGGCCGCCGAGCAGGGCGGCCACGATGCCGACCGCGACGGACGCGCCGCCCAGCACGAGGAGTTGACCGGTGAGCCAGCGCTGCCGGGGCACCGACTGTGTCCACAGGAGCCGGTGCGTACGGCGCTCGTACTCCTGCGCCAGCAGCGGCGCGCCGAGCAGCGCCGCCACCAGCGCGGGCACGGCCACCAGGGCGAACTGCGCGTGCTGGACGGCCTGGAGCGCGTCGGAGACATCGCGGACCGTGGCGTCGCACCGGTCGAGATAGGGGAGTTCGGCGCACGAGGCCGCGGCGCGCTCGGCCCGGACCCGCACCACGTCGTGCGCCGTGCGCAGCACCCACGCTGTCAGCAGCGCCGAGGCCACGGCCATGGCCGCGAGGGTGCCGCGATGGCGCCGCAGACTCAGCCGGACCAGGGCCCGGTACCGCACGGGCCTCGGGTGCAGGGCCGGCCGGTTCAGCCGGACCGGTACGACCCGCAGGGGCGACGACACGGTCATGCCGCCACCGTCCCGGTGCCGTTCCGGTCCGCGTCGCCGTACCGGCCCGGCCGCATGCCGGGGGCCAGCCAGCCCGCCACGGAGGGGGAGCGCAGATAGGAGACCACCAGCTCTTCCAGACTGGGGAGTTCGGCGTCGGCCGCCCGGGTCTGCGTCTCCTGGTCCACGCGGACCAGCGTGAGATGGCGCGGCTCGACGTCCACCGGGTCCACCGGGTGCACCCGCCATGGTGCAAGACCCGCCTGGCACTCCAGCAGGCCGAGCCGGTCGAGCAGCCGGTGCGCGGCGAGCAGTTCGGACAGCTCGCCGGCCAGCCGGATCCGGCCGCCGTCGATCAGCAGCAGATGGTCGATGGCCTCTTCGAGGTCGCCCAGCACATGGGAGGAGAGCAGGACCGTGCCCTGCCCTTCCGCGACATCGCCGAGCAGCAGGCCGAGGGCGGCCCGGCGCACGAGCGGGTCGAGATCGCTCAGCGGCTCGTCGAGCAGCAGTAGCCGGGGCCGCTTGCCGCGCGCGAGGGCCAGGGCCAGCAGGGAGCGCTGGCCGCCGGAGAGGGACCCGGCCCTGCTGTCGAGCGGGATCCGGCCCAACTCCAGCAGTTCCGCAGCGCGTTCGTGGTCCCAGCGGGGATTGAGGTCGCGGCCCATGGCCAGCAGCTCGGCGGCCCGCATCCGCGGGTACAGGGGGCGGTGCTGGTCGACGTACGCGACCTCGGCGAGCAACGCGTCCGCGCCGGCGGGCTGTCCGAGCACGGTGAGCCGGCCGGAGTCCGGGCGGACGAGCCCGGCCGCGGCCGACAGCAGCAGGCTCTTGCCCGCGCCGTTCGGCCCGACGATGCCGCACACCGCGCCGCGCGGGACCCGGAAGGCGCAGTCGGCGAGCAGGTCCCGGCGCCGCCCTGCGCGCCCGGCGCGCAGCCCGATCCCCTCCGCCTGGACGGCCGTCGGAGCGTGCGCCGTCACCGTGCCCGCCCCTCGGGCGCCCGCTCCGCGAAGCAGGCGTCGCCGACGGAGACGACCAGGGCCATGACGTCCTCCCGCTCCAGGCCGTGCTCCCGGGCGCGGGTCATCCACTGCTCCAGCTCCTGCCGCAGCCCGGAGCCGTCGACCCGGTCGGCGCTGCCGAGCGTGCCCACCACGAACGTGCCAAGCCCCGTCCTGGACTCCACCAGGCCCCGCCGCTGGAGCTCCTGATACGCCCTCAGCACGGTGTTGCCGTTGACCACGGCGCTCTCCACCACCTCACGGGCGGTGGGCAGCTTGTCACCGGGCTTCAGGATGCCCAGCCGCAGGGCCTGTTCGGTCTGCTCGATGATCTGCTGATAGGCGGGGGTGCCGCTGGATCTGCGCAGCTGGTACTTCATCAGGTAACCCTTTCCCTAATTGATTAGGGAAAGTAGTCACCGCTTGAGACAGTGTCAAACCGTCGTGAGGTCTGTCGTGTCGGCGCGCGGTGTCGGATCAGACGGTCGTCGGCAGCTTTGCCGGTGCCGGGGCGAGCGCGCGGCGATGGCGGCGGGCGACGGTGGTCGTGCCGAGCAGGAGTCCGTCAGGGCTGAAGTGCGGGGCCGGAAGGTGGTTTTCGAGCGCCGGGAGGTAGTTCCACCGTACCGAGGGGTGGGCGGAGTGCGCGTAGTGGTGGAGGTCGCCGTAAGGGAGCCAGGTGACGGCGGCGAGGGCGGTAAGGATCCGGCTGCGCGGGTAGAGGCGCAGACAGCGTCCCGCTTCGATCTGAGCGGGGGTGCCGATGCGGTGCTCGGGATCGAACCAGGTGTGCTCCACCAGCAGAGACATCCAGGCGAGCTGCGGATAGAGCAGCATCCGCGGCAGCATGACCCCGCACACCAGAGCGGTCCACCCGCCGGCCAGGTACGCGGCCGCGGCGACGGCGGCCGGGGCGCAGACGCGGTGCCAGGCGCCAGGACCCCGGAGGTGCGCGGCGAGGCCGGCGGCGGTGACACGGATGCCGCGTGGCATGAGCGGATGAATCAGAGCGGCCGCGTACCTGGGGCTGGTGATGCCGGGGCGCAATCCCGCCTGGCGGAGTTCGGCGAGATTGGGGTCGACTGCCAGGGTGGCGTTGGGGTGGTGGTCGCGGACGTGCCGGCGCCGGCGCGCCAGCAGAGGGCCGAGCGCGAGGGGGTGATGGACGAATGCCTCGCCGAGCAGATGGTTGGCGCGGTTGGTGCGGGCCAGGACGCCGTGGACGGCGAAATGACTGATCTCCTGCAGGTGCCGGAAGTGGACCGCGACCGCGACCGCCGCCGCGGTGGCGAGGAGCGGGCCGTGCGCGGCGAGCATCCACCATCCAGTGATCTGCACCCACTGCCCTGTCAGCAGCAGGGACGGCGTGAGGTCGTTGGCACGCCGCCGCTGGAGGGCTATGAGCTCCCGGGCCCCGGTGGAGCGAGGCCGCTGCCGCGCGAAGTGCAGTCGGTCGATCTGGCGCAGGGCGACGCCGACGACGATGAGCGCTAAGGCGATCGACATGATGTTCCTGGTACGGACGGGCGGAGACGGGTGGATCACCCGCGAGGTCGTCACGCACAGTACATCTAGTGGACTAGTTTGGTGAATGGGCAAGTGAAACGGCCTCCGCCCTTGGGACGGAGGCCGTACGCGGCAGACGATCGATTCGCTCTACAGGGCGTCGACGGTCGCGCTGATCCGCTGCTCGTCCCAGGTGCCGGCGTCGAGCATGGAGCGCGTGACGGCTTCATAGGTCCGCAGGGCATGCGGAGCGGAATCGGCGCCGTTGCCCCAGACGCCTTCGAAACGGAGACGCCAGCGATCGACCCCCTTGAAGTACACCGAACTGCGACCGCGGGTGTAGTCGGCGTCTCCCTGTTCCTCCTCGACCAGGACAGCGGCGGCGGCGAAGACGACATAGTCGACGGCTTCGTCGGCGCGCAGCCGGTCGCGTACGGCGAGGCCGCAGATGACGCCGATGTCGCGGTGCCGGCCGATGAGTTCCAGCAGGGCCCGGGCGAACTCTTCCTTGAGCAGGTTGTCGCGGTAGACGATGAAGAGACGGTTGATGGTGCCGTGGCCCTGGAGGAAGCGGCGGTTGGCGGCGAGGTATTCGCGGCGCTGGTTGAGCAGTTGGGGGTTGGTGGTCAGGTCCGCGGCGAGGATGCGTGGGGGATCGGAGGCCGCGTCGGTGAGAGTGTCGATCAGCAGTGCCGACAGCCGAGGGACCTCGGAGGCGTAGACGCGGAGGTGGCCGTCGGCGATCTCGCCGTAGTCGGAGACGAGTTCCCGTTCGAGATGGGTGCGGACGAGGTCGTAATACCGTGCGTCGTCAATGGACTTGAGGTTGTTGGTTCTGCGCAGTCGGATATAGGCCCTGTGCGTCCACAGATGACCGATGGCCAGGATCACGATGAGGGCGCCCTGGACCACGACGAGCGCTTTGAGGTCGACCCGCTCGACGGCCCAACCGATCACCGGCGTGACGAGCCCGGCGATGCCGATCACCGCGCCCAGTACGGGTGAGCCGAGCGCATCGGTGACCCGGGTCAACGGGTCGCGCTGCTGCTCCGGCATGAAGTCTTCCCCCTTCGGCGGCCAAAAGGCCGGACACGAGTATTCCCGGCAGACATATGGCCAGGTGCTGTCAGATGAGTGGCGAGGGCAGGGCGATGTCGTACTCGATGGCCCAGCGACTCGCCGGAACGAAGAAGTCCGCGGTCTCCACCGCCCGGCCGTCCACGGCGAAGTGGGTGCGCTCGATCAGCGTGGCCTGTGCCCCGGCCGAGATGCCCAGCAGATGTGCCTGGTCGCGGTCGGCCTGTACGGGGCAGGGCCGCTCGACGGCTCGTACGACCATGATTCCCAGGTGTGCCATACGGGCGATCACTCCGGCGCCGGCCAGTGGACCGCCCTCGGGCAGTACCACCACGGTGCCACCGGTGATCGCCATGGGCTCCCAGCTGGTCGCCAGCATCACGGGCTGCCGGTCGGCGAGGAACTCGTAGAAGGTGCGCACGCAGGGATCGCCGGTTCGAATGTTCAGCCGGTCCGCGATGTCCGAGGGGGCGGGGACCTTGGCGGTGGAATCCGCCTCCCATGTGCCGGTGAACCCGGACGGGGCGATACCCGGCTGATCCGATACGGCCGGGGTACGACGGAGAATGTGCCGCGGAACAGGTGCCCGGACGTAGGTACCGGAGCCCGCCCGGCCTTCCAGAAGACCTTCGGCGATCAGCAATTCCTGCGCGCGGCGGATGACGTTCTCCCCGACCCCGAATTCCGCACCGAGTTTGCCCCGGGAGGGAAGCCGGTCGCCCGGATCCCAGCAGGAGTTGGCGATGCGCGACCGAAGGCCCTCCGCAACCCGCAAGTAAGGCGCGCCTGCTGAGGTGGAGTCAGCCATCGATCTCCTCGGGCACATTGCCGACCGGTACGTGTTGACAATCTAGTTCACGAGCTGAAATCTAGTTAACTAGAAGTACTCTTTGTGATCTCAGGTCGATGCGATTGCGAGCCACTGTGGACCACCCCCGCCCAAAGGCCGCGATCGACGACGCCATCGCTCGGCTCACCGCCCTCACCGGCACCCAGCCGCGTCTCGTTCGCGAACCAGGTGCCGTCCGTATCGAGACCGACGTCACCGAGAGCCTGCTCGAACGGTGGGATCAGCTCCTCGCCGTCCTGGAGTTGGGCACCGCTTTCGGGCTCACCGATACCGCCACCGGCCAAATCGCCTGGTTGAGTTTCACGGCAGGAGAAGGCAAGCCCTCATGAACGCCGCTGCCGCCGGACCGGCCACGTATCCCTTCGTCAAGGGGCACGGCGCCGGCAATGACTTCCTCGTGCTGCCCGACCCCGAGGGCCGAATTCGGCTGTCCGCCGCCGAGGTTGCGGGGCTGTGCGACCGCCGTACCGGCATCGGCGCCGACGGCCTCCTGCGCGCCGTGCGCTGCGACGCCACGTTCGAAGCCGGCGGCATGGCCGCGGAAGCCGAGTGGTTCATGGACTACCGCAATGCCGACGGATCCCCTGGGCAGATGTGCGGCAACGGCATCCGGGTCCTGGCCCGCTACCTCGTCAGTGCCGGACACTGCCCGCCCGGCGCTCTCACGCTCGCCACCCGAGCGGGCCCGCGCACCGTCCATGTCCCCCACGACAAACCCGGTCTCGACGGTCCCGTCACCGTCGACATGGGCAGACCCCGCCTGTCCGGCCTCGCGGACGTCGTCGTCACCGTGGGCGCCGACGCCTGGCCCGCCCTGCACGTCGACATGGGCAATCCGCATGCCGTCGTCTTCGTCGACGACCTCGCCGATCCAGGTGATCTTGCTTCACCGCCCGTCGTCACCCCGGCGGACGCGTACCCGGAGGGTGTCACCGTCGAGTTCGTCGTCCGCCGTACACCGTTCGACCTCGCCCTACGCGTTCATGAACGGGGCGTCGGTGAAACCCGTGCGTGCGGTACCGGCGCCTGTGCCGCTGTGGCTGCTCTGCCCGCCGGCCCCGCGACCGGCAGTTACACGGTCGACATGCCCGGTGGCCGGCTCCGCGTGTCCGTTCTCGCCGACGGTGCCATGCGGTTGACGGGCCCCTCGGTCATCGTCGCTCAAGGCACCGTGTCCGTGTAGGAAGTTGCCCCTGGACCGTCACCGGCGGTGAAGGCGCCGGTCATGGCCAGACCCACGGTGCACAGGGCCGCAAGGGTCATGGCGGCGATGACGGTGAACGCGGGGCGTTCTCTGCTGTAGAACCGTTCGGGCTTGTCCAAGGCGGTGAGCCGCGCGGTGCGTCGGCTGGACCATCGAGGGTGCAACCCTGTCTCTCCGTTCGGTTATTCGCTGGTCGGGTCCGCCCTTACCGAGGGATTCGGAGAGCGGGCGTAGGTGTTGATCGCGGCGGCGATGAGGGTGAGAGCCGGCCCGCCGCTGTGGGCGAGCTGACCGAGTCGCGTGAAATCGTCCAGGTATCGCTTGACCTCACCCGTCTGTTTGACGGTCAGGAACGCCGACACCAGCTCGACGTTGACCTGGCGGTCGTCGAACACCCAGAAGTCCTCGACCGGCGGCATCAGACTGCGGTCGGCGCTCAGGGGAATGATCCCGAGGCTGACGGAGGTCAGCACGCTCACTTCCAGGAGCCTGCTGAGCTGCTCGATCATGACCTCCTGCGGTCCCATCCGCCGGTAGAGCACGGACTCCTCCAGGACCACGTCGAACTGTTTGCCCCTCTCGGTCAGCACTCTCTGCTTGTCCATGCGGGTGACGACCGCGGCTTCCACGTCGTCAGGAAGGCCGCGGCGCTCCCGGATGCCGGCCAGGACCGCTTTGGTGTAGGCACGTGTCTGCAGTGGACCAGGGATCAGGTTCTGGGCGTACGCCCTGAATCTGCGTGTCTGGTCCCACAGGGGAAGAACTCTCTCTTGGGCGCGCTTGAGTCCTGCCTTTTCCATGGCCCGCCACTCGACGTACATGCCGTCGATGCCCCGGGCGATGCCGATGAGTTCTGCTGCGGCGGAACCGTCTCCGCAGGCCCGTGCCCAGACCTCGATGTCCTTCGGCGACGCGGCCTTGTGCCCGTTCTCGATACGGCTGCACTTGGATTCGTGCCAGCCGCACCGGCGCGCCAGCTCACGGGCCGTCAGGCCGTGCTGCTGTCGTAGGGCGCGTAGCTGCTGCCCCAGGGCGAGTCGGGCTTCCCGGATGCTCGAAGAGGTAGGCATGCGCACAGTGTGCAGCCTTCCGGCTCACGGCATCTAACGGCGTGAATGCCCAACTGGCCCGGAGCTCCGTGGTCAATCGCCTATGTTCTCCGCCTTCTTTGCGGTTTTGTGCGGCATGGCTTCATGTCTTGGAAAGAGGGACAGCAGCCGGGCAGGGAACTCGACGACGGTCTCGTGGTCGGGCACGAGGATGGACGACAGACGGGCGGGGTCGTCCACCTTCCACGATTGCAGCAAGTAGCTGTCCGTCTCATCGTCGTAATAGAGCGTTGGACTGCCATTGTTTGGGCTCTCCGGGTCCTTGCACAGCAAGTGCAGCGCCACAGGTACCTCCATGTGGCCAGGGGTGTCTTGACCCTTCGAGGGTGAACGATTGCGTACCGTGACGCCGGGTACTTGCTGGGACTTGCGGTAGGCACTCAGTGGATGCCGGAGGGTTTGCGGATACTTGCACTGCTGCGCTCGTAGGCAGGGGGAGGAGTCCGCTTCATCCGCATGATGGCCCGGGGCCCGTCCACCAGCGCGCGCTCGGTCACGCTCTTGGCCGCGCCCCAGCCCGCGGCGGAGCGGTGGTAGGGATGGAACTCCGGGGCCCCTCCGCGGCGGGCCCGGTCTCCGGCTCCCGCGCTTCCTGCGCGTCACGCTCGACGGCCACGGCTCTCCACCTCGTCCGGCCTTCGAGGACCCACGAGTGGAAGGGCGCTCCCGGGCAGGCCATGTCCGCCGATCAGGGTATGCCGCCCGGCGGGGAGACCCGGGCAGGCCCCCCTCCGGGACTCCGGCAGCGCACGGCCCCGGCTGCGCGCCGCCGGCGGAGGCGGAGCCCACCCGGGGCCGCGGATCGGGCGCTTCCCGTGCGGTCAGGCCGTCGCCGGCCGGTCCGCCAGGGTGAGGGCCACGTCGACGATCATGTCCTCCTGCCCGCCGACCAGGCCCCGGCGGCCGCACTCCAGCAGGATGGCGCGGACGTCGACGCCGTAGCGCGCGGAGGCGATCTCCGCGTGCCGCAGGAAGGAGGAGTAGACACCGGCGTAGCCCAGGGTGAGGGTCTCCCGGTCCACGCGGACCGGACGGTCCTGGAGCGGGCGGACCAGATCGTCGGCGGCGTCCTGGAGCCGGAACAGATCGCAGCCGTGCTCGATCCCCGAGAGGTTCGCCACCGCGATGAACGCCTCCAGCGGGCAGTTGCCCGCGCCCGCGCCGTGCCCGGCGAGTGAGGCGTCGACTCGGCGCACCCCGTTCTCCACGGCGACGACGCTGTTGGCCACCGACAGCGAGAGGTTCTCGTGGGCGTGGATGCCGATCTCGGTGGCGTCGTCCAGGACGTCCCGGTAGGCGCGGACCCGCTCGGCCACGTCCTTCATGGTGAGCCGGCCGCCGGAGTCGGTGACGTACACGCAGTGCGCGCCGTACGACTCCATCAGCCGCGCCTGCTCGGCCAGCCGGGCCGGTTCGGCGCGGTGGGAGAGCATCAGGAAGCCGGACACGTCCATGCCCAGTTCACGGGCCGCGGCGATGTGCTGCGCGGAGATGTCGGCCTCGGTGCAGTGGGTGGCCACCCGGACCGAGCGCACCCCCAGGTCGTAGGCGGTCCGCAGATCGTGGATGGTGCCGACGCCGGGCAGCAGCAGGGTGGTCAGCCGGGCCCGCTCAAGCACCGAGGCCGCCGCCTCGATCCAGGCCCAGTCCGTGTGCGAGCCGGGGCCGTAGTTCAGCGAGCCGCCCGCCAGCCCGTCGCCGTGCGCGACCTCGATGGCGTCGACACCGGCGGCGTCCAGCGCCCGTACGATCCCCCGTACGTCCGCCGGAGCGATCCGGTGCCGCACGGCGTGCATGCCGTCCCGCAGGGTCACGTCCTGGACGTAGATGCCGCTCATACCGTCACCTCACGGGCCGCGATCCGCTCGGCCACCCGCAGGGCGGCCGAGGTCATGATGTCGAGATTGCCCGCGTAGGCCGGGAGGTAGTGGGCGGCGCCCTCCACCTCCAGGAACACGGACACCTGCTGGGTCGGCCGGCCAGGCGCGCCCTCGGCCAGCAGGGTCTCCACCGGCTGGTCCCCGGGCACCGGGGCGATCTGCACCCGCTGCTTGAGCCGGTAGCCGGGGACATAGGCCGCCACCTCGGCCACCATCGCGGCGACGCTCTCCTCGATCGCGGCGTGCGCGGCGGGATCGGGCGCCTCGACCAGGCAGAACACGGTGTCGCGCATGATCAGCGGCGGCTCGGCCGGGTTGAGGACGATGATCGCCTTGCCGCGGTCCGCGCCGCCCACCTCGACCAGCGCCCGGGACGTGGTCTCAGTGAACTCGTCGATGTTGGCGCGGGTACCGGGACCGGCCGACCGGGAGGCGATCGAGGCGACGATCTCCGCGTAGCGGACCGGGACCACCCGGGAGATCGCGGCCACCACCGGGATGGTGGCCTGGCCGCCGCAGGTGACCATGTTGACGTCCGGAGCGTCCAGATGCTCCTCCATGTTGACCGCCGGGACGACGTACGGTCCGAGCGCCGCCGGCGTCAGATCGATCAGCCGCTTGCCGAGCGGCGCCAGCTTCGCGGCGTTGGCCCGGTGGGCCCCCGCCGAGGTGGCGTCGAAGACGATGCCGATCTCCTCGAAGCCGGGCAGCGCGATCAGCCCGTCCACGCCCTCGTGCGTGGTGGTCACGCCCAGCCGCCCGGCGCGCGCCAGACCGTCGGACGCCGGGTCGATGCCGACCAGGGCGCCCATCTCCAGATGCCGGGCGGTGCGCAGCACCTTGATCATGAGGTCGGTGCCGATGTTGCCCGAGCCGATGATGGCGACCTTGGTGCGGGGCGCACCCGCCGTGTGCGTCGTCATGCCGTTCCTTCCCCGATGACGGTGGTGACCGTGCCCAGACCGCCGATCACCGCGGTGACGTGCGCGCCCGGGGTGAGGGGGCGCATCGGGCCGAGCGCTCCGGAGAGCACCACATGCCCGGCCCGCAGCGGATCGCCCACCTCGCGTGCGGTGCGGGCCAGCCAGAGGACCGCGGCGAGCGGATCGCCCAGGCAGTCCGCGCCGGTGCCCTCGGACACGCTCCGGCCGTCGACGGACATCTCCATCACGGCCGTGCGCGGCTCGAACTCCGCGAGGGTGCGGGCCCCTCGGCCGAGCACGAAGGCGCCCGCGGAGGCGTTGTCGGCGACCGTGTCGGACAGGGTGATGTCCCAGCCCGCGATCCGGCTGCCGCAGATCTCCAGGGCGGGCACGGCGTGGTCGACGGCGGCCCGCACCCGGGCCAGGTCCAGCGGACCTTCGGCCAGGTCCGCGCCCAGCACGAACGCGATCTCGGCCTCGACGCGGGGCTGGAGCACCGACGCGTACGGCACCGGCTCGCCGTCCGGGTACCCCATGTCGTCCAGCAGGACCCCGAAGTCCGGCTGGTCCACGCCCAGTTGCCGCTGTACGGCGGGCGAGGTCAGCCCGATCTTGTGGCCGACGACGCGTGCGCCGCGGGCCGTCCTGGCCGCCGTGACCCGCTGCTGCACGGCGTACGCGGCCCCGGTGTCCTCGGTGCCGATCAGATCCCGTACCGGTGCGCAGGGCACCCGGTCGGCGGCCGCCGCCAGCAGCCGGGCGGCCGCCTCCTCGACGCCGTGTGGCGCCTGCCCGGTCTCACTCATCGCCGGGATTCCCCCGGACGAAGTCGATGACCAGCCGGTTGAACTCCTCGGCGTGCTCGATCATCGCCCAGTGCCCGCAGCGGTTGAGCAGGACCAGCCGGGAGTCGGGGATGTTCGCCAGCAGGAACAGGGAGCTCTCGAAGGAGACCACCCGGTCGTCGCGGCCGTGGATCAGCAGGGTGGGCACCGTGATGCCGGGCAGCAGCGCCGGGTCCACCCAGCGCGGCAGCGGCGCCCCCTGCGGCAGCCCCGCCACATAGTTGGCCAGGTGCTCGGGCCGGGCGAGGGCCGCCTGGGAACGGGCGTCGCACAGCTCAGGAGTGGCGAAGCACGCCTTGTCGTAACACATGATCTCGACCAGCCGGCGCATGTTCTCCGGGCTCGCGTCCCGGTAGGCCTCGATGAGGACCTTCAGCCCCTCGGACGGCCCGTCACCGGCCCCGAACCGGCTCGGCATCCGCCCCACCGGCGGTCCCATGGTGACCAGGTGGCTGATCCGCTCGGGGTGCTCGGTGGCCAGCCGCAGCGAGGTCTGGCCGCCCATCGAGTTCCCCACGAACGCGGCCCGTTCGATGCCCAGCGCGTCGAGGAACTGGATCGCCGCGTCGACATGGTCGAGCCGGTCCACCGTGGCCGGGTCGGATCGGACTGGTTCGAGGTGCTTCAGGAGCAGAACGGGGTGCGGTTCCCGGATTCAGATGACGTCCGCGTGGAAGGATTCGATGGAGAATTCGACGACATGGCGCTGAACGTCATGCGGCGGGCGCTGGCATCCGATACGCCGAGCTTGCTTCCTCACGAGGAGATGTGTGGGCGGTTTCCCGGAGCCGCCGCGCCGTGTGGCGAGGATCGAGCGCCGCGGGTTCCCCCGGCACCGTGGGATCTCGTGATGCGTGAGAGGGTCTTGGGCGTGAGCGAGACACCACCGAACACCCTGCAATACCGCCTCGACGGGCCGGAAGAGGCCCCCGTACTGATTCTGGCTCCCTCACTGGGCACCACCTGGCACATGTGGGACCGGCAGGTTCCGGAGCTGGCCAAGCAGTGGCGGATCTTCCGGTTCGATCTGCCCGGGCACGGCGGGGCGCCCGCGCATCCGGCCGGGTCCGTGGGGGAGTTGAGCGGCCGGCTGCTCGCGACCCTGGACTCGCTCGGTGTGCAGCGCTTCGGGTACGCGGGCTGCGCGCTGGGCGGCGCGATCGGGATCGAGCTGGCCCTGCGGCACCCCGAGCGGCTGGCCTCGCTCGCGCTGGTCGCGGCCTCGCCCCGGTTCGGGACGGCCGACGAGTTCCGCCAGCGCGGCGTGATCGTACGCACCAACGGCCTGGACCCCATCGCCCGCACCTCGCCGGACCGCTGGTTCACCGACGGGTTCTCGGCGGCGCAGCCCGCGATCACCGAGTGGGCGGTGCAGATGGTGCGCACCACGGACCCCGGCTGCTACATCGCCTCCTGCGAGGCCCTCGCCGCGTTCGACGTACGGGCCGAGCTGGGCCGGGTCGCGGCGCCGACGCTGGTCCTGGTCGGCTCCGAGGACCAGGTCACCGGCCCGGCCGAGGCCCGCACCCTGGTCGCGGGCATCCCGGACGCGCGGCTCGCGGTCGTGCCCGGCGCCTCCCACCTGGTCCCGGTCGAGCAGCCGGCCGCCGTCACCGATCTGCTGGTCCACCACTTCGCCACGGCCTGGCAGCAGCCGTACGACACCGGCCAGCTCGCGCTGCCGGGGGCGCAGGTCACGGCGCCGCTGCCGACGGTGCCGCCGCAGGCCGTGGTCCCGGTCGCGGAGATCGCCCCGGCCGTCGCCG
>NZ_MUNF01001016.1 GCF_002154555.1 Streptomyces murinus
CTCGGCGGCGCCCGGCACGGCGGAGGCCAAGGTCGCCGACGCGATGCGCGGCCACGCGGAGATGGCGTCCGGCGCGAGCCGCGATGTCGCCGCGCTGATGCGGGCCGTGCCGGGGCTGCTCGCCAAGGACGGCTTCGAGGGCGTCCAGGTCGCCGCGCTGCCGGACGGGCGGGCGGTGGCCGTGAAGATAGCGGACGGCGCGGACCGCGCGCGGATACCGGTCGCGGCACGGGCACTGGAGCGGGCCGGGGTGGACCCGGCCCTGCTGACCGGCTTCGCGGGGCAGGCGCTGCTCGGCGGCGGCGTCCCGGTGGGCGCCGTACAGGTGGTGGACGAGCTCGATTCCGCCTGAGTTCACCCCTCGCCGACGTTTCCCCTCCCGAAGCCCAGAAAGCGGATCACCCCTCATGACCACCACCCGGCGCGAACACGACCTCCTCGGCGATCGGGACGTGCCCGCCGACGCCTACTGGGGCATCCACACCCTGCGGGCGACCGAGAACTTCCCCATCACCGGCATGCCGATCTCGGCGTACCCGCATCTGATCGACGCCCTGGCCGCGGTGAAGGAGGCCGCCGCGCTCGCCAACGAGGAACTCGGCCTGCTGGCACCCGAGAAGGCCCGCGCGATCGTCACCGCCTGCCAGGAGATCCGGCGCGGCGAGCTGCACGAGCAGTTCGTCGTGGACGTCATCCAGGGAGGGGCCGGCACCTCGACCAACATGAACGCCAACGAGGTCGTCGCGAACCGGGCGTTGGAGCTGCTCGGCCGCGCCAAGGGCGAGTACATGTATGTACACCCGAACGAGGACGTCAACCTGAGCCAGTCGACCAATGACGTCTACCCGACCGCCGTCAAGATAGCGACGGTCTTCGCGGTCCGTGGACTGCTCAAGGCGATGGCTGTACTCCAGGACTCCTTCGCGGGCAAGTCCGTGCAGTTCCGTGACGTGCTCAAGATGGGTCGCACCCAGTTGCAGGACGCGGTACCGATGACGCTCGGTCAGGAGTTCTCCGCGTTCGCCGTGATGATCGAGGAGGACCGCAGCCGGCTCGCCGAGGCCGTCGAGCTGATCCATGAGATCAACCTGGGCGCCACGGCGATCGGTACCGGGATCAATGCTCCGTCCGGGTACGCCGAGGCCGCCCGCCGGCATCTGTCCGCGATCACCGGGCTGCCGCTGGTCACCGCAGCCAACCTGGTCGAGGCCACCCAGGACTGCGGGGCCTTCGTGCAGATGTCCGGGGTGCTCAAGCGGATCGCGGTCAAGCTCTCCAAGAGCTGCAACGACCTGCGGCTGCTGTCCTCCGGCCCGCGCGCCGGGCTCGGGGAGATCAACCTGCCGCCGGTGCAGGCCGGTTCGTCGATCATGCCGGGCAAGGTCAACCCGGTCATCCCCGAGGTGGTCAACCAGGTCGCCTTCGAGGTCATCGGCAACGACGTCGCCATCACCATGGCCGCCGAGGCCGGACAGCTCCAGCTCAACGCCTTCGAGCCGATCATCCTGCACTCCCTGTCGGAGTCCGTCACCCATCTGGAGCGGGCCTGCCTGACGCTGGCCGAGCGCTGCGTCGACGGCATCACCGCCAACACCGAGCGGCTGCGCGCGAGCGTGGAGAACTCCATCGGACTGGTCACCGCGCTCAACCCGCACATCGGCTACACGGCGGCCACCGAGATCGCCAAGGAAGCCCTCGCCACCGGGCGCGGGGTCGCCGAACTGGTCCTGGAGAAGGGCCTGCTGCCCGCCGGGACGCTGGCCGCTCTGCTGCGCCCCGAGATCATCGCGGGCAGTGGGGCGCCGGCCGCCTGACCTGCGGTTACGAACGATTCCGCGGCGGGGGCGAGTGGGCTCCGGGAGCGGTACGGAGGCACAATGGTGATCATGACAACGACGTCGTCCCCCACCTTCCTGCCGGTCCTGGAGCGCATAGCCGAGGAGCTGGAGCACACACCGGGCCGCGGCCGCGCCGCCGACTACATCCCGGCGCTGGCCGCGTGCGACCCCCGGACCTTCGGCATGGCCGTCGCCGAGCTGGACGGCACGGTGTACGGGGTGGGGGAGTGGCGGCAGCCGTTCTCCGCGCAGTCCATCACCAAGGTCTTCACCCTCGCCCTGGACCTGGCGCGTGAGGGCGACGAGCTGTGGGAGCACGTCGGCCGCGAGCCCTCCGGCAACCCGTTCAACTCCCTGGTCCAGCTGGAGTACGAGAACGGCATCCCGCGCAACCCGTTCATCAACGCGGGCGCGCTCGTCGTCACCGACCGCCTCCAGACCCGTACCGGGGACGCGGCCGGTGAACTGCTCGACTTCCTGCGCGCCGAGAGCGGAAACCCCGCGCTGGACTTCGACCAGGAGGTCGCCGCCTCCGAGACCGCGCACGGTGACCGCAATGCCGCGCTGGCCCATTTCATGGCGTCCTACGGCAACATCGACAACGAGGTACCGGTCCTGCTCGACCAGTACTTCCGGCAGTGCTCCATCGCCGCCTCCTGCGCCGACCTCGCCCTGGCCACCGGCTTCCTCGCCCGGCACGGCATCCGCGCCGACGGCAGCCGGCTGCTCAGCCGCAGCGAGGCCAAGCAGGTCAACGCGGTGATGCTGACCTGCGGCACGTACGACGCCGCGGGCGACTTCGCCTACCGGGTAGGACTGCCCGGCAAGAGCGGTGTCGGCGGCGGCATCATCGCCGTCGTACCGGGCCGCTGCACCCTGTGCGTCTGGAGCCCCGGCCTGGACGAACGCGGCAACTCCGTGGCCGGCGTGGCCGCCCTTGACCGCTTCACCACCCTGACCGGCCTGTCCGTCTTCTGACCACCCGGGCAACGGAATCCGCTGGACGCCGATCCCGGAATCCGCCAGGGTGTCGGCGGCGCCATCGGGCACCGGCCCCGGAATCTCCCGACACCCGCCGCGGATTCCGCCGGACACCGCCCCGG
>NZ_MUNF01001017.1 GCF_002154555.1 Streptomyces murinus
CGCGCTGCGCCGTGAACTGGACGCCCTCGCCGCCGCGCACGACGGCCTCACCGGGCTGCCGCTGCGCCGGCTCACCGGCGCCCTCCGCCTCACCCGCGTCCCGGACCCGCACGCGTCCTTCGACTGCGACACCTGGGACGACATCGTCAACGCCAGGGCACGCATCAGGGAGCATGGGCACGTGTTGGATGAATGGATCTCCGCAGTCAAGGACGAGCTGGGCATCGACCTGGACGTCGACACGAACGTCCTGCTCGACCTGGCCCGGGACGCCGCGCACGGTGTCGCCCGGCCCGCCGCCCCGCTGACCACCTTCCTCGTCGGCTACGCCGCGGCCCGGGGCGAGGGCGGCCCCGAGGCCGTCGCCGAGGCCTCCCGCAAGGCCGCCGCGCTGGCCCTGCGCTGGGAGGAAGAGGCGGCGGAGGCCGGGGAAAGCGGGGGCCCGAGCGCCCCGGACGCCGGATGACCGCGCCCCGACTGCGCGACGGGGCACCCGTGGAGGACAGCGACGACCTCGATGTCGAGGAGGCCCTGGCCCTCGTGAGGGACGCCAAGGACGACGGCACCGGCCCGGCCCGGGACCCGCGGCCCGCCGAGCCGCATGGCCATGCCCCGGCGGAACGGCATCGCGCCACCCCCTGGCCCCAGGCCCGCGAGATCGCCGCCCGAGCCGCCCGGGCCACCCG
>NZ_MUNF01001018.1 GCF_002154555.1 Streptomyces murinus
CCAAACCCCCACAACCCGAGCTATTGGGCGCCCATCCACACCCCAACTGAGTGAGGCGCGACGCGTATGCCCCCCTCCCCGCGAACCCCCGGAGGGCGTCGGCTAGGGTTTGGTCCGCATAAACATCCAAACCCCTGCCCGACGCAGGGCGGCGACCGACCAGCGAGAAGGCCGCAGCCGACCGCGCGGGCGAGACTCTCGGGAAGGCGCTACGTGAGTCCCAACGGCTCCGACCGCTCGCCGCGGCGCCCGATGCGGCGGAAGCTGCTGCAGGCACTGACCGCGGGCCTGGTCCTGGCGACCGCAACCGGTTGCACATACAAGGACTTCCCCCGCCTTGGCATGCCCACCCCGACCACGGAAGAGGCTCCGCGGATCCTCTCCCTGTGGCAGGGCTCCTGGGCTGCCGCGCTCGCCGTCGGCGTGCTGGTGTGGGGCCTGATCCTGTGGAGCGCCATGTTCCACCGGCGCAGCCGCACCAAGGTCGAGGTACCTCCGCAGACCCGGTACAACATGCCGATCGAGGCCCTGTACACGGTGGTCCCGATCATCATCATCTCGGTGCTGTTCTACTTCACGGCCCGGGACGAGACGAAGCTCATGAGCCTCGACAAGAAGCCCGACCTCACGGTCAACGTGGTCGGCTTCCAGTGGAGCTGGGGCTTCAACTACATCGAGAACGTCCCCGGTGTCTCGGGTGACGCGAAGACGGACACCAACCTGTCCGCGATCCCCGACCGGTTCAAGGCCGCCTTCCCGGCGAACGCCGGCGGCGTCTACGACGTCGGCACCCCGGGCACGCGCAACCCGCAGACCGGC
>NZ_MUNF01001019.1 GCF_002154555.1 Streptomyces murinus
GGACGCGCCGCCCGCCGCCTCGCACGAACTGTGCGAGGCGGCGGGCGGCGCGTCCCTGGGCACGGAGGGCTCGGGCCGGGGCTCGGTGGGACGCGGTCGCGGTACGACCCGGCGCAGACCCCGCGGCCGCTCGTCGCCCGGCGAGGCGCGCTCCGGCTCCCGCTCACGCGGCACGGGCTGCGCCGGTACGGCCGCGGACGGGCGGCCCGCGCCGTCGGCGGACCCGGTGCCGCCCGCGGCCTCGACCACCTCGTCGGGCGTGCCCAGACGGTCCAGGATGCGGCGGACCGCGGCGGGACTGTCCACCGTCGCCCTCGCCCGGTCGCGGTCGATCTCGTTGCGCAGCTCCGAGACCAGCCGCATGCGCGCGGACGACGGCAGCTGCCGCTGCGACGCGATGTCCCCGACGCGGCTCAGGTACTCGTAGACGACCTTGTCGCTCTCGATGCCCACGGAATCCCTCCGGGGTGACGCCGACTGAAACCCCGTGAGGACGGTAGCGCAGAGCGGGGCCCCGCCCGGCACGGCTGAACCGCCCGGGGTAACCCGCTACCGTTGGCCGGATGAGCCAAGAGGCCAACCCAGCCCCTCGGTCCCTCGCGGAGGCGCTCCGCGCCAGGGACGACGCCTCCCTGGCCGCGCTGTTGCGCAGCCGCCCGGACCTCATCACGCCCGTCCCCACCGATCTGACCCAGCTGGCCACCCGGGCCGGCACCCGGGCCTCGGTGCTGCGGGCCCTGGAACGGCTGGACCGCTTCGCGCTGCAGACCGCCGAGGCGCTGGCCGTGGCCCCGGACCCGGCCTCCCGCGCCGCCCTGCTCGGGCTGATGGCCGGGGACGCCGGGGACGAGACGGTGGCCGCCGCGCTCCCCCGCGCCCTCGCCACCCTGCGCGAACAGGCGCTGGTGTGGGGCGACGACGAGCGGCTGCGCCTGGTGCGCACCGCCCGTGAGCTGCTCGCGCCGTCCCCGGGGCACCCCTCGCCGACCGGGCTCGGGCCCACCGTGCACGAGGCCACCTCGGGCATGTCTCCGGGGCGGATCCAGGAGATCGTGACCACGGCAGGGCTGGCCTCGACCCATGACTCGGTGTCGGCGGTGACCGCCCTGACCGCGC
>NZ_MUNF01001020.1 GCF_002154555.1 Streptomyces murinus
GTTCAGGCTGCCGACGTCGGCGACGGTGAACGAACCGTCCGGCGAGCGGCGGAACTCCACATGGCGACGCGAGACGGTCACGTCGTCCAGGAAGATGTCGCTCTGCGGATGGCGGCCGGCCGTGGTCAGGTCGCCGTCGAGCAGGAAGCGGCTGCCCGAGTTCGGGCCACGGCGCACCACCAGCAGGGCCGAGCCCGCCGGGAGCGCGTCCACCGCGGCCTGCGCCTCGGGCGACAGCAGCGGCATCGGCGTCTGGCCGGTCGCCTCCGCGTCGTAGGCCTCAAGACCGGAGATCGAGATCGTGGACGTCGTCTCGGACGCGCGCTCGGGCACGGCTCCGGGACGCAGCGGCGCACCGCAGTTGGAACAGAAGCGNNCGGGGCATTGGACGCGTACGGGCCGGGAGCAAACTCTCCACCCGTACTTGAGGTTGACGGTTGCCCGAAACCTATGCCGCGGGACTGGGCAGGGTCAACTGACGGCGCGCCCTGGCCTCCCGAAATGTCACCGCCCGGACCAGCCACCTGGTCCCGGAACAGCGGCCGCTGACCTTGTGCGTCAGGCTGTGCGCGATGACGAGCGGTCGCGTTGTCGCCGCCCTCTCGCGCGCTCTTGCCGAACCACTTCGCAAACAACTTCACGGGCGATTCCCCTTGACCGAAACAGACCCGCCCGTGGGGCAGGACGAACCCTGATTGCCGACACCGGCCGACCCGGACACCCTCACAACGTCCGTGCCCACCAGACAGTTTCCACCACGCGTCACCTCGTCGGTGCGCCGACCCCCCGCAACCTCATGCCCCTGCCGGACCACCCCCATGCACCGCCGGTTCACTGGGAGGACGACCGAGCGTAGTCAGGCTGCTTCGCCTGCCGCAAGGCGTCCACGACGATCTTGCCCGACTGTGCGACGGAGAC
>NZ_MUNF01001021.1 GCF_002154555.1 Streptomyces murinus
GTGCCCTGGATGTTGGTGCCGCCGAACTCCCACAGGTCGACGCTGCCCGGCTTGGGCTTGTAGAGCATCGCGCCGAGCTGGCTGTACGTCCAGTCGGTGGCACCGGGATCGGCGTGCCAGTACGACCAGTACGCGGAGGCGGGCGGGGTGAGCACACAGTCGTCCTGGGCAGGGGTCGGATACTGCCGGCCGTGCTGGTAACCGCTGTAGCCGATGCGGCAGATGAAGGCGGGGCCGTCGTGCCCGGTGCCGGTGGTGCTCCAGCCGCCCTGGTTGAGCAGCTCGTAGCCGGTGGTCGGGGTGGTGCCGCAGGAACGCAGGATCGGGCCGCCCCAGTGGCTGAGGTCGACGGCGAGCACGACGCCCGAGGTGGTGGTGCAGCGGCCCATCGGCTGGGGGTCGGCGGCGGCCGGGGTGCCGGCCTGGACGACGGCCGCCGCGCCGAGGCCGAGGGCGGCCAGGGCCCGGATCGGGCGGGCCATCGCCCTCATCGTCCGCTCCCGGTGCCGGTGCGGCGGCGGGCGACGACCACCGTGCGCCAGCCGGCGAGCGTCAGCAGCACGGCGATCGCGGCGAGGGCCCCGGCCTGGACGCCGGTGGCGGCGAGGATGCCGCCACCGCCGCTCGCGCCGGCCCCACCGGTGCCTGCGGTGTCCCCGGTGCCTGCGGTGTCTCCGGTGGTGACGATGTCCGGGGCGCTGCCGCTGGGGCTCGGGGTGGGCTGCGGGGAGGTGCCGGTCAGACTGCGCTTGAGGGTGCCGAAGGAGATACCGGTGGCGCCGCCGACGGCCTGGGTGGAGGCGCGCAGGTCGGAGCGGCGGTCGTCGCTTCCCTTGGCCACCACGAATCCGCCGTCGCCGTTCTGCTGGGAGGCGAGGAACTTACGGGCCTTGGCGAGCTGCTTGGCGTACTTCGGCGCGTCCAGCGACAGGCCTTGTACGGCGAGAGCCGCCGAGTTGACGGAGTCGCCCGCGGTGCCGGGGAAGCCGCCGTCGGCCAGCTGCCGGGAGGCGAGCCAACTCAGCGCCTTGTCCACGGCCTTGTCCGCCTTGGCGCCGCCCGCGAGGTCGAGGGCCATGGCGGCGATGGCGGTGGAGTCCACGTCGGAGTCCTTGGTGGACGGGATCAGGCTGGGCCAGGCGCCGCTGCTCTCCTGGAGGCTCTCCAGGTAGGCGATCGGCCGCTGGGCCGACGCGCTGTCGCCCGCGCGCAACTGGGCCATCACGGCGAGGGACTGGGCGAAGACGGAGGGCGCGTAGGTGTAGGCGCCCGCGGCCGCGCAGGAGCGGTCGGCGCCGGTGCTGGCCTTGGCGCAGACGGCTTGGTCGAGGGCGGCGACGAGGTCGTGTCCGGTGAAGTGCCGGGGGTCGCGTCCGACGGCCTCGGCGAGCAGGGCGGTCTTGCCGATGGACCCGGCCGCCGCGTACGAGGTGCCGACGTTCGTCCAGTCGTCCACCGTGCGGCCCGCGCCGTCCTTGCCCCGGTGGTCGAGGAAGTCGACGATGCCGCGCAGCTTGGCGTTGTCCAGGCCGGTGGCGGCGAGCGC
>NZ_MUNF01001022.1 GCF_002154555.1 Streptomyces murinus
CGCACCACCAGCTCGCCCCGCACCCCGCCGATCCCCCCGGCCGGGACCTCCTCGCGGCCCATGGCGATGCGGCCGGCGCGGGCGCCCGCCTCGGCCAGCGGCAGCCGGACCGTCGTGAGTCCGGGTGCGACGTCCACGGCCACCGGGAGGTCGTCGAAGCCGGTGACGGACACGTCCTCGGGGATGCGCAGGCCGGAGTCCCGCAGGGCGGCGCAGGCACCCGCCGCGACGGAGTCGTTCGCGGCGACCAGAGCCGTCAACGACGGGTCGCGGCGCAGGAGTTCGCGCGCGCCCTGGTAGCCGGAGCGCCGGTCGAACTGTCCGTGGACGGTCCGACGGGGGTCCTCCTCGATGCCCGCCGAGGCCAGCGCGGCGCGATGTCCCTCCAGGCGGTGCCGGGTCGTCGACCGCTCCTCGGGCCCGGCGAGATACCCGAGCCGCCGATGCCCGAGCCCCACCAGATGCTCCGTCACCGCCCGCGCCCCGCCGAGGTTGTCGAAGGCGAGCGCGACCGCCCGCGCGTCCGGCACCGGGGGCCGTCCGCACAGCACCACCCGCGTCCCGCCCTCCCCGAGCTTGCGCAGCTTCGCCGCGACCGCCGCCGCGTGCGGCGCGTCCAGGACCGCGCCGCCGGTCAGTACGACCGCGGCCGCCCGCTGCCGTTGCAGCAGCGTCAGGTACTTCAGCTCCTGTTCCGGCGAGCCCCCCGTGTTACAGACCACCGCGAGCCGCTC
>NZ_MUNF01001023.1 GCF_002154555.1 Streptomyces murinus
GGGCGGCCGCCGCCCACGCCTGCGGCCGCCCCTTCGCCGCGCGCGAGCCCCAGTCCCTGCCCGGGGCGCACGCGTGGGCGGCCGAGGTCGCCGCGGGCATGGACGCGGGCGTACGCGTCTCGCTGCGCCTGGACCTGTCCGCGTACGACGCCTTCGACACCGGCGCGAGCGCGGGCGCCCGGGCCGCCGGGGCCGCGATCGTGCAGGTCCACAGCCTCGCCGACCCCACCCTCGTGGCCGACGCGGCCGCCCTGTGGGCGGGCGAGGCCGACACCGCCTTCGGCCCCCGTGCCCGGGTGGACGCGGCCCTCGCCGTGCGCCGCGCCGGGCGGGTGTGGCCGCCCCTGGACCGGCTCGCCGAACAGGACGTGCCGGATGTGCTCGCCCTGTCCGAGGAGGAGGTGGGCGACCTGCTCGGCGTCGCGGCGAGCCGCCTCGCCGCCGCCGGGGTCGCCGTGCACTGGCCCCGGGACCTCGCCCGCGACCTGACCGCCACCGCCGAGGTACGGCCCGCACCCGGCTCCGCGACCGACGGCACAGGCTTCTTCGAGAGCGAGGACCTGCTGCGCTTCCGCTGGCAGCTCGCGCTCGGCGGGGACCCGCTGGACGAGGCCGAGATGGACGCCCTCGCCGAGGCCCACCGTCCCGTCGTACGGCTGCGGGACCGCTGGGTGCTCGTCGACCCCGCCCTCGTCCGCAAGGCCCGCAAACGGGAACTGGGCCTGCTCGACCCCCTCGACGCGCTGTCCGTGGCGCTCACCGGCACCGCCGAGGTCGACGGCGAGACCGTCCGGGCCGTGCCCGTCGGCGCCCTCGCCACCCTCCGCGACCGCCTCACCGCCGGTCTGCGACCCGCCGAGCCGCCCCCGGGCCTCGCCGCCACCCTGCGCGACTACCAGCTGCGCGGCCTCGCCTGGCTGGACCTGATGACCTCCCTCGGCCTCGGCGGCTGCCTGGCCGACGACATGGGTCTCGGCAAGACCGTCACCCTCATCGCCCTGCACCTGAAGCGGGCGCGCGGCGAACCCACCCTCGTCGTCTGCCCCGCCTCCCTGCTGGGCAACTGGCAGCGGGAGATCGAGAAGTTCGCCCCCGGCGTCCCCGTCCGCCGCTTCCATGGCACGGAACGCACCCTGGCCGGACTCGACGGCGGCTTCGTCCTGACCACATACGGCACGATGCGCTCCGCCGCGGCCCAACTCGCCGAGCACACCTGGGGGATGGTCGTCGCGGACGAGGCCCAGCATGTGAAGAACCCCTACTCGGCCACCGCCAAGGCGCTGCGCACCATCGAGGCCCCCGCGCGGGTGGCGCTCACCGGCACCCCGGTGGAGAACAACCTCTCCGAGCTGTGGGCCCTGCTCGACTGGACCACCCCGGGACTCCTCGGCCCGCTGAAGTCCTTCCGCGCCCGGCACGCCCGCGCGGTGGAGAACGGCGAGGACCAGGAGGCCGTGGATAGGCTCGGCCGCCTCGTCCGGCCCTTCCTGCTGCGGCGCAAGAAGTCCGACCCCGGGATCGTCCCGGAACTCCCGCCGAAGACCGAGACCGACCACCCGGTGCCGCTCACCCGCGAACAGGCCGCGCTGTACGAGGCGGTGGTGCGCGAGTCGATGCTGGCCATCGAGACCGCCGAGGGCATCGCCCGCAGGGGCCTCGTCCTGAAGCTGCTCGGCGCGCTGAAGCAGATCTGCGACCACCCCGCGCTCTATCTGAAGGAGGCCGGGGCGACCGACCGGCTGGTCCACCGCTCGGGCAAACTCGCCCTGCTGGACGAGTTGTTGGACACGGTCCTCGCCGAGGACGGCTCGGTGCTCGTCTTCACCCAGTACGTCGGCATGGCGCGGCTCATCACCGCCCACCTGTCCGCCCGCGCGGTCCCCGTGGAGCTGCTGCACGGCGGCACCCCGGTGCCGCCGTGCAGCAGCTC
>NZ_MUNF01001024.1 GCF_002154555.1 Streptomyces murinus
GGCAGAGGGTTCTTGGCCGCCGTGTTTCCCCGGGAGCCCGTCGGCTCGCCGAGTCGGTCGGGCGGGTGGGAGAGCGAGGGGTGCGGGGATTGCGAGTCCCCACCTGACTGCTCGCCCGGCGTGGGGCTCTGTCGATGCGGCGGGGCCGGCTTTTGATCGCGTTCCGGCCCGGGTGGGAGCCGCACCGGGGGAGCCCGTCAGCCGGCCAGAGGGTTCTTGATCGCCGTGTTCCGGCCGGTGTTGCCCTCCCGGGTGCCCGTCAGCTTGCTGAGCTGGTTGGACGGGTGGGGGAGATCCCCGGGAGAACGTAAGCCCACCGAGTTCGCCGGGTTTGTGGGAAGCGCGGCCCCCTCGCTCGACGCTCAACCCGGAGCGGGGCGCTGGCCGGCGCGGTGGGGCCGGTACTTGATCGCCGTGTTCCGGCCGGGGTGCCCTCTCGGGCGGCTCGCCGAGTCGGTCT
The DNA here is from genome assembly GCF_002154555.1 of Streptomyces murinus. Classification (GTDB taxonomy): domain Bacteria; phylum Actinomycetota; class Actinomycetes; order Streptomycetales; family Streptomycetaceae; genus Streptomyces; species Streptomyces murinus. The sequence goes on from NZ_MUNF01001024.1 coordinate 461, forward strand.
GTTCGCCGTGTTCCGGTCATCAGCCCACCGGGGCGGCTGGGCGGAGTGGGGGAGCCCCTGCCGGACCGCTCACGCGGCGTGGGGCTTCGCCGGCGTGGCGGGAGCCGTTTGTGGTTGCCGTGTTCCGGCCGGGGTG
>NZ_MUNF01001025.1 GCF_002154555.1 Streptomyces murinus
AGTTGCTCCTGGCCGGGCTGTTCTCCGCGACCATCGCCTTCATGCTGTTCCTGATCTGGGACCTGGACGCCCCCTACAGCCGGGGCATCGCGGTGACCGCCGAACCGTTCCTCAATCTGTTCCCGGGCATCAAGAGCTGACCGGACAGCCCGACAGCCCGACAGCAGGAGTCCCGGACCGGCGGCCCGCGCACAGTGGCCGCCGGTCCGGGCGTTTCTCGGGGTTCCCCCTCAGGCCCGCCGCTCGCCCCTGCGGCGCAGCCAGTACGCCCCGCCGCCGATCAGGGCCATGCCCACCAGACCGCCGCCGATGGCCATGTCCGTGGTCGTCGCGCCGCTGGTCCTGCTGCCGCCGAGCCCGCCGTTGACCCCGCCGATCACCGTGAAGGCCCGGGGCCGGGTGATGGTGCGGCCGTCGCAGCGCACGGAGATGTCGTACCGGCCCGCGCGGGCGTTGCGGTTGACGTAGACGACTCCGCGCGAGGTGTCGTCCCGGAAGGGCGTCAGCGGAGCGGTGCGGAAGGCGCGGGAGGCCATCTCGCCACCGCGCCGGCAGCCCTGCACCGTGACCGTCAGCCGGCCCCCGGCCGCGACCACACTCGGCGAGACGACGATGTTGCGCAGTCCGTTGTCGCCACCGTTCCCGTTGCCGAAGTCACCGCCGTGGCCGCCCTCATCGGGTCCGAAATTGTCGCCCCGGCCATTGCCGAAGTCATCGCCCCTGCCGTTGCTGCTGATACGGCCGTTGCCGCTGATGGTGCCGTTGAAGTGGCCCTCGAAACGGCCGTTCCCGTTGAAGCCGCCGTTCCCGTTGAAATTCCCGTTCCCGTTCCCGAAGTTGCCGTTCCCGTTCCCGAAGTTG
>NZ_MUNF01000103.1 GCF_002154555.1 Streptomyces murinus
GCCCCGACGCCGTCACTCGGCCGCCGACCGCCCCGAAAGGGCTCGGTGATCAGAAAATCGACCGGGCCCGCCCGCCCGTTTCCCGCAGTGGTGTCATTCGCATCTTTGCGCGAATCGGGTCACGATTTTCGCGAGTCGGCATTGCCGCCCCCGGCGCGGACCCGGATCGTGGAATGCGCAACGGACACACATCCAAGGGGCGGACCTGTGGTGGAGACGGAACTGGCCGGTGTGATCTCCGCGCGGGCGGCCGCGATCGCTATGGGGCCCCAAGATCCTCCCGGCAGTGATCGGCGGCTTCCGCACAGAGAGTTGGAGCGGCCGGGTTCCGCTCATGGCCACCGTCGGATGGCGCCCGCCACCTAGGCCTGCCGGCAACCGCGCCCCGCTCGTCCGGGCGGGGGCCCGGGAATTTCTGGAGCAGTTCCCTGTCTCGCCCTGCCGCATTTACGGCCTGCGGCAACTCTAACGATTCGACCAGCTCAGAATTCCGGCTGCCCATTTCCCGGGCGGTCCATACGGCAATGCCTTGAAAAGGCTTCTGTGGAGGGCTTCATGGCGACAGCTGAGCGTAGGGACGCAGTGGTGATCGGGGGAGGTATAGCCGGATCCGCGCTGGCAGCGGCGCTCGCGGGGGACGGCTACGACGTACTGCTCCTGGAGCGCCAGACCGTCTACCGGGACAAGGTGCGCGGCGAGGTCATCAACTGCTGGGGCGTGGTCGAACTTCTCCGGCTCGGCCTGGAGCGGCAGTTGCTCGACGCCGGAGGCACCTACATCGACCGCTTCATCGGATTCGACGAGATCGTCGACCCCGAGACCGCCCGGGCCAACGCCCTCCACCTGGACGAGATGCTTCCCGGCATCCGCGGCGTGCTCGACGTCGGCCACCCCGAGGCATGTGAGGCGCTCGCCTCCGCCGCCGCCGAGGCCGGGGCCACGGTCGTACGGGGAATCGGCGATGTCACGGTGACCGGCGGGCCGCACCCGAGCGTGCGCTACGAGTACAACGACATCGAGTACGAGGTCCCCTGCCGGCTCGTCGTGGGAGCGGACGGACGCACCTCCACGGTGCGGCGCCAACTCGGCATCTCCCTGACCCAGACCCCGCCGAACTCGCTGGGCGGCGGCATGCTCGTGGAAGACCTCCACGAGTGGCCCGCCAACGTCACCTCGATCGGTACCGAGAAGGATCTGCTCTACTTCGTCTTCCCGCGCGCGGGCGCCAAGGCCCGGCTGTATCTGCTGCACGATGTCGCGCAGAAGGGCCGTTTCGCCGGCCCGACCCGCCAGGCCGACTTCCTCAGGGCCTTCCAGCTCGACTGCATCCCGCACCGCGAGATGTTCGCCACGGCCACCCCGTCGGAGTCCTGCGCCTTCTATCCGATGAACGACGCCTGGACGGACGGCCCCGTCGTCCCCGGCGCGGTACTGATCGGCGACGCGGCCGGCTGGACCGATCCCGTGGTCGGCCAGGGTCTGTCCATCGCGCTCCGGGACGCGCGCCTGGTGTGGGAGGCGCTGCGCTCCAGCAGCGCATGGTCCCCGCAGATCCTCAAGCCGTATGTGGACGAACGCGAGGAGCGGATGCGTCGTCTGCGTGTCTCGGGCGCGGTCCGGACCGCGATGAACATGACCTTCACCCCCGAAGGCGCCGCCCGCCGCAAGGCCTACGCCAAGGCGTGGCCCACCGATCCGGTGCTGGCCGGCTCCCGACTCGCCACGTTCCAGGGGGCGTTCGGCGTCCCCGACGAATCCTTCCACCCCGGCACCATCCAGCGCCTGCTCGCCCTCGGCTAGCCCGCGCCGGCCCCCACGCATCCATCGAAGGGACTTCCACCGTGCATGTGAAGACCGAAGCCGACGACACCCTGATCCGGAAGAACGGCTGCGACATCCGCGAGCTCTACCCCTGGGACGGGGTCGTCGCGCCGCCGTGGAACAGCACCCTGTGCTCGATCCGGCCGACCGAGTCCAGCACGCCCCACGGCCACGCCACCGATGAGACCTTCATCTTCATCAGCGGGCAGGGTCACCTGCGCGTCGGTACCGAGGAGCGCCCGATCACCCCGGGTGACGTCGTCTACATCCCGCACGGCACCGACCACGAGGTCACGAACACCAGCGAGGCCGACCCGCTGACGTTCGTGAGCATCTACTGGTTGCAGCCCGCCGGACACGGTGAGGACGCGTGATGGCCGACTCCCCGGGCGCCGACACGCCCGCCCCGCGCCGTGTGAACGTCACGTTCTCGCCCCCCACTCCCAACGGGGACCTGCACCTGGGCCATCTCGCCGGACCGGTCCTCAACAGTGACATATGCGCCCGGTCCCAGAAGGTCCTCGGGCACGACGTCGCCTTCGCCACCAGCACCGACGACAACCAGACCTATGTCGTCACCACCGCGGAACGGCTCGGTGTCACGCCGGAGGCGCTCATCCAGGACGCTCTGGACAGCGTGACGAAGTCGCTGGAGCTGGCCGGAGTCGACGTCGACCTGTTCGAACGGCCCGACGACGACTACACCGCCTTCGTCCGCTCCTTCTTCACCCGCCTGTGGGAGCACGGCGCGTTCGACCTGCGCGAGGTGGAGCTGCCCTACGACCCCGACAGCGGGGAGTACAAGGCCGAGGCATTCGTCACCGGACTCTGTCCCACCTGCCTGGCCCACGCCAGGGCCGGCGTGTGCGAGGCATGCGGCCTCTACAACCTGCCCGGCGCCCTGCTGCCCGTGTCCGACACGGCCTCGGCCCTGCCGCGGCGCACCGTCTCCATCTGGGTCCTGGACCTCGAACGCCACCGGTCCATGATCACCAACTGGTACCGGACCACCGATGTGCAGTTACGCCCGGACCTGGCCAAGGTCGTGGCCGACACGCTCGCCGGACGGCTTCCCTACATCCCGCTCACCTACCCCACCACCTGGGGCATCACGGTGGAATGGGACGGCCCCGGCATCCAGCCGCAGGCCATCAACGCCTGGCCGGAGATCTACGTCGGACACCTCTACTGGATGCAGCAGGCCCGCCTGGACACCGGGGCCGAGTACGACGAACTCGTCCAGTTCATCGGCATCGACAACGGCTTCTACAACGCCTTCGTCTATGTGACCCTGGCGCTGCTCGCGGCACGGCACGGCATGCCGGTGCACCTGCCCAGGACGCGCACGCTCACCAACCAGTACTACATGCTGGAGGGACGCAAGTTCTCCACCAGCAAGGGGGACGTGCGCTGGGCGCGCGACTACCTGGAGTCCGTCGGCCGCGACCGGGCGCGGTTCGTCCTCGCCCTGACCAGCCCCGAACTACAGCGGGCGGAATTCAGCGAACCCATCGCCGCCGACACGATCGCGGCACGCTTCGACACCCCGCTCGCCACGATCGCCGAGGGGCTCGGCGCCCTGACCGGCCGTCATGCCGGCACGACGCCCTCACCCTGGTGGGACGCGGCCCTTGAGGCGTCCCGCCGGCGCTTCGAGGACGCCTACCGGCTGGAGAGCTTCAGCGTCCGCAGGGCGGCCGAGGCCGTGGCCCTCCACCTGGAGGTGCTGGCGCTGCGCTGCGCCCGGATCCAGCTCGACGACGCGAGCGACGTCTCTGGCGCGCTGCGCTTCCTGTGGGCCCTGCGCACCCTGGCCTGGCCGGTCACCCCGGACCTCGCCGAGCACATCTCCGCCGCCTTCGCCGGCCCCTCCACCGTCGGCAAGGCACCCCTGCTCGCCGACCTCGCCGTCACACCGGAGAACTCCTTCCGCGGCCTGACCGTCCCGGCCGCCCCGCCCGCCGCTGCCCCGTGATCCGCGGGTGAGCCGCCCCGCGCGCCACTTCCGTACGACGAAACCGATTGCCTTCCGAGGAGACCCACCATGCTGCGCACCTTCATGAACGCGAAGATCCACCGCGCCACCGTCACCGACAGCAACCTGAACTACGTCGGGTCCATCACCATCTCGCCGGAACTGCTCGACGCCGCCGGTATCGGCGTCCACGAGCTGGTGCACGTCGTCAACATCAACAACGGCGCCCGATTCGAGACGTACACCATCCTCGGCGAGCCGGCCGCCCACCAGGTCATCGTCAACGGTGCCGCCGCCCGCCTCGTGGAGACCGGCGACAAGGTCATCATCATCAGCTACGCACAGCTGACCCCGGACGAGGTCGCCGACCACAAGTCCCGCGTGGTCCACGTCGACGAGACCAACACGATCACCGAGACGGCGCTTCTCGGCGCGTGAACCCTGAGCCCGCCCGTTCTGAAACAACGTTCCTGCATGCACGACAAGTCGAGGATGCGTGAACTGTGACAACCCATGAGATCCACCCGGTGCTGGGAGTGGGGTTCGGGCCCGCGAACCTCTCCCTTGCGGTCGCGCTCGAAGAGCGCGGCCGCGCCGGCCTGGCCCACTTCATCGAGCGGTCCGCCGGGTTCCAGTGGCAGCAAGAACAACTCCTGCCGGGCGCCGACATCCAGAACAACCCCTTCCGCGACCTGGCCATGCAACGCAACCCGGACAGCCCGCACACCTTCGTCAAGTACCTCGCCGCACAAGGGGACTTGACGGGCTATCTGCACCTCAACGCCAAGTTCCCGCTGCGCAGGGAGTATTCGAGCTACCTCGCCTGGGTCGCCGAGGCCTTCCGCGACCAGGTGGACTACGGCCGGTCGGCCGCGCACCTCTCGCTCGTCGAGGGCGACGACGGAAGCGAGCTGTTCTGCGTCGAGACCGACGACGGCGGCCGCTACCTCGCCCGGAGCGTCTCCGTGGGCACCGGCCGGTCCCCCCGTATCCCCTACGTGTTCCAGAAGGGTCTGGGGGAGAGCGTCTTCCACTCCACCCGCTACCTCACCTCCATGGAGCACTTCAAGGACAAGCCGATCCGGGTCGCGGTCGTCGGGGCCAGCCAGAGCGCGATCGAGATCATCCTCGATCTGCTCGGCCGCCCGAACGTGCGGCAGGTGACGGCCGTCCACCGCAGCATCGGGTTCCGGCTCAAGGACACCAGCCCCTACAGCCGGCAGGTGTTCCTGCCCGAGTTCGTGGACTACTTCCACTCGCTGCCCAGCGCCAAGAAGCGCCGGCTGCGCAACGAGCTGCGGTCCATCAACTACGCGGCCTGCGACCAGGACGTCATCGACCGACTGGTCGGCGTGCAGCGCGAGTACGACCTCACGGGTTCCGACCGGCTCGTGATGAAGCCCTTCCGCGAAGCCGTCATCAGCAGGCCGCACGGCCAGGGGCACCGCATGGTCCTGCGCGACATCAACCACCTCACCGAGGAGATCCTCGACACCGACGTCGTCATCCTGGCCACCGGCTTCCGGGACTTCGGCGGCGAGCCCGGCGACGAGCCGTACCACCCGCTCCTGGAAGGCATCGCCCACCGTCTTCCGCTCGACGAGGACGGCACCCCCGTGGTCGCGCGGGACTACTCGATCGAGCTGAAGACCGAGGCCGGTACCTCGCGGCCGCTCAAGGTCTACCTCAACGGGCTCTGCGAGGCGAGCCACGGCATGGGTGACGCCGGCGCACTGGCCATGCTCTCCGTACGGGCGACCGACATCGTGGACTCGATCCTGCGGCACGACACCCGCGGGCGCGAGGAGCTGCTGGCCGCCGGGACCGCGCCGTGACCCGGTCCGCCATCACCGCCGACGTCGCCGTCGTCGGCGGCGGGATCATCGGGCTGGCCACAGCCGAACGGCTGACCGCCCGCGGTCTCACCGTCGCCGTCATCGACATGGCAGGCATCGCCGGAGGCGCCACGGGCGCCTCCGGCGGGCTGGTCCGCGCCTTCGACCTGTCCCCCGCCCGTCGGCGGCGCGCCGCCGACGGGCTCGACCGCTATCTCCGGCGGGGCCACCGGGGGACCTGGCCCGCGGTGTGCCGCCAGGGCAGCCTGAGTCTCGTCGCGCACAGCGATCTCCCCCGGGCCGCCGCTGCGGTCGCGGACCTCGACGCGAGCGGCCACAAGGCGGAGATCCTGACCGCGGCGGACCTCTCCACCCGCTTCCCGGCCCTGAACGTGCCCGACGAGCTGGCCGCGGTCCACGAACCGAACGCGGGCTGGCTCCCGGTCGGACCGATGGCCCACGCCATGGCGCGCGACGCGGGCCCCCGGCTCCTGCTGATCCGGGCCCGCGCCACCCATCTGCTCACCTCCGGCTCCCGCGCGACCGGCGTCCGCACCACCGTGGGACCCGTGTCCGCCCGGGCCGTCCTGCTGGCCGCGGGCGCGGGCAGCACCGCCCTGGCCGAGACCGCCGGTGTCCACCTGCCCCTGCGCACCCGAGCCGTGAGCTACTGCCTGTTCCGGGTGGCCGAACCCGCCGGCCTCGGCTCGCTTCCCACCCTCGTGGACCGCACCACGGGCGCCTGGCTGCGTCCATGGGGTTCGGACGCGCTGGTGCTGGCGGGGGTCTCGTCGCAAAAGACCGACGTCCCCGAGACCGTACGGCCGGACGTGTCACCCGAGGAGCAGGAGCGCGTCCGCGCGGTGGTCCGCCACCGCTACCCGCAACTGGCCACCGCCCCGGCCGCGGGCGGTGTCACCGCGTACGACGCGATGGCACCGGAGGGCGACGGCGAGGTCTGCGCCCGGACCGGACTCGACGGCCTGGTCACCGCGACCGGCTGGAACGGCGGCGGATTCAAACTGGCCCCCGCGATCGGCGAGCTCGCCGCCGCGCGCCTTCAGGAAGAGGCTGCCCGATGACGGCCACCGTGCGCCTGAACCCCACCGACGAGATGCTCCACCGCACCGCCGACACGCTGGGCTCCACCCGTGTCGTCCAGGTGCTGTGGACCTTCGCGGACCCGGTGCCCGGCTCCGCTCTGCAAGCCGCCTGGGAGAGCCTCGACCAGGGCCGTCTGAGCCGCCGGGCCCAGCCCGCGCGGGTGCCCGGCGCACGGCGCAGCTGGGTGCGCGCCGGCAACGCGGAAGCCCTGTGCACCACGTCGACGCCGCTGACCGACGCCACCCTGACCGACTGGATCGACACCCAGGTCAAGGCACCCCTGGGACCCGGGGACGCCGCCCTGTGGCGGCTGGCCGCGGCCCCGTACGGCGCAGGCACCCTCGTCTCCCTGACGGTGCCGCACTTCCGCTGCGACGGGCTCGGCATCTTCGACGCCATCGGCTCCGGTGGGCACGAGGTCCACCGCCCGCCTGCCGCTCCCCGCGTGCTCGACGACCTCGCCGACCTGGCGCGGCAGACGCTCCGGGGCAGCCTGGCCGCCGCGCACTGGCTCCCGACGACCCTGGCGAGCCCGGCCCGGCGCGCGCAGATCAGGTCCGCGCTCCAGCCCCCGCCCCCGACGCGTCCCGCTTCCTCGGCACAACCGCGCTTCTTCACCTCGGCGATCTTCGAGACGGACGCGGCCCTGTGGCAGCGGCAGGCGGACCGGTTCGGCGGGACGGCCAACAGCCTCTTCATCGAGATCGCCGCCAATCTCGTACGGTCGGCGGCGGCCGACGGCCCGTCCGGATCGTTCGACGTCGGCATTCCGGTGAGCCTGCGGCGATCCGTCCACGACGCACGGGCCAACGCCCTGGTCGTGGTGCCGCTGACGGTGCCGGGCGGCCCCGCCCGGCGCGGCAGCCTCCGGGGGACCCGCAGGGCGACGAAGGATCTGCTCCGCAGCACGGGAGAACACAGCGCCACCCTCGTCCCGGAACCCCTGTGGCACCTGCTCCCGGCGCGGCAGGCCCATCGGCTCAAGAACCCCGGCGCACAGCAGACCACCGTCGTCGCGTCCAACTTCGGCCGAACCCCCGACGCCATCGCCCGGTTCGCCGGACGGCAGGCCGCCGGCATCGCCGTGCGCACCATGAACGTGCCCGGTGTGCTGCCGGACCGGGCCCGCCTGCGCGCCTCGCTCTGCCTGCTGCGGACCGGCGACCGGCTGACCGTGACCGTGACCGGCATCCCCGACCACTTCGGCGACGCCTCGTCCCTACGGCGCCTCGTCCACGAGGAGTTGGCGTCCTGGGGGCTCACCGTCCAGCGCTGGTGGGGCGCCCCCACGCCACATCATGTGAAGGAGCCCTGACGCGATGTCCGCTGTTCCCATGGCCGCGTTGCCGGGCCGCTGGTTCCGCACCACACCCGACTCCGCCCTGCTGGCCGGTCCGCGCCTGCTGGCCCGGTCCCTCATCGATGTCGCCGTCCTCGACGACCGCATCCGCTCCTACGAACGACTCACCGCAACCCCCGCGGACCTGCGGATGCCGATCCCCGACTTCGGCGGCCTGGAGCTCGCGGCGGTCGGGAACATGCTGCTGATCGCCAGCGCCCGGCCCTTCACCGCCATCCAGCGCCAGACGGCCTACTCCGTGATCGTGCCCTCGCTCGATGGCGCCCTGAGCCGTCTGAACCAGGTGGGCGCCACCGTCCTGGAACCCCCGGAGCGGATTCTCCCGGGCAGCCGCGCCCGTGTGCGGTTCCCCGACGGCGCGATCGCCGAACTCGTCGAGCACCGCCCCAACCCGGGCGAACAGCCGTGTCCCCCGCAGCTGCGGGAGACGGGGCGTCCCGGCGTGCGGCTGCTCCTGCGCAAGGCGGTGAGCCGCAGCATGTTCGACTCCCTGCTCCGGCTCTACGAGACGGCGCTCGGCATCGCCTGCGACACCCGGCTCCGGCTGGACACCCCCGACGCCGTCGAACTGGCAACCGTCGGGAACCTGCTCCTCGTCGGCACGGACGGCCCGGAATTCACCCGCGCCCCCCATGTCCGGCTGGCGCTGGTGGCCTCCGCGCCGCAGGACATCCCGGGTGCTCACCCCTGCGGCCACCGGCTCGTCCAGCTCGACGACGGCTCCGTCGCCGAGGTCTGGGACAGCGCGATCGGCCTGACACCCATGTCCGCGGCCGCCGCGCGGAGCACCACGGGAACCGATGCCTCATGACCACCGAACACGAGGTCCGGCGCCTGGACCGGGTGATCATCCGCTTCGCGGGCGACTCCGGTGACGGCATGCAGCTCACGGGCGACCGGTTCACGGCGCAGACGGCGTCGTTCGGGAACGACCTGTCGACCCTGCCGAACTTCCCGGCCGAGATCCGCGCCCCCGCAGGCACCCTGCCCGGTGTCTCGTCCTTCCAGCTGCACTTCGCCGACCACGACATCCTCACCCCGGGCGACGCGCCGAATGTCCTGGTCGCGATGAACCCCGCCGCCCTGAAGGCGAACATCGGGGACGTGCCGCACGGCGGCGAGATCATCGTGAACACCGACGAGTTCGCGAAACGGGCCATGGCCAAGGTCGGCTACGCCACCTCGCCACTGGAGGACGGCTCGCTGGACGGCTACCGGGTGCATCCGGTACCCCTGACGACCCTGACGATCGAGGCGCTGAAGGGGTTCGGCCTGGCCCGCAAGGAGGCCGAGCGGAGCAAGAACATGTTCGCGCTCGGGCTGCTGTCGTGGATGTACCACCGGCCGACGGAAGGGACCGAAGCCTTCCTGCGGCGGAAGTTCGCGAAGAAGCCGCAGATCGCGGCGGCGAACGTGGCCGCGTTCCGGGCGGGCTGGAACTTCGGCGAGACCACCGAGGACTTCGCCGTCTCCTACGAGGTCGCCCCCGCGACCCGTGCCTTCCCCGCCGGCACCTACCGCAACATCTCCGGGAACCTGGCCCTGGCCTACGGTCTGATCGCCGCAGGCCGGCAGGCCGGACTGCCGCTGTTCCTGGGGTCGTACCCCATCACGCCGGCCTCGGACATCCTGCATGAGCTGAGCAGGCACAAGAACTTCGGGGTGCGGACCTTCCAGGCGGAGGACGAGATCGCGGGTATCGGCGCGGCGCTGGGCGCGGCGTTCGGCGGTTCGCTGGCGGTGACGACCACGTCCGGGCCCGGCGTGGCGCTGAAGTCGGAGACGATCGGTCTGGCGGTCTCGCTGGAGTTGCCGCTGCTGGTGGTGGACATCCAGCGGGGCGGTCCGTCCACCGGTCTGCCGACCAAGACCGAGCAGGCGGACCTGCTCCAGGCGATGTACGGGCGCAACGGGGAGGCGCCGGTGCCGATCGTCGCGCCGAAGACCCCGGCGGACTGCTTCGACGCGGCCCTGGAGGCGGCCCGGATCGCGCTGACGTACCGCACCCCTGTGTTCCTCCTGTCGGACGGCTCCCTGGCGAACGGGTCGGAGCCGTGGCGGATCCCGGACTCCGAGGAACTGCCCGAACTGCACGTCGTGTTCGCGATGGGACCCAATCACGTCACACCGGATGGTGCGGAGGTCTTCTGGCCGTACAAACGTGACCCCCGGACCCTGGCCCGGCCGTGGGCGGTGCCGGGTACGCCTGGTCTGGAGCACCGGATCGGTGGCATCGAGAAGCAGGACGGCACGGGCAACATCTCCTACGACCCGGCCAACCACGACTTCATGGTCCGCACCCGCCAGGCCAAGATCGACGGCATCGAGGTCCCTGACCTGGAGGTCGACGACCCGCACGGCGCCGCCACTCTGGTGCTCGGCTGGGGTTCCACATACGGCCCGATCACCGCGGCCGTACGGCGGCTGCGCGGGGCCGGCGACGTGATCGCGCAGGCCCATCTGCGCCACCTCAACCCCTTCCCCCGCAATCTCGGCGAGGTCCTCGCGCGGTACGAGAAGGTCGTGGTCCCCGAGATGAACCTCGGCCAGCTGGCCACTTTGATCCGGGCGAAGTACCTGGTCGACGCCCACTCGTACAACCAGGTCAACGGCATGCCGTTCAAGGCGGAGCAGCTCGCCACCGCGCTGAAGGAGGCCATCGATGACTGACACCGGCAACGGACTGCTCCAGCTGGTGCCCAAAGCCGAGGCCAGGCAGTCGATGAAGGACTTCAAGTCGGACCAGGAAGTGCGCTGGTGCCCGGGCTGCGGCGACTACGCGATCCTCGCCGCCGTCCAGGGCTTCATGCCGGAACTCGGGCTGGCCAGGGAGAACATCGTCTTCGTCTCCGGCATCGGCTGCTCCTCCCGCTTCCCGTACTACATGAACACCTACGGGATGCACTCCATCCACGGCCGCGCCCCGGCCATCGCCACCGGCCTCGCCACCAGCAGACGCGACCTCAGCGTATGGGTCGTCACCGGCGACGGCGACGCCCTGTCCATCGGCGGCAACCACCTCATCCACGCCCTGCGCCGCAACGTCAACCTGAAGATCCTGCTGTTCAACAACCGGATCTACGGTCTGACCAAGGGCCAGTACTCGCCCACCTCCGAGGTCGGCAAGGTCACCAAGTCGACCCCGATGGGCTCCCTGGACGCGCCGTTCAACCCCGTCTCGCTGGCGATCGGCGCGGAGGCGTCCTTCGTGGCCCGGACCATCGACTCCGACCGCAAGCACCTCACCGAGGTCCTGCGCGCCGCCGCCGAACACCCGGGCACCGCACTGGTGGAGATCTACCAGAACTGCAACATCTTCAACGACGGCGCCTTCGACGCCCTCAAGGACCGCCAGCAGGCCGAGGAGGCACTGATCCGGCTGGAACACGGACAGCCGATCCGCTTCGGGGCCG
>NZ_MUNF01001026.1 GCF_002154555.1 Streptomyces murinus
GCCGCCCGCGATCGCCGGGACCAGGCCGGCGTTCAGCAGCGAGGACTTGCCCGCGCCCGAGGCGCCGACGAGCATCACCAGTCCGCCGGTACGGCCCGCCGTGCGCAGCTGGGCGATGATCGCGTCGGTGCTGCGCTCCCGGCCGAAGAACCAGCGCGCGTCCTCCTGCCGGTACGGCGCGAGACCCCGGTAGGGGCACACGCCACCGGTGATGGGCGGGGCCTGGGCGGGCGGCCGGCCGTTCTCCTCGGCGGGCGAGGCGGGCGGCGCGGCACGGTCGCCGACCGGGTCGGCCAGCGCGCGCTCCCACTGGCGCTGCCAGTGGCCNNGGCGGTGAACTGGGCCGGCACGTTCTTGGCCCGCCGCCAGTCGCTGATCCGCTGTGCGGACACGCGCACCGGGCGGCCGCGTTCGTCGACCCGCTGTAGCCGGCCGACCGCCTCGGCGACGCTTTTCAGGGGAGGGTTTCCGGCCTCCTTGTAGAGCAGCGCGAGGCGCTCGGCGAAAGCTGTGCGTGCCCCTGAGTCGGAACCCAAGGCCCCACCCCTCACTTCCCCCCGCCTGTGGACGTCCGGACCGGAAAACCCACCTTATACGGCTGACCTGCGGATAAGCCCCGCTCCGGAGACGGGGATCTCCTCCCCGGTGGCGACAAATGGCAGGATCGCAACCCCGGTAGCGGAACCGTCACACACCGTCCGGACAGGCCAACGGCCCGGCGCTCGGAGAGACACCTCATGGCGTTGCACATTTTCGGTCGACTTCCATCGAAAGCCGCGAGCGGTCGGCGATCCGACATCTGATCCGCCCCGCACCCGGCC
>NZ_MUNF01001027.1 GCF_002154555.1 Streptomyces murinus
TGCCCCGCGGGGCATGGACAGGACGTAGTCGGGGAGCAGGGGGCGCAGCGCGAGGTAGGCCACGTTGCCGGTGGTGCGGACAACGCTGCCCTCGGGAGCACCGATCAGTTCGTCGTGCGGGAAGGAACCCTTGTGGGTGTGGAAGTTCTTTCCGGCTTCGAGCGTGAACGTGTAGTGGCGGCCCTTGGGGTCGGTCAGCTGTACCTGGTCCCCGACCTTGAAGGGCCCGCGCCTGCGGGCGGCACCGGTCGGTTCGGACATGTGACCAGACTACCGGCAGCGGGGCGGGCCGCCGACCACTAGCTGGGGCGGGCCATGGCCTTGACGAAGGCGCGTTCCACGTCGGCGGCGGAGAGGACGCCGTAGATCTCGCCGGTGTTCTCGACCACGAGGTATTCGGTGGCGGGGGCGGCGCGCAGGGCGTCGAGGAGTTCTTCGCCGGACAGTTCGGCGGAGACGCGCATGTCGTCGGTGAGGTCCTGGGCGAGGCCGCTGACGGGGACCCAGGGGCGGCGGTGTTCGGGTACGCCGACGATGGCGGACTCGCGGACCAGGGAGAGGGGGTGGCCGTCGGCGTCGACGACGACGAGGGCGCGGGCGCCGGCGGCGTTGGCGCGGCGCAGGGCCTCGGAGAGGGGGGTGTCGGTCTCGACGGGTACGGCGCGGCGGGTGAGGGTGCGGGCGCGCAGTTCGGGGAGGTGTTCGCGGAGCCTGGCCATGCGCAGGCTGTTGCCGGCGCCGGTCCAGATGATCGCGGCGAGGATGGCGGCGAGCAGGGCGTCGGTGACGGTGTCCATGCCGCCGGATTCCTCGGTGCCGCCGCCGAGGCCGCCGGAGGAGTTGAGCAGGGGCAGTCCGACGAGGACGGCGACGGCGAGGGCGCGGCCGACCCAGGCGGCGGCGACGGTGCCGCTCATGGGTTTGCCGGTGATCTTCCAGACGACGGCGCGGAGCATCCGGCCGCCGTCGAGGGGCAGGCCGGGGAGCAGGTTGAAGGCGGCCACGATGAGGTTGGAGACCATGAGGCCGGCGAGGAGGACGCCGGGGACGGTGCCGGGCTGCACGGGCTTCATGGCGAGGTAGAAGAGTCCGGCGAGGACGAGGGAGAGCAGCGGGCCGACGAAGGCCAGGACGAATTCCCGGCCCGGTGTCTCGGCTTCCTTCTCGATCTCGGAGACGCCGCCGAAGAACTGGAGTTGGATGCGGCGGACGGGGAGCTTGAAGCGGATCGCGGCGACGGTGTGGGCGAGTTCGTGGACGAGTACGGAGGCGTAGAAGGCGACCGCGAAGAACAGCGACACGAGGTATCGGGCGGCGCCCAGTTCGGGCAGTACCCGGTCGAGCTGTCCGCCGAACACCCAGGTGATCAGGGCGGCGACGAGGAACCAGCTCGGCGCGACGTACACGGGCACGCCGAAGGGGCGCCCCATGAGGATGCCGCCGCCGGGTTCCTTGGGGGGCCGCGGGGGTTCGCCCTTGGCCAGGCCGGGGGCGAACCCGCGCGGGCCCCCAAGGA
>NZ_MUNF01001028.1 GCF_002154555.1 Streptomyces murinus
CCCCCGTCTCACCGTCGGCTCCGGCCCGATCGAACCGGCTTTTATCTGGGAGCGCTCCCGTGGGAGCGCTCCCAGATTGGCATAATGAAGGTCCACCGTTCCCGCGGGTGTGTCAAGGGAACGAACACTTCTGAGTCGGTGCGACTGACGGGTTGTCATCCATGGTGACGGGCAAGGGCGCGATGACTGCGGGCGAGGGGCGGGGCGGCCGGCCGACGCTGGAGATGGTCGCCGCGCGGGCCGGTGTCGGGCGGGGCACGGTCTCGCGGGTGGTCAACGGCTCCCCGCATGTGAGTGCCCAGGCGCGGGCGGCNNCCCGCGCGCTGGCCGCCGACCGCACGGACGCGGTCGCCCTGGTCATCCCCGAGTCGGAGACCAGACTCGGCGCCGAGCCGTACTTCCTGGACATCGTGCGCGGTGTGAGCACCGAACTCGCCGACACGGACATGCAGTTGCTGCTCACCCTGATCCGCACCCCGCGCGAACGCCAGCGCCTGGGCCAGCATCTGGCGGCCCGCCGCGTCGACGGCGTCCTGCTGGTGTCCGTGCACGAGAACGACCCGCTGCCCAGCCTGCTGGAGCGGCTGCGGGTGCCCACCGTGCTCAACGGGCGGCGCTCGGAGCGGGAATGGATGTCGTACGTCGACGCCGACAACGTCGGGGGTGCGCGGTCGGCCGCCGAGCATCTGCTCGGACTGGGCCGGCGCACCGTCGCCACCATCACCGGCCCCCTGGACATGTACGTCGCCCGCTGCCGGCTCGACGGCTACACCCAGGCGATGAACTCCGCGGGCCGCGGCGGCGACACCTCGCTGGTGGCCCACGGCGACTTCACCGAGGAGGGCNNAGGACGTGGCGCTGATCGGCTTCGACGATTCCGCGGTCGCCCGGCACGCCGACCCGCCGCTCACCAGCGTGCGCCAGCCGACCGAGGAGATGGGCCGCACCATGGCCCGGGTGCTGCTGGAGGAGATCGAGTCCCGCAACGGCATCCGGCGCCATGTGGTGCTCTCCACCGACCTGGTGGTGCGCGAGTCCGCCTGAGCGCGACGCCGGGTGACCGCCGGGGCGGCGGGGGCTCGCCCCGCCGCCCATGGCCTGCTTCGGGGCCTGCCCCGGTATCCGTACACGGCTGAGGGCGCGGATGTCCGGCGCGCGGCGGCGGGTGCCGACCGGCCGGACGGGCTGCCGGAGAGGGGGGC
>NZ_MUNF01001029.1 GCF_002154555.1 Streptomyces murinus
GCCGCCGGTGACCGCGGACTCCCCGTCCACGACCAGGAGTTTGGAGTGGTTCCAGGAGAAGGCGGTCTTCGACGTGGTCATCGAGGCGACGTTCAGCGTGATGGCGTCGGCGGCCGGGCCCAGCTTGTCGCGCAGGTCGTCCCGGTACTTCGAGGGCAGTACGGTCATGTGGTAGACCGGAGCGGCTCCGACCAGGACCCTGACCTTGAGCCGGTGTCCGGAGGCCACGGACGACTTCAGGCCCGCGACGATGGCGTCCTGGAAGGCTCCGTCGGGGAAGGGTGCCAGGCTCGAGATGTCGACGGTCCGGGTCGCCCGCGAGATGTTCTCGGTCATCTTGGCCAGCAGCCGCCGGGTACCGACGCGGTCCCGGCAGCCTGCGTCACCCCAGCAGCCGGGAGTCTGGAGCAGCCAGCCGGCGGGATCGTCCGCCCCGGCGTCGAGCCGGTTGCCGGCCGTCCGCTCCCACACGTCCCCTTCGAGGCCGGGCGAGACCTCGCGCAATGTGCGCTCCACGGCATCGAGATGAGGAGTCCCGGCGTCGGCGGCGGTGGCG
>NZ_MUNF01001030.1:0-143 GCF_002154555.1 Streptomyces murinus
CCCTCGACGTCCTCGGCCGCCCGGCCGGCCACCCCACCCTGCGCACCCGCGTCGGCTACGTCACCCAGGCCCCCTCCGTCTACGCGGACCTGACCGTCCGCCAGAACCTGGCGTACTTCGCGGCCGTCCTCGACCCCGGCCGC
>NZ_MUNF01001030.1:148-715 GCF_002154555.1 Streptomyces murinus
CTGGTCCTGGACGAGCCGACCGTCGGCCTCGACCCGGTACTGCGCCGCGACCTGTGGCAGCTCTTCCACGACCTCGCCGCCACCCGCGGCACCACCCTCCTCGTCTCCTCCCACGTCATGGACGAGGCCGAGCGCTGCGACCGCCTGCTGCTGATGCGCGAGGGCGCGATCCTCGCCGACGACACCCCCGAGGCACTGCGCACCCGCACCGGCACGGAGACGGTCGAGGCCGCCTTCCTGCACCTGGTCGACGAGGCCGCCACGGCCGCCCGCACCGAGGCGAACGTCGAGGAGCGCACCCGATGAACCCGACGACGGCCCCCCGGCCCGCGGCCGCCCTCAGCCCCGCCCGCGCCCTCGCCACGGCGGCCCGTGTCCTGCGCCAGCTGCGGCACGACCCCCGCACCATCGCGCTGATGATCGTCGTCCCGTGCCTGATGCTGGTCATCCTGCGCTACGTCTTCGACAGCGGCCCGCACACCTTCGACACCCTCGGCGCCTCGCTGCTCGGGATCTTCCCGCTGATCACGATGTTCCTGGTGACCTCCATCGCCACCCTGCGCGAAC
>NZ_MUNF01001031.1 GCF_002154555.1 Streptomyces murinus
GTGCGAGGCGGGCCGCCTCGCCGGGCCCGGCCCGTTCGCCGAGACCGTGCTCGGGCACCTCGGAATCGTCCTCCCCGAGGGCCCGTCGACTGTCGTCCTCCCCGAGAGCCCGTCGACTGTCGCGCTTACCGACGGCCTCACCCTCGCGTACGCCCGCCCCGCCGTCACCCGGGTCGGCCCGGTCGGCACCTCGGGGCGGGACGCCGCGCTCCGGGTCTCGGGCACCCTGCCCCGGGTGCCGTACGGCGCCACGTCCACCGTCCTCGTACTGACCGAGGGACCGGGCGGGCCCGTACTGTTCCCGGTCGACCCGGCCCGTACCACCGCGGTCCCCGGCACCAACCTCGCCGGCGAGCCCCGGGACACCCTCCAGCTGCACGACTACGCGGTGGCCGCCGACGACGTCCACCCACTCACCCCGCCCGAGCTGGCCGAGGCCGGTCTCCGTGCCGCCCTCGCCCGTGCCGCACTCATCGCGGGCGCCGCCGAGCGCTGCGTCGAGCTGACGGTCCAACACACCACCACCCGCGTCCAGTTCGGCCGCCCGCTCAGCCACTTCCAGGCCGTCAAGCAGGAGGAGGCCCGCCTGATCGAGGAGTCCGCGCTGGTCCGCGCCGCGGTGGACGCCGCCGCCCGCGAGCTGTCGCCGGTCGCCGTGGCGGCCGCCAAGGCACAGGCCTCCGCCTCGGTCGCCGAGATCGCCCGCATCGCCCACCAGTTGCACGGCGCCATCGGCTTCACCGAGCTCAGCGAACTGCGCTTCGCCACCACCCGGTTGTGGTCCTGGCGCGACGAGGACGGCGACGAGTCCTACTGGACCGCCCTGCTGGGCCGGGCGGCGCTCGCCGCGGACGACGTCTGGGCGCTGCTCGCCGGCTGACCCGCGCGTCGTACGGACCCCGGCCGGGCCGGGGCCCGTACTGTC
>NZ_MUNF01001032.1 GCF_002154555.1 Streptomyces murinus
GTCACCAGCCCCTGGTCGATCAGGGCGGCGGCGAGGACCCGGATCGCGGAGACCGGCAGCCGCAGCAGCGCCGCCGCCTCCACGACGGTCAGGGAGCCGCCCTCCAGCGACTGGAGCAGCGCGTGCTGGGCCGCGGGCAGGTCGCCGAAGACCGGCCCGGTGGTGGAGGTGAGCACCGACAGGCGCTCCAGGCTGTTACGGCTGGGCCGCGCCACCCCCGAGGTGGAGAGGTAGGCGGGCACCAGCGGGCGGCCGGACCGGTGGCCCCTCACAGCAAAGCGCCGCCCTCGGCCGCGNNNNGCCGCGCCACCTGGGAGTGCACACGGTGGCCGAGCAGGTCGAGCCGGACCTCCGGGTCGCCGTACGCGGCGACACAGGTGCCGTGGTCGGTCGGGGCGACCAGGATGTAGCCGTGGTCGGACTCGATCACGACCTGCCTCAGCTGGGCGGCCGGCATGTCCGCGAACGCGGCGGCGGCGGTACGGCAGGCGCCCTGGACGGTCGAGGTGATCGCGGCGACCCGCTCNNCAGGGCGCCGAGGGCCGCTGCGGTCTCCTCGGGCGAGCGGGCGGGGGCGGCGGCGGTCTCGGCCGCGCTCGGACGGATCATCGCCGCCTGGTCCGGCGAGACCTGACGACGGCGACGGCGGGGGAGGTCGTCGACGGCGGGCGCGGGCTGGTCGGGGCCGGGCGTCGGCTGGTCGTCGACGGGCACCGGGCGGTCGGAGTCGGACACCGGGCGGTCGTGACCGGGTGCCGGGCGGTCAGGACCGGACGCCGGCTGGGCGGGCGCGTGGGTGTGCTCGGCATGTTCGGCGCGCTCGGCGCGCTCGGCGGGTTCCGCGTGCCCGGCGGGTTCCGCGTGCTCGGCCAGCGGTTCGGGCCGGGGGACCTCGCCGGTGCGGGTGGAGGGCGAGGTGCTCGCGGCGGCAGGGCGCAGCGCCGGGTCGATATGGCTCAGCAGGTGCTTGTCGACCAGCAGGACCGCGCGTACGCCCCCGTAGGGGGACGGTGTGGACAGGTCCACCGAGAGGTCGAACTGCCGGGTCAGCTGGCCGATCGCGGCGAGGCCCATCCGGGGCGGGTCGCCGAGGTCGGAGAACATGATCGGGTCAGTGCCCGCGACCACCCGCTGCGCGGCGGCGCGTTCGTCGGGCGCCATGCCGACACCCGCGTCGTCGACGGTCACGGCGACACCGTTGTGGACGTGTTCGAGGTTGACCACGACCGAGGTGTCAGGGGAGGAGTGCCGCAGCGCGTTGTCGAGGAGTTCGGCGGCGATGATCGCGACGGGCTCCACGGCGTGCGAGACCAGCGCGGTGCCGGGATCGAGGTGGTTGTGGAGCTTGACCCGCCGGTAGCCGGACAGCCGGGCCTGTCCGCCGGTGACGGCGTCGACGAGGTGCGACTCCTCGCGGGCCAGCCCGACCCAGGCTCCGCAGACCACCGCGGCGACCTGGGCGCGGCGCAGCGACTGCTCGTTCTCGTGGTCCAGGCTGTAGAGGTCCTGGGCCAGCTCCGGTTCGTCGTAGCGCTGCTGGAGTCCGTGGAGGATGTCCTGGAGGCGGTAGAGGCTCGCCTGGATCTCCCGGGTGGTGCCGCGCNNCGGCGCCCTCGGGGCCGACCGGGCCGGGCACCGGTACGTGCGGGTGCGCGGTGCGGGACGCCTCGGCGGGCATGCGCCGGGTGGCGAGGTGCTCCAGTTCGGCGGTGAACGCCTGCCGGATGCGCTCGGCCTCCTCGGCGCCGGCCCGCGCGGACTG
>NZ_MUNF01001033.1 GCF_002154555.1 Streptomyces murinus
GCGCCCACCTCGCTCTCCCCCTCCCGCGCCGGTGACTTCATGCAGTGTCCGTTGCTGTACCGGTTCCGGGTGATCGACCGGCTGCCGGAGAAGCCGAGCGAGGCGGCGACGCGGGGCACCCTGGTGCACGCGGTGCTTGAGCGCTTGTTCGACGCGCCCGCCGGGGAGCGGACCGCGCCGCGCGCCAGGGCGCTGGTGCCNNCTGGCGCGCTGGCTGGGCGAGGCCGAGCGGCTGGTGGAGCGCTGGTTCACGCTGGAGGACCCGACCCGCCTGGAGCCCGCCGAGCGGGAGCTGTTCGTGGAGGCCGAGCTGGAGTCGGGGCCCCGGCTGCGCGGCATCATCGACCGGGTGGACGTGGCGCCGACCGGCGAGGTGCGGATCGTCGACTACAAGACGGGCAAGGCGCCGCGGCCGGAGTACGCCGAGGGCGCGCTGTTCCAGATGAAGTTCTACGCGCTGGTGGTGTGGCGGCTCAAGGGCGTCGTACCGCGCCGGCTCCAGCTGGTGTATCTCGGCAGCGGCGAGGTGCGGACGTACGATCCGGTGCTCGCCGATCTTGAGCGGGTGGAGCGCAGGCTGCGCGCGCTGTGGGACGCCATCTGTGAGGCCACGGAGAGCGGGGAGTGGCGGCCGCGGCCGACGAAGCTGTGTGGCTGGTGCGATCACCAGGCGCACTGCCCGGAGTTCGGGGGCACTCCCCCGCCGTATCCGCTG
>NZ_MUNF01001034.1 GCF_002154555.1 Streptomyces murinus
CGGCAACATCGGCAACATCGGTGACGGCGGGCGTCGAGTGCCGGTCCAGGACCGCCTCGATGATCCTCATGAGCCGTTCGCCCGCCTGCCCGACGCTGCCGTTCTGGGCGCTCACCTGGGCCCCTTCGAGGAGGAAGGTGATCTCCGCCGCCGCCTCGTCCGGATCGGGCAGCCCGGCCCGGGCGCACAGGTCGGTGAGCCGGTGCAGCTGGCCGGCCTTGTGGGTCTCGATCAGCCGACGGGCCGGGTGGGCGTGGTCCGGCAGTTCCGCGATGGAGTTGATGAACGGACATCCCCGGTGCGAGATCTCGGGAAGTCCGTCGGCGATGAACCGGGCCATCCCCAGGATCTGCTCCCGGGGCTCGTCGGGGTGCGCGTCCGCCAGCCGGTCGAACACGGCGGTGTAGTCGGCCGCGACGATGCGAAGCCACTCCTCGACCAGCGCGTCCTTGGTCGCGAAATGCCGGTACAGCGCCATCTTGGTGGTCTCGGCGCGGTCGGCGATCGCCTGGACGCCCACCGCCTTGATCCCCTCGCGGGAGAAGAGCTCCTCCGCCGCGTCGAGGATCCGCTCCCGCGGG
>NZ_MUNF01001035.1:0-189 GCF_002154555.1 Streptomyces murinus
CGGCTGCGCGGGCGGGGCCGGCGGGGCCCCGGGGCTCTTGCGGGGCTTCGCGGGGGCCGCGGAGGCGCTGTCGGCGCCGGACGCGTCGGCCGAGGACGCCGGTGCCGACTCCCCCGGCTTCCGCTTCCCGCCGTGCCCGTGCTTGCCGTCACCCCCGGGTGCGACGCGGCCGGGCCCGGCGACGCCGTC
>NZ_MUNF01001035.1:290-939 GCF_002154555.1 Streptomyces murinus
GCGGCCACCTCCGGGGGCAGGGAACGGGGTCAACCTGTCCAACTCCCGTCGCCCGCAGGAGGACACGCGCCGCGTACGCATCAACCCACCCGGCCCGTACGGCTCCTGCGGCCGCGCCCGCCTCCCCCGCACCCGTCGTGACGCCCCGTCACCCGTAGCCGAGCGCGTGCAGCCGGGCGTCGTCGATGCCGAAGTGATGGGCGATCTCGTGCACCACGGTCACCTCGGTCTCCGCCACGACGTCCTCGCGGGTGTCGCACATCCGCAGCGTCGGCCCCCGGTAGACCGTGATCCGGTCCGGCAGCACACCGGCGTACCACTCGCCCCGCTCGGTCAGCGGGGTGCCCTCGTACAGACCGAGCAGGTCGGGATCGGCGGCGGGCGGTTCGTCCTCCACGAACACCGCCACGTTGTCCATGAGCCGTGTCAGCTCCGGCGGGATCCGGTCGAGCGCCTCGGCGACCAGTTCCTCGAACTCCTCGCGCGTCATCTCCAGCACAGGGCCATTGTCGGCCACGTGCCGGTCGTATGGGAGCGGCGGACCGCCGCATACCCCCGCCCGCACATGGGCATACGGGATCAATGGTCCGCGTCCCCGTCGCCGTCCTGAACCGCATGCCGAACCTCACCGCCGCCCTCTTCCGCCGCC
>NZ_MUNF01000104.1 GCF_002154555.1 Streptomyces murinus
GGTCCACCCGGTACCGGGTGGACCAGGCCACCTCTGGCTCCTTCGGTCCCGGTCGGGACGACCCCGGTGGGAAGCTGTCGGCAAGATCCTTGATGCCGGGGCGCCATCCATTGTTCCGTGTCCGTCAGGCGGACCTCGGCGGCGGGCGGCACCGGGTGCCGGATACGGTGGTGAGACCATGACTGCTGCGCAGACCCCCGAGGTCCCCACTCTCCTCGTCAAGATCTTCGGCAAGGACCGGCCGGGCATCACGGCCGGACTCTTCGACACCCTCGCCGCGTACTCCGTCGACGTGGTCGACATCGAGCAGGTCGTCACCCGGGGACGCCTGGTCCTGTGCGCGCTGGTGAGCCAGCCGCCGGCCGGCATCGAGGGTGATCTGCGGGCCACCGTGCACAGCTGGGCCGAGTCGATGAAGATGCAGGCGGAGATCATCTCGGGCCACGGTGACAACCGTCCGCGCGGCCTCGGACGCTCCCTGGTCACCGTCCTCGGCCATCCGCTCACCGCCGAGTCGACGGCCGCCATCGCCGCCCGGATCGCGAAGGCCGGCGGCAACATCGACCGTATCTTCCGGCTCGCCAAGTACCCCGTCACGGCGGTGGAGTTCGCGGTCTCCGGCGTGGAGACCGAGCCCCTGCGCACCGCGCTCGCCTCGGACGCCGGGGCGCTCGGTGTGGACATCGCGGTGGTCTCCGCGGGCCTGCACCGGCGCGCACAGCGTCTCGTGGTCATGGACGTGGACTCCACCCTGATCCAGGACGAGGTCATCGAGCTCTTCGCCGCCCACGCCGGCTGCGAGGACAAGGTCGCCGAGGTGACGGCCGCGGCGATGCGCGGCGAGCTGGACTTCGAGCAGTCGCTGCACGCCCGTGTCGCCCTGCTGGCCGGCCTCGACGCCTCCGTGGTCGAGAAGGTGCGCAACGAGATCCGGCTGACCCCCGGCGCCCGCACCCTGATCCGCACCCTGAAGCGGCTCGGCTACCAGGTCGGCGTCGTCTCCGGCGGCTTCACCCAGGTCACCGACGATCTCAAGGAACGCCTCGGCCTCGACTTCGCCCAGGCCAACACGCTGGAGATCGTCGACGGCAAGCTGACCGGCCGGGTCACCGGCGAGATCGTGGACCGCGCGGGCAAGGCGCGGCTGCTGCGCCGGTTCGCGGCGGAGGCCGGGGTGCCGCTGGTGCAGACGGTGGCGATCGGTGACGGCGCCAACGACCTCGACATGCTGAACGCGGCCGGTCTCGGCGTGGCCTTCAACGCCAAGCCCGTGGTGCGCGAGGCCGCGCACACGGCCGTGAACTTCCCCTTCCTCGACACGGTCCTCTACCTCCTCGGCATCACCCGCGAAGAGGTCGAGGCGGCCGACACCCACGACGAGAGCTGAGACACCCCCGCGGGGGTCACCGGGCTCCTGGCGCCCCGCACGCACGGACGCCGGGTCGATCCCCTGGCGTGGCGCACGCGCGGATGTGGGGGCCACGAGCGCCCGCTGCCCGGTAAAGGAGACAGGCCCGGTGGCCCGGCTCGCGGCGCCGGGCCTTCGTCATGTCGTCCGGGCCCGCGTCCATGCCCGGGTCCGGCGCTTCGGGGTCATCTCACTCCGACGGCGCCCAGTAATCCGTCAGTCTGGCCACGCCCGGCTCCAGGCCCTTCCAGGAACCCTCGAAGGAGAGCACCGCGAAGGCGGCGGCCGGGAAGCCGCGGCGGTTCATCCGGTCGCGGGCGTCCTCGTCGGCCGAGCCGGCCAGGATCTCGGCCAGGCCATGGACCCCCGGGTTGTGGCCGATCAGGATCAGGGTGCCCACGTCGTCCGGGACCTCGTTCAGCAGCGCGATCAGCTGGCCGGGGGAGGCTTCGTAGACCCGCTCCTCGTAGACGGTCTTCGGCCGGTGGTCCAGTTCGTGCACGGCGAGCTTCCAGGTCTCGCGGGTCCGGGTCGCGGTAGAGCACAGGGCCAGGTCGAAGCCGAGGCCGGCGTCGGTCAGTCTGCGCCCGGCGACGGCCGCGTCCATCCGGCCCCGCTCGGCGAGCGGGCGCTCATGGTCGGACACCTGGGGCCAGTCGGCTTTCGCATGCCGGAAAAGGGCGATCCTGCGGGGTTCTGCGACGCTCATGCGTCCCAGCTTCGCATGAAACAGGCCATGGGGCGCAGGGAGTTGACATGCGGATTCACCATGCGGGGCGGCTCCCGGTCAGCGCGTGAGCAGCAGCTGCGCGCGCTCGACGAGGTGGGCTATCGCCGGGTCCGCGTTCGCCGCGTGCGCGTCCGAGGGGTTCAGTATCAGCAGGAACAGGACACCGAAGGCGAGCACGGGCAGTGCGAGGGCCCACCAGGGCAGCCGCATGTCGACGCCGCCCGTGGTCGCCGGGTGGGTCCGGAAGTGGGTGCGGGCGGGCATGGTCGCCTCCGTGGCCCTTGAGCGGTTCGTGCGACCGCCCCCTGCGGTCACCACTCGAAGGTACGGAATCCCGGGCCGCCAACCCATCAGGTTTTCCACCCAGTTACCCCTGACCCTTACCCCCTAGGGGACAGGGGGGCCAGCACCACCATCCACCGGAAACACCTGGTGGGCGGGGCCTGGCCGGGCGGCGTCAGAGGCGCGCGGCGGGGGGCGTCACGGGGACGCGATGGTCGCGACGATGGCGATGATGACGAAGATCGCGAAGAAGGAGCCGAAGACGAGCAGCATCTTCTTCTGACCGTTTCGCGGATTCGGGTCGAGCACAGGCTGCATGCGCCCAGTCTCGCACCCCTCCCCCGGCGGCCGTGCGCGGGGGTCAGCGCGTCGCGGCCTCTTCCTCCACCGTGCGGTCGCGGCCCGCGAGGACGCCCACCACCATCTGGGGCACCATGAGGGCCGCCATCAGGGCGATCGGCAGCCCCCAGCCGCCGCTGTGCTGATAGAGCACGCCGACCAGCAGCGGGCCGGGAATGGAGATCAGATAGCCGGTGCTCTGCGCGAACGCGGACAGCTGGGCCACGCCGGGACCGCTGCGGGCCCGCATGCCGACCATGGTCAGCGCGAGCGGGAAGGCGCAGTTGGCGATGCCGAGCAGCAGCGCCCAGGCCCAGGCGCCGGCGGCCGGGGCGAGGTACAGACCGGCGTATCCGGCGAGCCCGCACACGCCCAGGACCAGCACGATCGGGCCCTGGTGGGGCAGCCGGGTGGCGATCCGCGGGATGACGAAGGCCAGCGGCACGCCCATCACCATCGTGACGGCGAGCAGCAGACCCGCGGTGCCGGCGGAGACGCCCGCGTCCCGGAAGATCTGCGGCATCCAGCCCATGGTGATGTAGGCGGCGGTGGCCTGGAGGCCGAAGAAGACGGCGAGCGCCCAGGCGGTACGGCTGCGGGTGATCCGCAGCGGCGGCTGCTCCTCGGCGGCCCGCGCCGAAACCGAAGCCGGTGTCTGCGCCTGTGTCTGTGCCTGTGCCTGTGCCTGTGCCTGTGCCTGTGCCTGTGCCGACCGCGCGGCGGGCACCGACCGCTCCCGGCCCTCCCGCACCAGCGGTATCCACGGCACCACCGCGGCCGCCGCGAGCACCGCCCACACCGCGAGCCCCAGCTTCCAGTTCCCGCCCAGGGCGTGGGTCATCGGGACTGTCACCGCCGCCGGCAGGGAGGTGCCGAGCGCGAGGACCATCGAGTACAGGCCGGTCATGGAGCCGACCCGGTCGGGGAACCAGCGCTTGACGATGACCGGCATCAGCACATTGCTGACGGCGATGCCCATCAGGGCGAGCGCGCTGGCGGCCAGGAATCCGGCGGTGCCGCCGGCGTACGGCCGTATCAGCAGGCCCGTGAAGATCGCGGCCATGCCGGCGCACACCACGGCGGCCGGTCCGAAGCGGCGGGCCAGGCGGGGTGCCATCACGCCGAAGACGGCGAAGCACAGCGGGGGCACGGAGGTGAGCAGTCCGGCCACGCTGCCGCTCATGCCGAGCCCGTCGCGGACCTCCTCCAGGAGGGCGCCGAGGCTGGTGATGGCCGGGCGGAGGTTGACGGCGGACAGCACGATGCCGGCGACCACCAGACGGGTCGCCCACGCGCGCGCGGGGCCCTTCTCCAGGGTCGTCGTCTCGGATGCGCCCACCGGGGCGGGCGTGTCGCGTTCGGTCGGTGACATCGCCGTACGAGTGTCCACTGCCCGGGTTTCCTCACTAGCCATGAGACCCATCATAGAATCATAGGATGATTGGTTGTCCATTCCAGGAACCACCGGAGCGTGCGTGCCCCGGTCTGTCGTGCGAAGGTGTGCCATGCCTCTGAGCCACCCGCGCCGTTCGGCCCTCTCCGAGCAGGTGATCGCCGAACTGCGCAACCAGATCGCCACCGGTGAGTGGCCGGTCGGCTCCCGTATCCCGACCGAGCCCGAGCTGGTCGAGCAGCTGGGAGTCGCCCGCAACACGATCCGCGAGGCCGTGCGCGCGCTCGCCCACAACGGACTGCTGGACATCCGGCAGGGCTCGGGCACCTATGTGGTGGCGACCAGCGAGCTGGCCGGCGTGATGCACCGCCGGTTCGCCGACGCGGACCCCCGGCACATCGCCGAGGTGCGCGCCACACTGGAGTCGGCCGCGGCCAAGCTCGCCGCCGAACGGCGCACCGAGAAGGACCTCAAGCAGCTGGACGCGCTGCTGCTGCGCCGCGAGGAGGCCTGGGAGAGCGGCGAGGCGGAGTCCTTCGTGACCGCGGACGCCACCTTCCACCTGGCCGTGGTGGGCGCCTCGCACAACGAGGTCATGACGGCGATGTACGCCGACCTGGGCGAGCTGCTGCGGGACGCGCTGCGCGCGGACGTCGGCGCCGAGCTGACGCCGGGGGCGCACATGGACCACACCCGCCTGGTGGACGCGATCCGCACGGGCGACACCGAGGCGGCGGCCAGGGAGGCGGCGAGCTACCCCTTCCAGTGCCGTCCGGGACGGCCCGGCACCGGCATCGGCTGACGGCCCGGTTCAGCGCACCTTCTGGTGGCTGATCCACGCCGAGCCGACCTCCTTCCAGCAGCGCCCGGTGAGCCGTACCGTCAGCGCGGGCCCGGCGTCCACCGGCGCGCTGTCGGTGTCGATGTCCCACCAGCGGGTGCACTCGATGTGCAGGCGTACCCGGTCGGTGTCGACATAGGGGTTGTGGCAGTAGGCGACCACATGGGAGCCGGTCACCGCGGTCCGGCAGGCGGCACCGAACAGGTCCGGCGCGGGCGGCCCCGCGCTCGCGTGCGCGTGCGGCGTCGCGTCGTACGGCAGGGCGAGTGCGAGGGCGGCGGCCAGGGTCAGCGGGGCCAGGCAGCGGGACAGGCGCACAAGGGGGACCTCCTCGGCCGGGCTGCGGAGGGATGCGCCGGATGAACGCGCGCCTCTTCAGGGTGCGTCGCGCGCGGGGTGGCCCGCCCGACCGGTGAGCCGAACGGGTGATGACGCCGGGCGGCACGGGGCGGGGCGGGTACGGCGAAGGCCCGCCCCCTGTGCGGGGTGCGGGCCTTCGCCGTACTGCCGTCCTGCGGGTTTACGCCGGGTGTGAGCGCTCAGGCGCCGATGGCGTGCAGACCGCCGTCCACGTGGATGATCTCGCCGGTGGTCTTCGGGAACCAGTCGCTGAGCAGGGCGACGATGCCCTTGCCGGCCGGCTCCGGGTCCTTCAGGTCCCACTCCAGCGGGGAGCGGCTGTCCCACACGGCGGCCAGGTCGCCGAAGCCCGGGATGGACTTGGCGGCCATGGAGCCGATCGGGCCCGCGGAGATGAGGTTGCAGCGGATGTTCTGCTTGCCCAGGTCACGCGCCATGTAGCGGTTGGTGGCCTCCAGGGCGGCCTTGGCCGGGCCCATCCAGTCGTACTGCGGCCAGGCGTACTGGGCGTCGAAGGTGAGGCCCACGACCGAGCCGCCGTTCTGCATCAGCGGCAGGCAGGCCATGGTGAGCGACTTCAGGGAGAACGCCGAGACATGCATGGCGGTGGCCACGGACTCGAACGGCGTGTTCAGGAAGTTGCCGCCGAGCGCGTCCTGCGGCGCGAAGCCGATGGAGTGCACGACGCCGTCCAGGCCGCCCAGCTCCTCGCCGACGAGGTCGGCCAGGCGCGCGAGGTGCTCCTCGTTGGTCACGTCCAGCTCGATGACCTTGGTCGGCTTCGGCAGCTTCTTGGCGATGCGCTCGGTCAGCGTGGGCCGCGGGAAGGCGGTCAGGATGATCTCGGCGCCCTGCTCCTGGGCCTGCTTCGCGGCGTGGAAGGCGATGGAGGACTCCATCAGCACACCGGTGATCAGGATGCGCTTGCCCTCGAGAATTCCACTCATGGTGATCAGTGACCCATTCCCAGTCCGCCGTCAACGGGGATGACGGCTCCAGTGATGTACGAGGCGTCGTCCGACGCGAGGAACCGGACCGCTGCGGCGATCTCCTCCGGCCGTGCGTAGCGGCCGAGCGGCACCTGCGACACGATGCCCTGGCGCTGCTCGTCGCTGAGCACCTTGGTCATGTCGGTGTCGACGAAACCGGGCGCGACGACGTTGAAGGTGATGTTGCGCGAGCCCAGCTCACGGGCGAGCGAGCGCGCGAAGCCCACCAGGGCGGCCTTGGAGGCGGCGTAGTTCGCCTGCCCCGCCGAGCCGAGCAGGCCGACCACGGAGGAGATCAGGACGACACGGCCCTTCTTGGCGCGCAGCATGCCGCGGTTGGCACGCTTGACGACGCGGAAGGTACCGGTGAGGTTGGTGTCGATGACCGAGGTGAAGTCCTCCTCGGACATGCGCATCAGGAGCTGGTCCTTGGTGATGCCGGCGTTGGCCACCAGCACCTCGACGGGACCGTGCTGGTCCTCGATCTCCTTGTAGGCCTGCTCCACCTGCTCGGGGTCGGTGATGTCGCACTTGACGGCCAGGAAGCCCGCCGGCGGCTCACCCGAGCGGTACGTGATCGCGACCTTGTCGCCGGCGTCGGCGAAAACGCGGGCGATGGCGAGGCCGATGCCCCGGTTTCCTCCGGTGACGAGAACCGAGCGGCTCAACGGATCACCCTTTCGATAGCGGTCTGCTAGAGGTCCGACAACCCGCCCGAACACCTGGATGGCAGGCGGCTTCATCGAAAACCTATCGGTACGGCCGCGTCCGTGGGCATTCGGGCACCGACAGTGGCGCGGGACCGTCACTGTCGGGTCCCTACATAATCGCGGGGTCCGGGTCCGAAAGGGGTGTGGTCCGTGGGGCCGCTCGCGCGCCATGATCGGAGCCCACAGGCCACGACAGCAGGGAGACCTCCGTGCCCCATTCCATCGACGAAGCCTTCACCGCGCTTCCGCTCAGGTCCCTCGCCGACGCCGCGCTCGCCCGCGCGCGCTCGCTCGGGGCCGAGCACGCGGACTTCCGCTTCGAGCGGGTGCGGAGCGCGGCCCTGCGGCTGCGCGACGCCCGGCCCTCGGGGTCCTCGGACACCACCGACCTCGGGTACGCGGTCCGGGTCGTGCACGGCGGTACGTGGGGCTTCGCCTCCGGGGTCGATCTGACCCTGGACGCGGCGGCCCGGGTCGCCTCCCAGGCGGTCGCCATGGCCAAGCTGTCCGCGCAGGTGATCAAGGCGGCCGGTTCCGACGAGCGGGTGGAGCTGGCGGACGAGCCGGTGCATGCCGACCGGACGTGGGTCTCGTCGTACGAGATCGATCCGTTCAGCGTGCCGGGCGAGGAGAAGGCGGCGCTGCTCGCGGACTGGAGCGCGCGGCTGCTGGCGGCGGACGGGGTGAGCCATGTGGACGCCTCGCTGCTCACCGTGCACGAGAACAAGTTCTACGCCGATACGGCCGGGACCGTCACCACCCAGCAGCGGGTGCGGCTGCATCCCGAGCTGACCGCGGTGTCGGTGGACGAGTCCAGCGGGGAGTTCGACTCCATGCGGACGCTGGCGCCGCCGGCCGGGCGCGGCTGGGAGTACCTGACCGGGACCGGCTGGGACTGGGACGGCGAACTGGCGCGGATTCCGGAGCTGCTGGCCGAGAAGATGCGGGCGCCGAGCGTGGAGCCGGGCCTGTACGACCTGGTGGTCGACCCCTCCAACCTGTGGCTGACGATCCACGAGTCCATCGGGCACGCCACCGAGCTGGACCGCGCGCTCGGCTACGAGGCCGCGTACGCCGGTACCTCCTTCGCCACCTTCGACCAGCTGGGCAAGCTCAGGTACGGCTCCGAGCTGATGAACGTCACCGGCGACCGCACCGCCGAGCACGGCCTGGCCACCATCGGGTACGACGACGAGGGCGTCGAGGCGCAGTCCTGGGACCTGGTGAAGGACGGCACGCTGGTCGGCTACCAGCTGGACCGCAGGATCGCCCGGCTGACCGGCTTCGAGCGGTCCAACGGGTGCGCGTACGCCGACTCCCCCGCCCATGTGCCGGTGCAGCGTATGGCCAACGTGTCGCTGCGCCCGGACCCCGCGGGGCTGGCCACCGAGGATCTGATCGGGGGCGTGGAGCGGGGCATCTACGTGGTCGGGGACCGCTCGTGGTCGATCGACATGCAGCGCTACAACTTCCAGTTCACCGGGCAGCGCTTCTTCCGGATCGAGAACGGGCGGCTCGCCGGGCAGCTCAAGGACGTCGCCTACCAGGCCACCACGACCGACTTCTGGGGTTCGATGGCGGCGGTCGGCGGCCCGGGGACGTACGTCCTGGGCGGCGCCTTCAACTGCGGCAAGGCCCAGCCGGGGCAGGTGGCCGCGGTGTCCCACGGGTGCCCCTCCGCGCTGTTCCGCGGCGTGAACATCCTGAACACCGCGAACGAGTCCGGCCGCGACTGAGAGGGGCTGCCGTCTCCCGGTCCGTGAGGGATGACCCTCCGGCCGGGGTCCGGTCCCCGGCGGGCCGTGCTCAGCGCGGTCCGACGCCCTCGGCGCGCAGTTCGTCCAGGGTGCGGTCGAGATTGCCGCGGGTCGCCTCGACGGCGGCGTCCGGGTCCCCGGCGGCGATCGCCTCGACCAGCGCGTGGTGCGCGCGGCCGATCGCGTGCTGTTCCTCCGCGCCGTGCAGGTCGGTGTCGGCCAGCAGCTGCCCGGCCGCCTCGCGCAGGGCGTCCACGAAGGAGTCGAAGAGCCGGACGAGCACCGGATTGCGCGCGGCCAGTACCACCCGGCGATGCAGGTCCAGGTCCGCCTCGATGAGCGCGTCCGGGTCGGCCGCCGCGTCGCGGGCGGCCAGGGCGGCCCGCAGCGCGGCCACGTCCTCGCGGGTGCGCCGCCGCGCGGCCAGTCGGCCCGCTTCCACCTCCAGCGCGGCGCGGACCTCGTACACGTCGAAGACCTCCGCGCGGCGCAGTTCGCGGTCGAACTGCGAGACGGGGGCGGCGGCGACGACGTAGGTGCCCGAGCCGTGCCGGGCGGCCAGCTGGCCGTCGGCGATCAGCGCCCGGACCGCCTCGCGCGAGGTGGTCCGGCCGACGCCGAGCAGCCGGCTCAGCTCCACCTCGCCCGGGAGCTTGGCCCCGACCGGCCACTCGCCCGTACCGATCAGGCGGCGGAGCTCGGCGACGGCCTCCTCGACCAACGAGCTGCGGCGTACCGGTCGGACAGTCATGGGACGACCCTACCGTCCACGGGACCGTGTCCCGGAGCCCCGCCCGGGCCGGGGAACACCGGGCGGGCCCCCGGCCCATGGGGCCACCGGCGGCGTGTGCGGCGCAGGACCGAGCCCCTCAGCCCGCCGGGTCTCCGACCGGCTCGGACACCGGATCGGACACTGCCGCCGTCGCCGTCGTGGGCAGTACGCGGTCGCGCAGGCGCAGGGCGCAGCCGAGTGCGATCAGCAGCACGCCGAGCACCAGCGCGAGGACGGTGCGCAGCCCCTGGGCGTCGGCCAGCCGGCCGAGCGCCGGCGCGGCCAGGGCGCCCACGGACATGGCGAGCCCGAGGGTCAGCCCGCCGGCGGTGCCGGGCCGGGTGGGCAGATAGTCCTGGGCCAGCGTCACCTGGGAGGCGAACGGCAGGAACATGGTCAGCCCGAACAGCGCCGCGGCCACCACGGCCACGCCCGCGGACGGGGCGAACACCAGCGCGGCCAGGGCGGGGACGGCCAGCAGATAGCCGGCGCGGATCGGCGTCGTCCGTCCGTACCGGTCGCCCAGCCAGCCGCCGAGCAGGGTGCCCGCCGCCCCGGACAGGGTGAGCAGGGTGAGCGCCGTGGCGCCGACGGCCGTCGAGGCGTTCAGGTCGCGGTGGATGTGCAGCGCGAGCATGGAGGTGACCGTCACGTACGGCACCGACCAGGCGACGGTGGCGGCGGCGAGGCGCCGGAAGGCCCGCCAGTCGTCCCGGTGCCCGCTCGCCACTGCGCCCCGCCCGGCCGACGGGACCGCCAGGACGTGTCCCCGGCGCCGCAGCCAGGGTCCTTGCACGGCCCAGAGCGCGGCGGCCACCAGAGCGGGTACGGCCAGCAGCCAGCTGCCCGCCAGGCCGAACGAGCCGACCACGAGGGTGACCAGCGCCGGTGCCAGCGAGGCGCCCAGCGTGCCGCCGACCGAGAACAGGCTCATCGCCCGCTGGGACTGCCCGCCCGCGGCCCGGGCCTGGTTGGTGGCGGGCGGGTGGTAGGCCGCGATGCCGATCCCGGCCAGGGCGACGCAGAGCCAGGTGACCGCGTAACTGCCGGCCAGCCCGGCGCAGGCGAGCCCGCCCGCGGCGGTGAGGAAGCCGCCGGGGACGAGCCAGCCGCGGTGGCGGCGGTCCACCAGCAGGCCGAAGAGCGGCTGGGCGAGGCTGGACAGGCCGCCGGCCGCGAGCGCGATGCCCGAGACGGCGGTGTAGCTGTAGTGCCGTTCGGCCGTCAGGAAGGGCAGCAGCGCCGGGACCGCGCCCTGGTACAGGTCGTTGACGACATGGGTGCCGGTCAGGAAGACCAGCTGACCGCGCTTCATCGCGCCGTCCGCTCGGGCCGCGCCGCCACCGGCCGGACGGCGTGGCGGGGCCAGGGCCTGGCCTGTTCCAGCTGGGCGCCGAGGGAGAGCAGGACGCCCTCCTCGTGGAGCCGGCCGGTCAGCATCACACCGATCGGCAGTCCGTCCGGCGTCCGGTGCAGCGGCAGGCTGATCGACGGCTGTCCGGTGAGGTTCGCCAGGGGGGTGCGCGGGGTGTGGGCGAGCATCCGCAGGAAGGTGCGCTCCGGGTCGTCGGGGTCGGTCAAGGAGCCGATCGGCAGCGGTGGTTGGTCCGTGGTGGGGCTCAGTACGGTGTCGAAGTCCGCGTAGCGGTGGCAGAGGGCGCGGGCGGTGGCCGACAGCGAGGCCATCGCCGTGTACAGCCGTACCGCGTCGTGCTCGCGGCCCCGGTCGCGCAGCCAGCGGGTGAGGGGCAGCAGCCGTGCCTCCCGCGCGGGAGGCACCGGCACCGCGGCCGCCAGCACGCTCCACAGCACGGAGAAGTCCGCCAGGTACTCGGCGGGGTCGTACGGCGGGGCGTCCGTCACCTGGTGGCCGAGTCCGGCGAGCAGATCGGCGGTACGGCGGCAGGCCAGTGCCGCCTCGGGGTGCTGGCCCTCGGTCCGGGGCAGCACCCCGATCCGCAGGGGTCCGGGCGCCCGTCCGGCGCAGGCCCGGAAGTACCCGGCGGGCGGGGCGGGCAGGGCGGCGGCGTCGCCCGGGGTGCTGACGGCCATCACGTCCAGCAGCAGGGCGGTGTCCGCCACCGTCCTGGCCAGTGGCCCGGCGGTGGCGAGGCCCAGCGCGTCCGTCGCGGGGGCGGGCGAGACCCGTCCCCGGCTCGGCTTGAGACCGACCACCCCGCAGGCCGCGGCCGGGATCCGGACCGAGCCGCCGCCGTCGCTGCCCAGGGCGCCGGCGGCCAGTCCCGCGGCCACCGAGGCGGCCGCTCCGCCGCTGGAGCCGCCGGCCCCGCGGGTGAGGTCGTACGGGCTGCGGGCGGTGGCGAACACCGTCTCGGTGTAGGAGGAGCAGCCGAACTCGGCGGCGGTGGTGGTGCCCAGCAGCACGGCGCCGGCCGCCCGCAGGGTGCCCACGACGGCGGCGTCCGCCGGGGCCGTCCGGTCGTCGAAGGCGGCCGAGCCCGCCGTGAAGGGCAGTCCCGCGACCGGCCAGGTGTCCTTCACCGACAGCGGCACCCCGAGCAGCGGCGGCAGTCCCTCATCGTCGCGCGCGGCGGCCAGCCGGGCCTCGACGGCGGCGGCGGCCCGCCGGGCGCCGGGCGGGTCGACGGTGCGATAGGCGCCCAGCGCGCCGTTCGACTCCTCGATGCGGCGCAGGTGGTGGTCGACCAGCTCGGTGGGCGACACGGTACGGCCGCGGATCGCCGCGGCCTGTTCGGTGAGCGTCAGGTCATGGAGTTCTGTCATGGTCACCCCTAAGTCCTCATGTCCTCAGGTCCTCTGAGGACTTCACCGTAAGAGTCAACCGGGTCAGAAAGCAAGGCAAGCCTTACCGGACCTCGACGGCGGCCGGAGCAGCGGGCCCGGCGCGCATAACGGCCCTCGCCCCCGCGGTCGGTGGGTACTCTCTGCACGGATCCACCGCCCCACGGTTGCCCTTTTGCCCTGTGCCGGGGCGCCCCGTCTTGAACACCACGCAGGAGGCCGGTCGATGAGCGCCCGTAGCAACAAGCCGCACGAGATCGTCGAACAGGCCCTCGCGCTGTCCCGGGCGGACGGGTGCCTCGTCATCGCCGACGAGACGTCCACCGCCAATCTGCGCTGGGCGGGCAACGCGCTCACCACGAACGGGGTGACCCGGGGCCGGAGCCTCACGGTGATCGCGACCGTGGACGGGCAGCGGGGCACCGCCTCCGGTGTCGTCTCCCGGTCGGCGGTGACGGCCGACGAGCTGGAGCCGCTGGTGCGGGCCGCCGAGGCCGCCGCGCGCGGGGCGGGCCCCGCCGAGGACGCGCGGCCGCTGGTCACGGACGTGGCCGCAGCCCCCGGCTTCACGGACGCGCCCGCCGAGACCTCCTCCGCGGTGTTCGCCGACTTCGCCCCGGCGCTCGGCGACGCCTTCGCCCGCGCCCGGGCCGGCGGCCGGGAGCTGTACGGCTTCGCCAGCCACGAGATGGTCTCGACCTACCTGGGCACCTCCACCGGGCTGCGGCTGCGGCACGACCAGCCGACCGGCACCCTGGAGCTGAACGCCAAGTCGCCGGACCGCACCCGCTCCGCGTGGGCGGGGCGCTCCACCCGGGACTTCAAGGACGTCGACCCGGCCGCCCTGGACGCCGAGCTGGCCGTGCGCCTGGACTGGGCGAAGCGGCGCGTGGAGCTGCCCGCGGGCCGCTACGAGACGCTGCTGCCGCCGACCGCGGTGGCGGACCTGCTCATCTACCAGCTGTGGTCGGCCTCGGGCCGGGACGCGGCGGAGGGCCGTACGGTCTTCTCCAGGCCGGGCGGCGGCACCCGGATCGGCGAGCGGCTCTCCGAGCTGCCGCTGACCCTGCGCAGCGACCCGGACGAGCCCGGCCTGGAGTGCGCGCCCTTCGTGATCGCCCACTCCTCGAACGGCGACCGGTCGGTGTTCGACAACGGTCTCGCGGCGCCGGCCACCGACTGGATCGAGCGGGGCACCCTGCGGAACCTGACGACGACCCGGCACAGCGCCGCCCTGACCGGGCTGCCGGTCACCCCGGCCGCGGACAATCTGATCCTGGACGGCGGCGACCGCTCCCTGGACGAGATGGTCGCGGCCACCGAGCACGGGCTGCTGCTGACCTGCCTGTGGTACATCCGCGAGGTCGACCCGGCGACGCTGCTGCTCACCGGCCTGACCCGGGACGGCGTCTATCTGGTGGAGGGCGGCGAGGTGACCGGGCAGGTGAACAACTTCCGGTTCAACGAGTCGCCGGTGGACCTGCTGCGGCGGACGACCGAGGCGGGTCGCACGGAGCAGACGCTGCCGCGTGAATGGGGCGACTGGTTCACCAGGGCCGCGATGCCGCCGCTGCGGGTCCCCGATTTCAACATGAGTTCTGTCAGCCAGGGCGTATAACCTCGTAGTCGGCTGTCACCCGACCGCCGAGGATCATCGAGGAGACACGAGAACCGTGACGGACATCGTCGACGAACTGAAGTGGCGCGGGCTCATCGCCCTCTCCACGGACGAGGACGCATTGCGCAAGGCGTTCGCGGACGGTCCCGTCACGTTCTATTGCGGCTTCGACCCGACCGCGCCCAGTCTGCACCTCGGCAATCTCGTGCAGATCCTGACGATGCGCCGCATCCAGCAGGCGGGCCACCGCCCGCTGGGCCTGGTCGGGGGCGCGACCGGTCTGATCGGCGACCCGAAGCCGACCGCCGAGCGCACGCTGAACGCGCCGGAGACCGTCGCCGAGTGGGTGGAGCGGCTGCGCGGCCAGATCGCGCCGCTGCTGGACTTCGACGGTCCGAACGCCGCGGTGATGGTCAACAACCTGGACTGGACCCAGGGCCTGTCGGCCATCGAGTTCCTGCGCGACATCGGCAAGCACTTCCGGGTCAACAAGATGATCGCCAAGGAGGCCGTCTCCCGGCGGCTGAACTCCGACGCGGGCATCAGCTACACCGAGTTCAGCTACCAGATCCTCCAGGGCATGGACTTCCTGGAGCTGTACCGGCGGTACGGCTGCACGCTCCAGACCGGTGGCAGCGACCAGTGGGGCAACCTCACCTCCGGCACCGACCTGATCCACCGGGTCGAGCCGGACGCCGTGGTGCACGCGCTGGGCACGCCGCTGATCACCAAGGCGGACGGCACGAAGTTCGGCAAGACCGAGTCCGGCACGGTCTGGCTCGACCCCGAGATGACCACGCCGTACGCGTTCTACCAGTTCTGGATCAACGCGGACGACCGTGATGTCGCCAAGTTCCTGCGCATCTTCAGCTTCAGGTCCCATGAGGAGATCGAGGAGCTGGAGCGGCTGACCGAGGAGCGGCCGCAGGCGCGGGCGGCGCAGCGGGCGCTCGCCGAGGAGCTGACCACGCTGGTGCACGGGGCGGAGCAGACGGCCGCGGTGATCGCCGCGTCGAAGGCGCTGTTCGGGCAGGGCGAGCTGGCGGAGCTGGACGGCAGGACGCTGGCGTCGGCCCTGTCCGAGGTGCCGCACATCCAGGTCGCCGAGCTGGGGTCCGTGGTGGATCTTTTCGCCGAGGTGGGCCTGGTCGCGAGCAAGTCCGCGGCGCGCAGGACCGTGAAGGAGGGGGGCGCCTACGTGAACAACGTCAAGGTGACCGCCGAGGACGCGGTGGCCTCGCCGGCGGATCTGCTGGACGGGCGGTGGCTGGTGCTGCGGCGCGGGAAGCGGAATCTGGCGGCGGTGGAGGTCGTCGCCGGGTAGCGCTGTGCGGGGCGCCCGCCGGGGCGCCCCGCACAGAAGTACTCAGATCCGCTGGCGTTGCTTCCTCTTGCCCAGCGTCGCCATGTAGAGCGAGTCGACCACGGCGACGATGATGATCGCGGCCACCAGCTGGAAGATATGACGGCTCCAGTCGATGCCCCGGGTCTCGCGGACGTTCAGCGCGGCGGCGATCGCGTTGCCCGCGATGGCGCCCAGGATGCCGCAGAGGGTGGTCAGCCAGAGGGGGCTGTGCTGCTTGCCCGGGATGACCGCCTTGGCGATCACACCCAGTACGAACCCCACGATGATCGCCCACAACCAGCCCATGGCTGCCTCCTCGTCCGGATCGACGTGAGCTTTACGGTCAGTGTCGGTCGGGACACCCTGGGGCGCATGTCGGGTTCGGCCGTACGGCCGAGGCGTTGCCGCAGGCAGCGGGCGACCCGGTCTCGTCGGCCGGGCGGGCGCGGCGTACCGTAGGACGCGTGAAGGCGACGCGGAAGCAGCACGGCGACGGCGGCCAGGTGTTCCGGATCACCGGCGCCCGGACCGGTCTCGCCGAGGACGTGCGCGGACGGCAGCGGCGGTACGTCATCTCGATGGCGATCCGCACGGTGGCGGTGATCCTCGCGGCCACGCTGTGGAATGTCGAACGGCCCTTCGCCGTCGTGGCGTTGGTGGCCGGCGCGATCCTGCCCTATATCGCCGTGGTGGTCGCGAACGCGGGCCGTGAGCGGCCGCCCTCGCTGCCCTCGACGTTCGTCACCGCGCCGATGCGCCCGGTGATCGGGGCGCCGCGCGGCGAGGACGAGCAGCCCCCGCGTGAGCAGGGCTGACGCGAAGAAAGCGGACGCCGGTCGCATTTCATGCTCAAGAAAAGCTCAGAATCAATCACGCAGTTCCGGTGCCGGGCGACGGGTCGGCCGTGACATACTGCGTAAGCGCTCCGCATCCCCCGTCGGAGCGACGGACCGACGCCGGGCAGCTCCCCCCGTGGCTGCTCGGCGTCGCCTCGTTCTGCACCCGATCTGGTGAGCCGAAGCTGTGAGTGACGAGACCCCCATCTGCTCCGCCAAGGGCTGCCGCGCCGCCGCCGTGTGGGTGCTGGCCTGGAACAACCCGAAGATCCACACGCCGGAGCGGCGCAAGACCTGGCTCGCCTGCGAGGAGCACCGCGAGCATCTGTCGAAGTTCCTGGGCGCGCGGGGGTTCCTGAAGGACGTCGTCCGGTTCGACGAGTGGGAGCAGAGCGGGAGTTGAGGCCCCCGCTCAGCCGCCGATCGCCGACATCGGGCGGTCCGGCTGGACGAAGGACGGGTCGTCCAGGCCCGCGCCCGCCTTCTTGCCCCACATCGCCACCCGCCACAGCCGGGCGATCTCCTCGTCGGGCGCGCCCGAGCGCAGGGCGCCGCGCAGGTCGGTCTCCTCGGTGGCGAACAGACAGGTGCGTATCTGGCCGTCGGCGGTCAGCCGGGTACGGTCGCAGGCCGCGCAGAACGGGCGGGTGACCGAGGCGATCACCCCGACCCGGTACGGGCCGCCGTCCACCAGCCAGCGCTCCGCCGGTGCCGAGCCGCGCTCGCCCGCGTCCTCGGGGGTGAGGTCGAAGCGGGTGCGCAGGGAGGCGAGGATGTCACCGGCGGTGACCATGCCCTCGCGCTTCCAGCCGTGCTGCGGGTCCAGCGGCATCTGCTCGATGAACCGCAGCTCATAGTCGTGTTCGACGGCCCAGGCCAGCAGGTCGGGAGCCTCGTCCTCATTGAGCCCC
Source organism: Streptomyces murinus (assembly GCF_002154555.1). GTDB lineage: Bacteria > Actinomycetota > Actinomycetes > Streptomycetales > Streptomycetaceae > Streptomyces > Streptomyces murinus. Next base: position 17,055 of record NZ_MUNF01000104.1, read on the forward strand.
GGCATCAGCACGCTGTTGACCTTGACGGGCGTGAGATCGGCCGCGCGGGCGGCGAGGAGTCCTTCGAGGACGTCCTTGTGGCGGTCGCGGCGGGTGAGGGTCTTGAAGACATCGGGGCGCAGGGTGTCCAGGGAGACATTGACCCGGTCCAGGCCCGCCGCCTTCAGGGCGGCGGCGGTGCGGCCGAGGCCGATGCCGTTGGTGGTGAGGGACATCCGCGGGCGCGGGCCGAGGGCGGCGACGCGCTCGACGATGCCGACCAGGCCGGGGCGCAGCAGGGGCTCGCCGCCCGTGAAGCGGACCTCCTCGACGCCGAGCAGGCGCACCGCGATGTCGATGAGGCGGACGATCTCGTCGTCCGTGAGCAGTTCGGGCTTCGCCAGCCACTGCAAGCCCTCCTCGGGCATGCAGTACGTACAGCGCAGATTGCACCGGTCGGTCAGCGAGACCCTCAGGTCGGTGGCCACGCGGCCGTACGTGTCGATGAGCACGTGGGCCCCCTCCCTCGATCATCGGTGTTTTTTCCGTGTCATCTGCGAGCCTACGTGACACCACTGACAGGAGCACCGGCCCGATCGAACGAGGTGTCCGGCGGCCGCGTCGTAGGACCGTACAGCTCTGAGAGCCGCCGGCCCCGGCGACGCGGTCCGCGGTACGACGGCCGTACGAGCGTCAGTGCGCGCCCGTCCCGGTCAGGGAGCGCACCTCCAGTTCCGCGTACTTGCCGGCGTCCGGCGCCTCCTTCGACAGCAGAGTGCCCACGGCGCCGAGCAGGAATCCCACGGGGATGGAGACGATCCCGGGATTCTCCAGCGGGAACCAGTGGAAGTCGGCGCCGGGGAACATCGAGGCCGGGCCGCCGGAGACCACCGGGGAGAACAGCACGAGGCCGACCGCGGTGACCAGGCCGCCGTAGATCGACCACAGGGCGCCGGCGGTGGTGAAGCGCTTCCAGAAGAGGCTGTAGAGGATCGTCGGCAGGTTCGCGGAGGCGGCGACGGCGAAGGCGAGCGCCACCAGGCCCGCCACGTTGAGGTCGCGGGCCAGGGCGCCGAGGACGATGGAGACCGCGCCGATGCCGACGGTCGCCCAGCGGGCCGCGCCCAGTTCCTGCTTCTCGGTGGCCTGCCCCCTCTTGATGACGTTCGCGTAGATGTCGTGCGCGAAGGAGGAGGACGAGGCGAGGGTGAGGCCGGCGACGACGGCGAGGATGGTGGCGAAGGCGACGGCGGAGATGGTGGCGAGCAGGACGGCGCCCCAGGTGGAGCCGGTCCCGCCGAGGTGCAGGGCGAGGAGCGGGGCCGCGGTGTTGCCCGCCTTGTTGGAGGCGGTGATCTCGGCCGGTTCGATCAGCGCGGCGGCGCCGAAGCCGAGGGCGAGGGTCATCAGGTAGAAGACGCCGATCAGGCCGATCGCCCAGAGCACCGACTTACGGGCGGCCTTCGCGGTGGGCACCGTGTAGAAGCGGATCAGGATGTGCGGCAGGCCCGCGGTGCCGAGGACCAGGGCGAGGCCGAGGGAGAGGAAGTCCAGCTTGGTGGTGCCGGTGGCGCCGTACTTCAGGCCGGGCTGGAGGAACGACGCGCCCTTGCCGCTGTTCTCGGCGGCCCGGCCGAGCAGGTCCGAGACGTCGAAGTGGAACTTCATGAGGACCAGGAAGGTCAGCAGGACGGCGCCGGCCATCAGCAGCACCGCCTTGACCATCTGGACCCAGGTGGTGCCCTTCATGCCGCCGATGGTCACGTAGACGATCATCAGGACGCCGACCAGGGCGACGATGCCGATCTTGCCCAGGTCGCTGGTGATGCCGAGCAGCAGGGAGACCAGGACGCCGGCGCCGGCCATCTGGGCGAGCAGATAGAAGATCGACACCACGATGGTGGAGGCTCCGGCGGCCGTGCGCACGGGGCGCTGGCGCATCCGGTAGGCGAGCACGTCGCCCATCGTGTAGCGGCCGGAGTTGCGCAGCGGCTCGGCGACCAGGAGCAGTGCGACGAGCCAGGCGACCAGGAAGCCGATGGAGTAGAGGAAGCCGTCGTAGCCGAAGAGGGCGATGGCGCCGGCGATGCCGAGGAAGGACGCGGCGGACATGTAGTCGCCGGAGACGGCGAGGCCGTTCTGGAAGCCGGTGAACTGCCGTCCGCCCGCGTAGAAGTCGGCGGCGCCCTTGGTCTGCCGGCCGGCCCATACGGTGATCACGAGGGTGGCGGCGACGAAGACGGCGAACAGGGTGACGATCAGTGTCCGGTGCTCGCTCGCCTCGCCGGCGGCCAGCAGAGCGGGGTGGGTCGCGGGGCTCATTCGGCGCTCTCCATGCGGGACTTGATGGCCGCTGCCTTCGGGTCGAGCTCGGTCGCGGCGTGCCGGGCGTACCACCAGGCGATCAGGAAGGTGGTGAGGAACTGGGCGAGTCCGAGGACCAGGGCGACATTGAGGTTGCCCACGACCTTGGTGCCCATGAACCCGTCGGCGTAGCTGGAGAGCAGCACGTACAGCAGGTACCAGGCGATGAAGGCGATGGTCAGCGGGAAGGCGAACGAGCGGTGTGCGCGGCGCAGTTCGGCGAAGTCCGCGCTCTGCTGCACCTGTGTGAACTCCTCGGCGGTGGGAAGGGTGGTCCCCGGTGTGGCGGGGGGCGGTGTCTCGGTGGCCACGGGTTCTCCTCGCGGGTGCGGTCGGGCAGGGCGGCCGGGGCTCGATGGTGCTAGCGCTCCCCGCCCAGGTCCACGGCGCCACGCGAAGACCGATTCAAGTGCTATGAGTTCTTTCGCAAGCGATCTGATTGAGTCATTGCCAAGTCATTGCCGGTCACGGAGACGACGGGATACGTTCCGCCTGCACCACTCGCCATGCACCTGCCCGAGCACCGATCCGTGTCTCGGGCAGGCTTCGTATCGGGATGAAGTGGAGAACCCATGGCTCATCTGCGCACCGGACGCCGGACGTCGCTCGCCGTGCCGGCCGTGCTCTCGCTGACCGCCTCGCTCGGCTTCCTGCCCGGGGCTGCCGCCGCGGCGCCCGGCCCGGCCACCGCGGCGACGACGGCCTCGGCGGGAGCCTCGGCCGGGGCGACCTCGAAGGGGCCAGGACCCGATCTGTCGTACCTGGTCAACACCCGCACGGACCACCGGACGCTCGCCTCGGTGCGCCGGGAGATCGGGCGCAACGGCGGCACCCTGGTGGTGGGTTACGACCGGATCGGCGTTCTCGTCGCGCACTCCGCGAACCCGGACTTCGCCCGGCTGATGCGCGCGGTGCCCGGGGTGGCCTCGGCCGGTGTCACCCGGCACACCCCGCTGGCCGCCGCGTCCACCGCGGACATGGGCACGCCGCAGGTGCTGGGCGGCGCGCAGGCGGCCGCGGCCCGGGCGGCGGCGACCGGGGACCAGGACCCGCTGGAGCCGTTGCAGTGGGACCTGCCCGCCATCAAGGCGGACAAGGCGCACGAGAAGACGCTGGGCAGCCGGGACGTCACGGTCGGGGTCATCGACACCGGCGTGGACGACACCCACCCGGACATCGCGCCCAACTTCGACCGCGCGGCCTCCGTCAACTGTGTGTCGGGCAAGCCGGACACGGCCGACGGCGCCTGGCGGCCCAGTGCCTCGGAGAGCCCGCACGGCACTCATGTGGCGGGCGAGATCGCGGCCGCGAAGAACGGCGTCGGCATGACGGGGGTGGCGCCGGGCGTGAAGGTGGCCGGCATCAAGGTGGCGAACCCGGACGGGTACTTCTACGCCGAGTCCGTGGTCTGCGGCTTCGTCTGGGCGGCCGAGCACCACGTGGACGTGACCAACAACAGCTATTTCACCGACCCCTGGTACTTCAACTGCACCACCGACCCGGACCAGAGGGCGCTGGTGGACGCCGTCGACCGGGCCTCGCGGTACGCGGAGAGGCGGGGCACGGTCAACATCGCGGCGGCGGGCAACGAGAGCTACGACCTGGCCGCCGGCTCGATCACCGACCCGCAGTCGCCCAACGACGGCACCGCGTCGGACCGGGTGATCGATCCGCGCCGCTGCTTCGACATCCCGACCCAGCTGCCCGGCGTCGTCACGGTCTCCGCGACCGGCGCCAAGGGGCTCAAGTCGTCGTACTCCAACTACGGCCGGGGCGTCATCGACATCGCGGCGCCCGGCGGTGACTCGACGGTCTACCAGACGCCGGCGCCCCCGGCGACCAGCGGCCTCATCCTGGGCACCCTGCCGGGCGGCAAGTGGGGCTACATGGCGGGGACGTCCATGGCGACCCCGCATGTGGCCGGGGTTGCCGCATTGATCAAGTCAACCCATCCGCATGCGTCCGCCGCGCTGGTCACGGCGCTCCTGTACGCGGAGGCCGACGCCACGCCGTGCACGGACCCGTACGACATCAACGGCGACGGCAAGGTCGACGCGGTGTGCCAGGGTCCGGCGAACCGCAACGGTTTCTACGGCCGGGGTATGGCGGACGCCCTCGCCGCAGTGACCTATTAGCGCCCCCGTACGGGCGGGTGGCACGGGGAAATCCGGCCACCCGCCCGTACGGCATGATCCAGCCATGAACTCCTCCGAGGATCCGGCGGCTTGGGAGCCGCCGCCCGTCCGGCCCCGGGGACGGCTCGCCGCGCGCTTCGTGGCGAGCCTTCTCTATGTGCCGCTCCATGTGCTGCTGTGTCTCGCGATCCTGGGTGTGCTCGTGGTCTGGGGCGCGGTGATGGACGTCGTCACGGCGTTCAGCGAGCGGGCCGAGAAGGCCGCCGACCGGCAGGGCGACCTGCTGACGGCCCCGACGGCGTGGCCCTCCTGGTGCGTGGGGCTGCGCGAGCTGCGCCATGAGGGGGACGCCGGCTACTACCGCGCACACGTCGACAGGGCGATCGCCCGCCGCACCGCACAGGTCTCCCGGTCCCGGCCGACAGCGCCGCCGAACTGGCGGATACCACTGCGCGACTACCGGGGCGCGGGTGCCCGGTACGTCGCGGAGCGCGCGCTCGCCCAGGGCTGGCAGCTGCGGCCTTCCGATGTCCGTAAAGAGGTGCACCTTTACTGGTCGACAGCGAGTCCATACAAGAGTTGATCGAATCAATAATGCATAGTGCAGTCATGACGGATATCGCGTTCGCATGGACTGCGCTGGGCGGCGACCCCGCCCTGCTCTCCCGGGTGACGACGGCCGAGCGGCCCGGCACCCTCGCGGCCCGCCTTCCCGTACGACGGCTCGCGCGTGCCTGCGTCGGCGCGTGCGCCCTGGCCGCCGCCGAACTCGGGGCCCGCCGGACCGGGCGCGCCGAGGTGCCCGGGGTCCGGGTCGACGACGGTGCCGTGGCGGCGGCGTTCCACAGCGAGCGGCTGCTGCGGGTGGACGGGCGGGCGCCGCTCTCCTTCGCACCCCTGTCGCGGTTCTGGCGCACGGCCGACGGCTGGGTGCGCACACACGCCAACTACCCGCACCACCGGGCCCGGTTGCTCGACGCGCTGGGCCTGCCCGCGGACGCCGCGCCCGCGACCGTGGCCGCCCTGCTCGCCGGACGCACCGCCCTTGGGACCGAGGAGACGGTGCACGCCGCCGGCGGCCTCGCGGTGGCCCTGCGCACCCCGCGCGAGTGGCGGGCGACCGAACAGGCCGCCCTGGTGGCCGCCCGCCCCCTGGTGGAACGCGCGACGCTCGGTACGGCCCCCGTGCGCGCGCTGCCGCCCCTCGATGCGGCCGCCGCCCCGCTGCTGCCCGCCGCCGGAGTGCGCGTCCTGGACCTGACCCGGGTCCTGGCGGGCCCGGTCGCCACCCGCACCCTCGCCCTGCTGGGTGCGGACGTGCTGCGCCTGGACGCGCCCTGGCTGCCCGAACTCCCCGACCAGCACGCCGAAACGGGCCTCGGCAAGCGCTCCGCGACCCTGGACCTGGCCACGCGCCGGGACGCCTTCGAGGAGCTGCTGGCCGAAGCGGACGTCGTGGTCACCGGCTACCGGCCGGGCGCGCTGGACCGCTTCGGCCTCTCCCCCGAGGCGCTCGCGGAGCGGCACCCCGCGCTGGTGGTGGCGCAGGTGTCGGCGTGGGGCGCGTACGGGCCCTGGGGCGGGCGGCGCGGCTTCGACAGCCTGGTGCAGGCCGCCACCGGTATCGCGGTGACCGAGGGTTCGGCGCGGGAACCCGGCGCGCTGCCCGCGCAGGCCCTGGACCACGGCACCGGCTATCTGCTGGCGGCGGCCGTCCTGCGGGCGCTGACCGAGCGGTCGCGGGACGGCGCGGGCCGTGCGGTCCGGCTGGCGCTGGCCCGCACGGCGCACTGGCTGACGGACGGGATGCCGTACGACGACGGCCCGGAGGCGGCCGGGACCCCGCGGGCGGACGAGGGCGCTCACGTCCCCCAGAGCGCCTGGCTCACCGAGGCCGACGGTCCCCTCGGCCGGCTGCGGTACGCCCTGTCCCCGGTGAACTTCGCGGGCGGGCCCGCGGATTGGGCCCGCCCGCCGACGCCATGGGGTTCGGACCGGGCCGCCTGGGCATGAGCCCGGTCACCTCGGAACGAGCGCCCCGGGTCACACGCCGACCGCCCCCAGCAGGCTGCCCGCCGCGTACGTGACCGCCATCGCCAGCGCCCCGCCGCCCACATTGCGCAGCACCGCCCGCCGGGGGGCGGCGGCGCCGAGGCGGGCGCCGGCCCAGCCGGTGAGGACGAGCGCGGCGAGCACGGAGAGCACGGTGACCGGCAGCCGCCAGCCGGCCGGGGGCAGCACGATGGCCAGCAGCGGCAGCAGCGCGCCCACGGTGAAGGCCAGGAAACTCGCCCAGGCCGCGTGCCACGGATTGGTCAGCTCGTCGGGGTTGATGCCCAGCTCCACACTGGCGTGGGCGCGCAGCGCGTCCCGCTCGGTGAGCTGCTCGGCGGCCTCCCTGGCCACCTCCTCGGACAGCCCGCGCGCCTGGAGCATCTGGGTCAGCTCACGCAGTTCGGCCGCGGGCTGCTCGCGCAGTTCCCGCTTCTCCACGGCCAGGGCGGCGAGCTCGGAGTCGCGCTGGGTGGAGACGGAGACGTACTCGCCCGCCGCCATGGACATCGATCCGGCGAGCAGCCCGGCGAGGCCCGCGGTGAGCAGCGCGGCACGGCTCCCGGTCGCACCGGCCACGCCGACGACGAGGCCCGCGGTGGAGACGATGCCGTCGTTCGCGCCCAGCACGGCGGCGCGCAGCCAGTTCAGCCGCGAGCCGAGCGCGCCGCCGTGGTTCTCCTCGTGCTTGGGTTCCGTCACAGCAGCGAGGATCGCACTCCGGGCGGGCCCGCACCGCTCCGACGCTCCACGGAGCGACAACAGGCCCGGGGGAAAGGGCCGTTCGGCGCGGACGGGGGCCGCGCCGGCAGCCAGGCGGACCAGCCCGGGGGGACCTGTGGGGCGGAGATGTCGGTCGCGGCCCGTATCCTCAATGACCATGCTCGAAGACCGTGCGACCGCAGTGTCCTCCGCCACCCAGTGGCCGACCGCGTATCCCCAGGGATACGCGGTCGTTGACGTGGAGACCACCGGCCTGGCCCGGCACGACCGGATCATCTCCGCCGCCGTCTACCGGCTGGACGCGCGCGGCGAGGTCGAGGACCACTGGTACACCCTCGTCAACCCGGAGCGCGATCCGGGACCCGTGTGGATACACGGTCTGACGAGCGAGGTGCTTCAGGGCGCGCCGCTGTTCGCGGACATCGCCGAGGAGTTCGCGGCCCGCCTGGACGGCCGGGTGCTGGTCGCACACAACGCGGTCTTCGACTGGCAGATGATCGCGCGGGAGTACGCGCGCGCCGAGCGCCAGGCACCGGTGCGCCAGCGGCTGTGCACCATCGCGCTGTCGAAGGAGCTGGGGCTGCCGCTGCCCAACCACAAGCTGGAGTCGCTCGCCGCGCACTTCGGTGTGGTGCAGCAGCGGGCGCACCACGCGCTGGACGACGCGCGGGTGCTCGCGGAGGCGTTCCGGCCCAGTCTGCGGGCCGCGGCGGCGGGCGGCGTACGGCTGCCGCTGCTGGAGTGCCGCTCGCTGACGGAGTGGTCGGACGCGCCGGTGCCCCGGCAGTCCGCCCCCGGCTACGGCGGCTACCGCGCGGGCAGTTGGCGCCCCTCACGCAAAAGGCCCGCATGCCCCTATCCCAACCCGGGCCGCTATGAAGACGGCAAACCTCTCAAACAGGGCATGCGGGTGGCGTTCTCCGGTGACACCTCCACCGAGCGTGAGCTGCTGGAGGACCGGGCGACCGAGTGCGGGCTGCATGTGGCGTCCAGCATCTCCCGGCTGACCAGCCTGCTGGTGACCAACGACCCCGGCTCGGGCACCTCCAAGGTGGTCAAGGCCCGGCAGTTCGGCACACCGGTCGTGGACGAGGCCGCCTTCGGACAGCTGCTGCGGGATGTCGAGCCCGCGGACGAGTGAGTCCGGCGCCGTCGAGGCGGGGCGCGGACTCACGGACAGGTGGACGCGGACCTCACGGACGGGTGATCGTACGAAAGAGTGATTGACGCACGACTCACCCGGCGTCCTCTCGCCCCGACCCGTGCGACGGATCACCCTGTGGCACATGGCGAGATGCGAAGTGTGCGGCAATGACTACGGAATGACCTTCGAGGTCCACGCCCAGGGCGCGGTCCATGTCTTCGACTGCTTCTCCTGTGCGATCCATCGCATGGCCCCGATCTGCGAGCACTGCCGGGTCCAGGTCATCGGACAGGGCGTGGAGGTGGACGGCCACTGGTACTGCGGCGCGCACTGCGCCCGCGCGGAGGGCCGTACGGGGGTCGTCGACCGGGTGTGACCGGCCGGCCCGGCGCCACCGGGAGTGACCCGGTACCCGCCTGAATGCACCCCGCGGCCCGGATGTACCGTCGTGGGGTGCATCGCTACCGCTTCCTGTTGTCCCTCCAGTGGGTCATCCTCACCATCGTCGCGATCGCGTTGATCCCGACGATGATCAAGCTGGGTTTCTGGCAGAAGCATCGCTACGAGGAGCGCACCGCGCGCAACGACCTCGTCGCCTCCGCGCTGCGCGCCGAGCCGGTCCCCGTGGAGCGGCTGTCCTCCCCCGGACACGCCGTGACCCGGACCGAGAGGTACCGCACCGTCACCGCGACCGGCACCTTCGACACCGCGAAGACGGAAGTGGTCCGGCGCCGGACCAACGAGAACGGCGATGTCGGCTACCACGTCCTGACCCCGTTCGACCTCGCCGACGGCAAGGTGCTGATGGTCAACCGCGGCTGGGTCGCTGCGGACGCGTCCCAGACCGCCTTCCCGAAGATCCCCGCCCCGCCCGCCGGCCGGACCACCATCAGCGGCCGCCTGATGGCCGACGAGACCACCGCGGCCAGTGGCATCAAGAACCTCAAGGGCCTGCCCGACCGGCAGATCATGCTGATCAACAGCACCGAGGAGGCGCACCGGCTCGGCGCGCCGGTGCTCGGCGGCTACATGGAGCAGACCGCGCCGACGCCCAAGGGCGGCTCCCCGGAGCAGATCTCCGACCCCGGCACCGAGGACGCCCCGCTGAACTACGCCTACATGATCCAGTGGTGGCTGTTCGCGGCGGCCGTCCCGGTCGGCTGGTGGTTCCTGCTCCGCCGGGAGATCCGGGACCAGGAGGAGACCGCGGCGGCGCCGGGGCCCAAGGAGAGCGAACCGGCCGCGGTCTGACCGCGCGGGGGCGTCGGGTCACTCCCCCGGCGCACCACCTGATTGGCCCCCGGGCCCACCGGGAAACCGCATCCCGTGAACGCCCGTAGCAGGGACTGTGCCCGGATCGAGGACTACGCCCTCATCGGCGACGAGCAGACTGCGGCGCTGGTCGGCAGGGACGGCTCGATCGACTGGCTGTGCCTGCCCCGCTTCGACTCCGGCGCCTGCTTCGCCCGGCTGCTGGGCGGCGCGGACCACGGCCACTGGCGGATCGCCCCCGAGACCGCGGGCGACGCGGGCGTCTGCACCCGCCGCGCCTACCGCCCCGACACCCTCGTCCTGGACACCGAGTGGGACACCCCCGACGGCACGGTCCGCGTCACCGATCTGATGCCGCAGCGCGAGCACGCCCCCGATGTCGTGCGCATCGTGGAGGGCGTCAGCGGCCGGGTCACCGTCCGCAGCACCCTGCGGCTGCGCTTCGACTACGGCTCGATCATGCCGTGGATGCGCCGCTCCGACGGCCACCGGGTGGCGGTCGCGGGCCCCGACTCGGTGTGGCTGCGCTCGGAGCCGCCGGTGCGCACCTGGGGCGAGGACTACGGCACCCATTCCGAGTTCACCCTCGGCGAGGGCGAGCGGGTCGCGTTCGTGCTCACCTGGCATCCCTCCCATGAGCGGCGCCCCCGGCTCGTCGACCCCTACGAGGCCCTGGAGAGCAGCGTCGCCGACTGGCGGCGCTGGGCCCGGCACTGCCGTTACGAGGGACCGCACCGGGACGCGGTCGTCCGCTCCCTGATCACCCTCAAGGCGCTCACCTACGCCCCGACCGGCGGGATCGTCGCCGCGCCCACCACCTCGCTGCCCGAGCGGCTGGGCGGGGTGCGCAACTGGGACTACCGGTACTGCTGGCTGCGCGACTCCACCCTCGCCCTCGGCGCGCTGCTCACCGCGGGCTACCAGGAGGAGGCCGAGGCCTGGCGCAACTGGCTGCTGCGCGCGGTCGCCGGCAACCCCGCCGCCCTCCAGATCATGTACGGCGTCGCGGGCGAGCGGCGCCTGCCGGAGGCCGAGCTGCCCTGGCTGCCCGGCTTCGCCGGCTCCTCCCCGGTGCGCACCGGCAACGGCGCCGTGGAGCAGCTCCAGCTCGATGTGTACGGCGAGGTGATGGACTCGCTGTCGCTGGCCCGGAGCGCGGGCCTGCCCACCCGGCCGCACATGTGGTCCATCCAGCGGGCGCTGATGGACTTCCTGGCGTCGGCGTGGCGGCAGCCGGACCAAGGCCTGTGGGAGGTGCGCGGCGGGCGGCGCCACTTCGTGCACTCCAAGGTGATGGTGTGGGTGGCCGCCGACCGGGCGGTGAAGACCCTCGAACAGCGCCAGGAGACCAGCGGCGACCTGGCCGGCTGGCGGCGGCTGCGGGAGGAGGTCCACCGGGAGGTCTGCGAGAAGGGCTACGACCCGGGGCGCAACACCTTCACCCAGTCCTACGGCTCCCGCGAACTGGACGCCGCCCTGCTGCTCATCCCCCGCGTCGGCTTCCTGCCGCCGGACGATCCCCGGGTGATCGGCACCGTCGACGCCATCCGCGCCGACCTCGGCCACGACGGCTTTCTGCGCCGCTACGACTCCGAGGAGGACGACGACTCGGTGGTCGACGGGCTGCCGGGCGGCGAAGGCGCGTTCCTCGCCTGCTCGTTCTGGCTGGTGGACGCCCTGCATCTGACCGGCCGCCCGAAGGAGGCCCGGGAGCTGTTCGAACGGCTGGTGCGGGTGGCCAACGACGTGGGGCTGCTGGCCGAGGAGTACGACCCCGGCGCGGACCGCCAGCTGGGCAACTTCCCGCAGGCGTTCAGCCATCTCGGCCTGGTGAACTCCGCCCTCACACTGTTCGGGACCGAGGAGGCAGGATAGGGGCCATGGATCTTGGACTGAAGGACCGGGTGTACATCGTCACCGGGGCCACCCGCGGCCTGGGCAACGCGGCCGCGCGGCAGCTCGTCGCGGACGGCGCGAAGGTGGTGATCACCGGCCGGGACGAGCAGCGGGCGACGGCCGCCGCCGCCGAACTGGGCCCGAACGCGGTGGGCGTGGCCATGGACAACGCCGACGAGCAGGCGCCCGAGCGGCTGATCGAGACCGCCCGTGAGCGCTTCGGCGGCTTCCACGGGGTGCTGGTGAGCGTGGGCGGCCCGCCGCCCGGTTTCGTCGCCGACAACACCGACGAGCAGTGGCGCGGGGCGTTCGAGTCCGTCTTCCTCGGCGCGGTGCGGCTCGCCCGCGCGGCGGCGGCCGAGCTGGACGAGGGCGGTGTCATCGGCTTCGTGCTGTCCGGCTCGGTGCACGAGCCGATCCCGGCGCTGACGATCTCCAACGGGCTGCGCCCCGGGCTCGCCGGTTTCGCCAAGTCCCTCGCGGACGAGCTGGGTCCGCGCGGCATCCGGGTGCTGGGCCTGCTCCCGGCCCGTATCGACACGGACCGGGTGCGCGAGCTGGACGCCCTGTCCGCCGACCCCGAGGCCACCCGCGCCGCCAACGAGTCCCGCATCCCGCTGCGCCGCTACGGCGCCCCGGAGGAGTTCGGCAGGGTCGCGGCCTTCCTGCTGTCCCCGGCGGCGTCCTATCTGACGGGCATCATGGTGCCGGTGGACGGCGGGATGCGGCACGGGTTCTGAGCCCGAAGGCCCCGCCCCTCCGCGAACCGCTCAAGTGACCCGCTCCGCCCGGTGCTTGACCGCGCCGAGGCGGACCTCCGCCGGGAGGGAGGCCAGACCCGCCGACTCGCGGGCGTGGGCCAGGGGCCCGGAGGTGAAGTCGGCCAGCGCGGTCGACGGGTCCACCTCGGGGGCCAGCCGCAGCAGGGCCCGCGCCCTGGGCTTCTTGCGCCGGCCCCGCAACCGCACCTGGGCATGGGCCACTCCGGGTCCCGCGGCGGCCTCCTCGGCCAGGGCGCTCTCCAGTGCCCTGGCCCGCAGGACGGCGGCGGCGCCGTCGCCGGTGTCCACCCGGATCTCGGCGAGGCGGTGCCGGCGCAGGAGCGCGGTCAGCCACCACAGGGCCCCCAGCACGAGAAGGGCCAGGGCGGCGATGAGCGCGGGCCACCACCAGTCGGCGGCCCGGTAGTGGGTGCGCTCGGCATGGCTGAGCACGACGTCGTGCGGGCCGCCGTGGATCCACCAGGAGGGCGGCCGGACGCCGAGGCCGACGGCGAGCACCGAGCCGCCGAGGGCCAGCAGGATCAGTCCGGCCAGGGCGAGCAGGACGCGGTTGAGCCGCCCGGAGCGCATCGCCGTCACCCCTTCCGCGCGGCCCGGCCCACCCGCAGGGCGAGCCGGGGCGTATGGGTCAGGCCGAGGCCGTGGATCGCCTCGGTGAGGGTGGTGTCCAGGTCGGCGCGGACGTCGTCCAGTTCACGGAAGTGCGAGACGGCGCGGACGGCGGCCTTGCGGCGGCGCATCCGTACCCGTACGGACCGTACGCCGGACACGTCCATGGCGCGGTCGCGCAGCACCTGGGCCGCCGCGTCCCGTTTGAGCCCCGCGCGGACGTCCGGGTGCGGGCGGCGCATCGGCAGCAGGGAGCGGTGTCCCGGGGTGAGCGCGAGGGCGAGCAACCACAGGCCGAGGGCCACCGCGAGGGCCGCGCCGGCCAGTACCCAGGTGTTGTCCAGGGGCCGTTCGGCCAGCTGGCGGGCCAGCACGCGGCGCAAGCGCATCGCGGGCCGGTGGGCGCGGACCGCGACGATGTCGTAGAGCAGCAGGCCCGCGCCGGCCAGCAGCAGCACGGCGACGATGCCCGCGGGGACCCGGCGCGGCGCCCAGAAGCGGCCGCTGCCGCCCGCGTCCGCGGGGGCGTCGGTGTTCTTGTCGAGGGTGACCTGGCTCATCGCGTCCTTCCGCCCGCGGCCGTCGGTGGGTGCAGCCGCTCGATGTGGACGGCGACCTCGGAGACCGTCAGGTTCACCAGCTCGCCCACCCGCTCCGTGACATGGCGGCGCACGGCGGCGCAGCGGGCGCCGATGTCGCAGGGGTAGCCGAGTTCGAGATCGACGCGGATCCGGGCGGTGTCGTGGTGGACGACCACCGTGGCGTGCGGCGCCCCGGCGTCGGCGGGCGGCGGGCCCAGGGCCTCGCGGGCGGCCTGCGCGGCGACCTTCGCCACGACGCGGTCGGCGACCCGGGTGGCGCCCCGTTCTCCGGGCGGCACCCGGGCCGGCGGGTGTCGTACCGCCCCGGTCCCGGTGGTCACGGCGGTCACCGCCGCCGATCGCGGCTGCGGAAGAAGTCACCGAGATCCAGGTCGCCCTCCGCGAGGCGGCCGACCACGAACCCGACGGCGCCCAGCGCCGCCACCAGCAAAAACGCGCCGAACCCGCCGAAGTACCCGGCGAACCCCAGCGCCATTCCGGCGATCATGCCGATCATGGCCGTGCTCATGCAGCGCTCCTCAGCTCGTCGGGTGTACGGGGTCCGGCGCGGGCCCGGTCACTGGAGCCGGGGCTCCGGCTCGTCCTCCTCCTCGTCGGGCAGCTTGACGTCGCTGACCGCGATGTTGACCTCGACGACCTCCAGGCCGGTCATCCGCTCCACCGCGGCGACCACGTTCTCGCGCACGGCACCGGCGACATCGCCGATGGAGACGCCGTAGTCCACCACGATCTCCAGGTCGAGGGCGGTCTGCACCTCTCCGACCTCGGCCTTCACTCCACGGGTCACCGACTTGGAGCCGCCGGGCACCCGGTCGCGCACCGCGCCGAGGGTGCGGGCGAAGCCGCCGCCCATCGCGTGCACACCGATCACGTCCCGGGCGGCCAGCCCGGCGATCTTCTCCACCACGCCGTCGGCGATGGTGGTCCGTCCCCGGGTGGACGGATCCCCGCCGCCGCGCCGGACGGCCTTCCGGGTCGACGTGTGCGGCTCGCCGCCGCCTTCGGGGGTCGTCGTCATGTCGGTCATCGCCGTACGTCCCTTTCGGTCGTCCTCCTTGGACCACCGTAAGCAAGGTTGCGCGACCGCGCGCCGGGGATGCGGCAGGCTGGAGGAATGACGGACGCGTGGACCCAGGTCGTAAGGCATCACGTCGGGCTCGGCAGGATGCTGCCGTTGGGTGAGCCGGAGGACGGCGCGTGGATCGCGGAGGACGCGGCGGGCGCGGTCCTGCGCGGCGCGGCGGCGGACGGTCTGCCCGGGGTGCGCCTTGGCGCGCTGCGGATCGGGCTCGCCGACCCGCAGCGGGTGGCCGAGCCCGTCGTACCGGCCCCGCCGAGCGCGCTGCCGCCGGGCGCCCTGCGGGTGACGGCGGACTTCGCGGCGACCGCCGTCGAACCGCTGCCGGCCACCGCGGAGCGGCTGCGGGAGCTGCTCGCGACGGCGGCGGCCGAGCGTCTCGGCCTGGCGGTGACGGAGGTGGACCTGCGGATCACGGAGCTGCTGGAGCCGGACGGGCGGCTGGTGGAGGTACGGCCGCCGCGGCCACCGGAGGCCCGGGAGGCGACGGACCTGTCCGAGCTGCGCGCGGCCGAGGCGGCGCTCGCGGTGCCGGGGGTCGTCCGGCTGACCGGCCCGGGACGGGCGGTCCGCGTCGAGGAGCGGACGGACGGCACGGCCGCCCTTGCGCACCGTCATGTGCGGGTGGACCTGGCGACCGACGCGACCCACCGGACCGTGGAGGTGGCCCGGCGGGTGCGCGCGGTCGTACGGGACGCGCTGGAGGACAGGCCGACGGTGGCCGTCCTGGTCACTTCGGTGGGCTGAGCCCTATTCGCCGATGCCGGCCAGGTCGCGCAGCCGGCGTGCCTGAGCCCCGCGCTCGGCGGAGCGCTGTTCGTCGTACGAACGGCCGGCCGCACCGCTGAGCAGTGCCTTGGTCTCGACCACGGCGTCCCGCGGCGCGGCCACCAGCGCGGCGGTCAGATCGCGTACGGCGCCGTCGAGTTCGTCCCCGGCGACGGCCAGGTTGGCCAGGCCCGAGGCCACCGACTCCTGCGCGCCGACGAACCGCCCGGTCACGCAGATCTCCAGCGCGCGGGCATACCCGACCAGGCCGACCAGCGGATGCGTGCCGGCCAGGTCGGGAACGATGCCGAGGCTGGTCTCGCGCATGGCGAACTGCACATCGTCGGCGACGATCCGCAGGTCGCAGGCGAGCGCCAGCTGGAACCCGGCACCGATGGCATGTCCTTGTACGGCGGCGACGGACACGATGTCATTGCGTCGCCACCAGGTGAACGCCTCCTGGAATTCGGCGATGGTCGCGTCGAGCCCGGCGTCGTCACGACGCGCGATATCGGTGAAGGTCGGCTCGCCCGGAATCCCCTCCGGGGTGAACATCTGTCGGTCCAGCCCGGCGGAGAAGGACTTGCCCTCGCCGCGCAGCACCACGACACGGACGGAGCCCGGCAGCAGCCGGCCGGCCTCGGCGAGCGCCCGCCACAGGGCGGGGCTCTGTACGTTGCGCTTGGCCGGATTCGTCAGCGTCACCGTGGCGATCGCGTCGTCGACGGTGAGCCGTACGCCGTCCTTGTCGAGTACAGGAGCGAGGTCCTGGTCGGGCGTGGCCATGGGGCGCCTCCGATGGGTGCGGTCAGCGAAGCAGAGCTAAGTGACTGCACAGTAACCACCCGGCCGGTCGGATCGCCGACCGGGTGGCCACCATCGAAGCCGATGGGCCGCCCGGAGTCAGGACGATGCGGCCTTCTTGCCCCGGGTCGCTCCGCCACGCCCTCGCAGCGTGACGCCCGACTCGCTGAGCATCCGGTGTACGAAGCCATACGAGCGGCCGGTCTCTTCGGCCAGTGCCCGGATGCTCGCACCGGAGTCGTACTTCTTCTTCAGGTCTGCCGCGAGCTTGTCGCGCGCGGCGCCGGTCACCCGGCTGCCCTTCTTCAGAGTCTCGGCCACCCGTGCCTCCTCATGGGAAGTGCGCTCTGGTCTCCTCATGATCACCCCTCCGGGGCGTGATGGCCACCCATTCGGCAAGGTCGGTGAGACATCGTTGTGACGACAGGAGCGGATCCCCACAAGCGGAATGCCGAATTCCAGCCGTCGCCGTCGACAGGGCCGAACGGGTGGGTCCACGAAGTACCAGGTCAGAGACGCGCCACGGCCGACCCCTTGCTGGACAAGGGATCGGCCGGGAAATCGGTGTACGACACACCCTGGTATGAGGAGATCTCACACAGATGGTGGATCACGGCTCGGCCGAATGATCCATACTCAGTGGATCAGACTTTCGATCACGCCAGGGCGACGAGGTCCGCGTAGTCGGAGCCCCAGAGGTCCTCGACGCCGTCGGGCAGCAGGATGATCCGCTCGGGCTGGAGCGCCTCCACGGCACCCTCGTCGTGGGTGACGAGGACGACGGCGCCCTTGTAGGTGCGCAGCGCGCCGAGGATCTCCTCGCGGCTGGCCGGGTCGAGGTTGTTGGTCGGCTCGTCCAGCAGCAGCACATTGGCGGAGGAGACCACCAGGGTCGCGAGCGCGAGCCGGGTCTTCTCGCCGCCGGACAGGACGCCCGCGGGCTTGTCCACGTCGTCGCCGGAGAACAGGAACGAGCCGAGCACCTTGCGGACCTCGACCAGGTCCATGTCCGGGGCGGCCGAGCGCATGTTCTCCAGGACGGTGCGCCCGGGGTCGAGGGTCTCGTGCTCCTGCGCGTAGTAGCCGAGCTTGAGGCCGTGACCGGGGACGACCTCGCCGGTGTCGGGCTTCTCAGCACCGCCGAGCAGCCGCAGCAGGGTCGTCTTGCCCGCGCCGTTCAGACCGAGGATGACGACCCGGGAGCCCTTGTCGATCGCGAGGTCGACGTCGGTGAAGATCTCCAGCGAGCCGTACGACTTCGACAGGCCCTCGGCCATCAGCGGGGTCTTGCCGCAGGGCGCGGGCTCGGGGAAGCGGAGCTTGGCGACCTTGTCGGACTGGCGGACCGCCTCCAGACCGGAGAGCAGCTTGTCGGCGCGGCGGGCCATGTTCTGCGCGGCGACCGTCTTGGTGGCCTTGGCGCGCATCTTGTCGGCCTGCGCGTTCAGGACGGCGGCCTTCTTCTCGGCGTTGGCCCGCTCGCGCTTGCGGCGCTTCTCGTCGGCCTCGCGCTGCTGCTGGTAGAGCTTCCAGCCCATGTTGTAGACGTCGATGTTCGAGCGGTTGGCGTCCAGGTAGAACACCTTGTTGACGACCGTCTCGACCAGGTCGACGTCGTGGGAGATCACGATGAAGCCGCCGCGGTAGGTCTTCAGGTAGTCCCGCAGCCAGATGATCGAGTCGGCGTCGAGGTGGTTGGTCGGCTCGTCCAGGAGCAGGGTGTCCGCGTCCGAGAACAGGATCCGGGCCAGCTCGATACGGCGGCGCTGGCCACCGGAGAGGGTGTGCAGCGGCTGGCCGAGCACCCGGTCGGGCAGGTTCAGCGCGGCGGCGATGGTGGCGGCCTCGGCCTCGGCGGCGTACCCGCCCTTGGTGAGGAACTCGGTCTCCTGGCGCTCGTACTGCTTCATCGCCTTGTCGCGGGTGGCGCCCTTGCCGTTGGCGATCCGCTCCTCGTTCTCCCGCATCTTGCGCAGCAGCACGTCCAGGCCGCGCGCGGACAGGATGCGGTCGCGGGCGAGGACGTCCAGGTCGCCGGTGCGGGGGTCCTGCGGGAGGTAGCCGACCTCGCCGGAGCGGGTGATGGTGCCGGCCGCGGGGATGCCCTCGCCGGCCAGGCACTTGGTGAGGGTGGTCTTGCCTGCGCCATTGCGGCCGACGAGGCCGATGCGGTCACCCTTGGCCACCCGGAAGGTGGCGTTCTCGATGAGGATGCGGGCGCCGGCGCGCAGCTCGATTCCGGTGGCGGAGATCACGGACAGACTCCTGGGCGTACAGAGGTTGGCGGGTGGGCGGCTGAGGACGTTCCCGCCGTCTAATGCGCGAGGAGAATGGCCATGGGAAGAAGTCTAACGGGGCCGTGCAAGCCGTTTTCCCGCGTCCGCGCCCCCGCACCCGCATCCCCGGGCGGCGGACCGGGGAGAAATTCCCGGGAGCCACGGGAGGAGTGATCCGCATGGCATCGATGGGCGGAGGGCGGCCGGGCATCTGTCCGACGCTGCTGTACACGGACGCGAAGGCGGCGATCCGGCAGCTCACACAGGGCCTCGGCTTCACCGAGCTGACCGTGTACGAGGCGGCCGACGGAAAGGTGCTGCACGCCGAGCTGGTCCAGGGCAACGGCGCGGTGATGATCGCCTCCAGGGGCCGCGGCGGGCCCTTCGAGGCGGCGATGCGGCAGGCGGGGCCCGCCGGGATCTATGTCGTGGTGGACGACGTGGACGTCCACCACCGGCGGGCCGCGGCGTACGGCGTGGAGATCCTCATGCCCCCGACGGACCAGGACTACGGCTCGCGGGACTATCTGGCCCGGGACGTCGAGGGCAACGTCTGGAGCTTCGGGACGTACGCGCCGGAGATCGGCGTCTGAGCCGTCCCCGGCGGGTGCGTCACCGTCACCCGCCGACGTACGGCCTCAGCCGCCGGTGTGCACCTGGAACGCGGCCCGGCGCACGGCCTTGGCCAGGGCCGGGTCGGGGTGGGCGGCGGCGAGGGCGACCAGGACCTGCACGGTGCGCGGGTGGCCGACGGCGCGGACCTCGTCGAGCAGCCGGGGCACGGTGGGCTGCACCGCGGACTCCAGGTGCCGTACCAGCATCGGCGCCTCGCCGTGGTCGGCGACGGCCGCGGCGGTGTCCACCCAGAGCCAGGTGGCCTCCTCGCGGGTGAGCACCTCGTGGGCGTCCTCCGGGTCGAGACCGTCGTGCTCGGCGAGCCACAGCAGGGCGTACGGCCGCAGTGTCGGCTCGTCCACCACCGCGCGTACGTCGGGCTCGGCGGGGGCGCCGACCACGCGCAGCGCCTCGAAGGCCAGCCCGCGCAGCAGGGCGTCCTCGCCGCGGGCCGCGTCGATCAGCTCGCTGACGGCACTGCCGACGGTGCGGGCGGCGAGCCAGGCGCGGTACTCGGCGCGGGCCGCGTTGGGGCGCAGCTGGGCGCAGCCGCGCAGCATGTCCTCGGCGGACTGCTCGATGTTGCCTGCCGGGCTCTGCGCGGCCACGCAGATCTGCTCCAGCTTGACCCACACCGCCCAGCTGCCCAGCGGGGTGAGGGTGGCCTGGCCGGCGTCGCAGGTGAGGGCGCCGACGGAGGCGAGGGCCTCCAGCGCCCAGTCGAGGAGCGGCGCGAGGGAGTCGGGCGGGGCGTCCGGCGTCCCGGTGGGCTCGGCGGCGGCTTCGACGGGGGGCTCGGTGCCGGGCTCGTAGGAGACCTCGCAGCGTTCGGTGCGCAGCTCGGTGACCCGCTGCTGCAGCAGGTCGAGCAGCTGTTCGACCGGGACGGGCCCGGCGGACAGCTGGAGGAAGGAGAGCACCTGCGGCATGGCGGAGACGGCCTCCGCGACGGCGGCCGGCTCGTGTGCCTCGGGTTCGGGCAGCGCGAGCGACCAGGCGTCGAAGAGGGCGACCCAGCCGCGCAGCACGGCGCTGTCGTCCCGGTCCCAGGCGCGCAGCCGCCAGCCGGGGCGCGCGCTGTCGCCGTGCACCTCGACCAGTCCGGCCAGGCGTGCGGTGTCCCAGTCGGCGCGGATCTGCTCGGGGGTGAGCCCGAGGTCGGCGGCCGCGCGGTCGGCGGTGGCGGCGGAGAGGGTGGCCTTGCCGTCGGCGGTTGCGGCGTCACGGCCGGGGCCCAGGGCGTTGTCCGCCCAGCGGGCGACGCGGACCGCGCCGGCCAGCCCGGTGCGGGCCATTTTGGCCAGCTCGGCGGGCGCGGGTGTGCCCTCCGGCGGCCGGGGTGCGGGGCGGCGCGGGCGCCGCTGGTTCACAGCTGCGGGGGCGGCGGCCAGGGGTCGAGGTCGGACGAGTCGGAGCCTGGAGTCGCGCGGGATACGGGACGTCACAGGAGCAGTCTTCCGGTTGACGGTCCGAAAACCCAAACGGAATGTCACGGCGGGCGACAGGGCTGGCCAACGCACCGGGTCCCCCAGGGGGTCGGCAGGCGTGTTTCGGCCAACCGTACGGTCACAACCGGAACGGGCCCGGCCGTTCCCGGTGCGCCCTGGGCGCCCCGGCGTACGCCGTTACATCAGCGGGGTCAGAAAGCGCCGTAGCCGTTCCTCGTACGCCGGTGGGTCCGGGTTCCACATCGCCGCGTGCGGGGCGTTCGGCACGGTGTGCAGGGCGACGCGGTCGGGGCGGCGGGCGGCGAGCAGCCGGGAGAACTCCCAGGGGGCGACCCGGTCGCCGGGGCCGTGGATGATCAGGGTGGGAACGGCGAGCCGCTCGGGGTCGGTGATCTCGGCGACCCGGTCGGCGTGCAGCCCGGCGCGGCCCTGGGCGGCGCGGACCGCGAGCGGCAGCAGCGGGGCGGGGGTGTGCCGGGCGCGGGCGAGGGCGCGCAGCGTGGCCTCCCAGCTGAGCACCGGCGAGTCGAGGATCAGTCCGGCGATGTGCTCGCGCACGGCGGAGTGCTCGGCGGCGCGCAGCGCCATGGTGGCGCCGGTGGACCAGCCGAGCAGGACGACGCGGCGTGCGCCGTAGCGCACGGCGTAGCGGATCGCCGCGTCCACGTCGCGCCACTCGGTCTCGCCGAGGTGGTTCAGGCCGTCCGCGGGGCGGGGCGCGCCGAGGTCGCCGCGGTAGGCGAGGGCCAGAACCGGAAGCCTGCGGGCGCGCAGGAAGCTCATCACGTTCATGGCGTGCTCGCGGGTGGTGCCCAGGCCGTGCACGGCGATCACCCAGGTGTCCCGGTCGCCGGGCAGGAACCAGGCGGGCAGCGCGCCGAGTTCGCCGGGCACGTCCACGTCGGCGTGGTCGAGGCCGAGCGCGGTGCGCGGGTTGCCGACGTGCACATTGGGGGTGAGCCAGACGGAGTCGCCGGGCGCGAGGGTGCCGTGCGTCACGCCGTCCAGGCGGCGTACGACGGTGTCGGCGGTGTGCGGCGCGCTCTCCAGGACGGGTCCCACGACCGCGTGCGAGCCGTCGCCCGCGAGGCCGTAGGTGCCGGGGCGCAGCGAGGCCAGGTCCCGGGTGAGCGTGATCTGGCCGGCCGCGGTGCCGTGCACGGTGAGCCGGGGCTCGGTGGGCAGCGGCCGGCCAGATCACGCTCACCCGGGACCTGGCCTCGCTGCGCCCCGGCACCTACGGCCTCGCGGGCGACGGCTCGCACGCGGTCGTGGGACCCGTCCTGGAGAGCGCGCCGCACACCGCCGACACCGTCGTACGCCGCCTGGACGGCGTGACGCACGGCACCCTCGCGCCCGGCGACTCCGTCTGGCT
>NZ_MUNF01001036.1 GCF_002154555.1 Streptomyces murinus
CCGTACCTGACCAGCCCGGCGTCAGCGACCCGGCGCTCGCGACGGAGTGAACGGGCGATGAACACCGCTTCCGCCGGGCTGGTCAGGTACGGGTCGGAGCAGGGTAGTGTGCCCCGGTGACCACGCAATCAAACACTCCGGCAGGCTGGTACCCGGACCCGCACGGCGCGCCTCAGACGCTCCGTTACTGGGACGGCAGCCAGTGGACCGAGCACACGAACAACCAGGCCCAGCAGGCCCCGGCGGCCCAGCAGGCGATACCGCAGCAGCAGGCCCAGCAGCCCCACCAGGCCGCGCCGCAGCAGCAGTTCCCGCAGCAGCAGGCTCCCGACGCCCGGGTGCAGCGCCAGGTGCAGCAGCAGGCCGGTGTGGTGGCCGGCGGACCCGGCGGCGGCACCCTGTTCACCGAGCCGGTGCTGGTGGTGAACCAGAAGGCCAAGCTGATCGAGCTGACCAACGAGTACAAGGTCATGGATCAGAACGGCCGCGAGCTCGGCTCGGTCACCGAGGTCGGGCAGGGCGCGCTGCGCAAGATCCTGCGCTTCGTCTCCAGCTGGGACCAGTTCCTCACCCACAAGCTGGAGATCCGCGACGCCTACGGCCAGCCGCAGCTGCTGCTGACCCGGCCCGCGAAGATCTTCAAGTCCCGGGTGATCGTGTCCCGCCCGGACGGCTCGCCGGTCGGTGAGATCGTCCAGCAGAACATGATCGGCAAGATCAACTTCGCGATGAACGTGAACGGCCAGCAGGTCGGCGCGATCAAGGCGGAGAACTGGCGGGCGTGGAACTTCGCGATCGTCGACCACCAGGACAACGAGGTGGCCCGGATCACCAAGACCTGGGAAGGCCTCGCCAAGACGCTGTTCACCTCGGCGGACAACTACGTCCTCCAGATCCACTACCAGCTGCCCGAGCCGCTGCTGAGCCTGGTGGTCGCGACGGCCCTGACCGTCGACACCGCGCTCAAGCAGGACTCGCGGGGCTGGAACTGACCGCCTCCCGTACGGGGGCACGCACCACAGAGCGGACAGCACGGCAGAACACCGAGCACGGCAACGGCGGTCGGTGCACGCGGGAACGCGCGCACCGACCGCCGACGTCTGCGGGCACCGAGGTCACAGCGCCGTGAGATGCCCCGGCTGTTCGGGTCGTCCGGACTGCTCCGGCAGCTGGGACCGCAGAGCGGGTTCGGCCGCCGCCGCCCCCGCGCGCAGGGCGAGCACCGCGGCCACCGGATGGTCGTGCGGCTCCTCGCCGTCCACCGTCGCCCTGGTGACCCGGGTGAGCAGCACCACACCCCGGGCGGCCAGCGCCGCCCCGGCGAGCGCCAGCAGCACCCCGCCCGCGCCGCCGGTGAGCCCCTGCCCGAGCAGGGTGAGCCCGATCAGCGCGGCGGCCACCGGATTGGCCAGGGTGACGACCGCAAGCGGGGCGCCGAGGCCGCCGCGATAGGCGGTCTGCGAGAGCAGCAGCCCGCCGACGGCGAACGCCGCGACCAGCAGCGCGACCACGATCACCTCGGTGCTCAGCACCGGGCCCGAGCGGTCGGTGGCGGCCACGGTCACGGTCTGGGTCAGTGCGGAGGCGACCCCCGAGGCGAACCCGGACGCGGTCGCGTGCCGCAGCCCCGGCCGGGCGCCGGGCCAGGACAGGGCGCCGACCAGCGCGGCCGTCGTACCGGCCACCGCGACCGCTGCCGGCAGGCTGAGCACCCGGGAGGGCGCCGGGCCCGACGCGGTGACCAGCACCGCGCCGAGACCGAGCAGGGTGAGCGCCGTACCGCGCCACTCCACCGCGCTGACCC
>NZ_MUNF01001037.1 GCF_002154555.1 Streptomyces murinus
GGGCGTACGCGGGGCGGCGGCGTCGGCGGCGCGGGCTGGGCGAGCGGTCGATGGTGCCGGACGCGTCGTTCTCGTCGTACTACGGCAAACCCGTGCTGAACAAGCCCACGTGGAAGGCGTTGGACATCGCCGGGTACCTGTATCTGGGCGGACTGGCCGGGGCCTCCTCGCTGCTGGCGGCCGGGGGTGAGCTGACGGGCCGGCCGGGGCTCGCGACACCGGCGAAACTGGGGGCGGCCGGGGCGATCTCGCTGTCGCTGGCCGCGCTGGTGCACGACCTGGGCCGCCCGAAGCGGTTCCTGAACATGCTGCGGGTGTTCAAGCCGACCTCGCCGATGAGCGTGGGTTCCTGGATCCTGGTGGGCTACGCACCGCTGACCATGGCCGCCGCGGCCACCGAAGCGGCGGGCCGCTACCGGCTGTTGGGCTCGACCGCCGCCGAAGTGGCGGGCCGTTACCGGCTGTTGGGCACGGCCGCCACCCTCGCCGCAGCGGCGCTGGGCCCCGCCGTGGCGACCTACACCGCAGTCCTGCTCTCGGACACGGCGGTGCCCTCCTGGCACGAGGGCTACCGTCAACTCCCCTTCGTCTTCGCGGGGTCGGCCGCGGCCGCCGCGTCCGGTCTGGCCCTGGCCGCCGCACCGGCCGCGCAGACGGGACCGGCCCGCCGTACGGCGCTGCTCGGCGCCACGCTGGAACTGGGCGCCTTCCAGCTGATGAAGCGCCGGATGGGCATCACGGCCGAGCCCTTCGACCGGGGCAGGCCCCGGATCCTGCTGCGCGCCTCCGAAGCCCTGACCGTGACCGGCGCCGCCCTGGCTCTCCTCTCCGGCCGGCTGCGCGACCGCCGCGTGGCCCTGGCCGCAGGCGCCGCCCTCCTCACCGGCTCGGCGGCCCTGCGCTTCGGTGTCTTCCACGCCGGGGTGGCCTCGGCGGAGGACCCCCGCTACACGGTCGTACCGCAGCGCGAGAGGCTTACGAAGCAAGGGAGTTGAGCGGGGCCCACCGGTCACGGCGGCCGGAGGACGACGGCCACCCGGAACGGACAGGGATCGCCTCCCGGCGCAGGCAGAGCGAAGCGCCACACCGCACCGCCCCCCTCGCGCCGGGACTCCCGCCCGCCGCGCGCTCACTCCCGCCACCGCCACCGCCCTCGTCCGAGGCCGGACGCGGCGGCCGGGAATCGAACCCGCCTGCCCG
>NZ_MUNF01001038.1 GCF_002154555.1 Streptomyces murinus
GCCCACCAGCGGGCCCCAGCCGGAAGGCACCCCCTCATGAGCTCCACCGCCCCCACCTCCTACCGCGACCAGCAGGCATGGCGTGACCTCCAGCGCTTTCTGCCCGAGCGGCTGCGCCTGACCGACGAGACCGCTCCCGAGGAGGAGTTCTGGGACTGGCGCGGACACCGCGTCCACCTCGACCGGTACCCGAACCCCGGGGCGCGCGCCAAGGTCGTGCTGCACCACGGCGTGGGCACCAACGGCCGCCAGATGTCCCTCATCCTCGGCGCCCCGCTCGCGCGGCTCGGCTTCGAGACCGTCGCCCTCGACAACCTCGGCTACGGCCTCACTCAGGTCAGGGCGGGCACGACACCGTCGTACGACGACTGGGTCGATCTGGTCGTGGACTTCCTCGCCCACGAGCGCGCCCGGGACGACCGCCCGATCGTCCTGTACGGGCTCAGCGCGGGCGGCATGCTCACGTACCACGTGGCCGCCAAGGCGCCGCGCGGCACCCTGGCCGGCATCGTCGGCATGACCTTCCTCGACCAGCGCCTCCAGCAGGTCCGCGACGAGACCGCGCACGACCGGATCGCCGCCCGCCTCGGCGGCCCCTTGATGGGACTGCTGGCCAGGACCCCGGCCGCCAAGCTGAAGTGCCCGATGAGCCTGGCGAGCAAGATGTCGGCGC
>NZ_MUNF01001039.1 GCF_002154555.1 Streptomyces murinus
GTGCGGCCGGGGTTGCGGAGGCGGGCGAAGTCCCTTTTCTCGCTGGTGAGTTGGGGGACCGCCCGGCGGATGTCACCGGAATCCGTGACGAAGGATCCGGTCCCGACCCCTCGTACCGCCCCGCCCCTCTCCACCTCGTCGACGCGAGCACCCGGGGCGCCCGGGCCCTCGCCGCCCGGTACGCCGATGTGGCCCTGGTCCGCGCCGCGACTCCGGCGGGGGCCGCCGCCGTACGCGAGGAACTGCGGGTCCGGGCGGCGAAGTCGGGGCGGGAGCCCGGCGCCCCGCGGGTCCTGGTGAGCCTGCGGGTCGACCTCGGCGGCGGGGAGTGCGCGGCCGAGCCCGGCCATGGCGGGGGCGGTCCCCGGCCCACCGCGCAGGGCCCGCTGTACCGGGGCGGCCCGGTCGATCTCGCGGACCTGCTCGCCGCCTGGCACTGCGAGGGCGCCGCCGACGGCTTCCACCTGGTCCCCGTCGAACCCCGCCGCGACCTGGAACGGCTGGTCAACGGCACGGTGGCGTTACTCCAGCACCGCGGCCTGTTCCGCACCTTCTATCCGGGTGGCACCCTGCGCGAGCACCTGGG
>NZ_MUNF01001040.1 GCF_002154555.1 Streptomyces murinus
GGCTCGGGCAGCTGTTCGTACGGGACCTGCGGGACGCCGAGGTCGAGGGTGAGGCGGTCGTCGTCCTCCTCGGCGGGCTCGGCTGTCCCGGGCGGCTCGGGGGGCGCGTGGTCCGTGGCGCGCGGTTCGATGTCCCGCCAGCTGCCGTCCCGCAGCTGGAAGAGGCCGCCGTCGCCGACGCCGAAGAAGACGCGGGTACGGCAGTGCGGGTCGGCGGGCAGCAGCAGACAGCGCAGGGTGGCCGTGTACTCCTCGGGCCGTGCGCCCCGTTCGAGGGCGCTCGCGCGGAGCCGGCCGAGGCTCCGGTCGGTGAGCCGGTGCAGGCCCGCCTTCAGATCGGCGCGCCGGGTGGCCCGGATGTCCTCGGCGAGCCGCTGATGGCTGCGGCCCACCGCCCGGCCGATCCAGCGGCACGCCTCGGCCGCCGCGAGGTGCGCCTCGGGGGTGGCGCGGGCGCCGGTGGCCATCGCGACGAGCACCAGCGCGTGGTCGCCGGTGCCGAAGCGCGCGGTCAGCAGCGCGTCCCGGCGCGGCTCGCCCCGGTAGCGCGCCGAGTCCCCGCGCAGCGACACCGACCGCAGCGTCCAGGTCCCGTACCGGGCCCCGTCCAGGACCGTGTCCGCCACCAACTCCCCCAGCTCCTCCGGCTCGGCGTGGGGCAGGGCGGTGGGCTCGGGGTCATAGGTGGGCGGCCCGGACCCCACGAAGTCAAGCGCCGAGGCGGGCTCGGCAACGGACGGGGGCTCGGCGGCCGGACGCCGCCCGGGGAGATCGGCCCGGGCCGACTGGACGGGGAGGACGC
>NZ_MUNF01001041.1:0-160 GCF_002154555.1 Streptomyces murinus
GTCGCGGCTGGAGCTGAGGTCAGGGTCACGGTCGAGACCTGACCCAGGGCCGGTGCCGAGGCCAGGGCCGGTGCCGAAGTCGGGGGTGAGGTCGCAACCGGGGCCGGGATCGCGGCCGGAGCTGAGGTCGGGGGTGAGGTCGCAGCCGGGGCCGGGATCG
>NZ_MUNF01001041.1:223-769 GCF_002154555.1 Streptomyces murinus
GCCGGTGCCGGAGTCGGGACCAAAGTCGGGGTCGCGGCTGAGGCGGGAGCATGGGCCGGTGCTGGGGCCGCGGTCGGGGGCGCGCTCCCGGTCGCGGTCGAGATCGAGGCCTGAACCGGAGCCAGGGCCAGAACCAGGGCCGGGGGCAGGGTCTGAGTCGGGGTCGCGGCCAGGGCCAGGGCCACGCTCGGGCCCTGAGCCAACGCCGGAACCAAAGCCACAACCAAAGCCGGGGCCGGAGGTTGGGCCGGAGCCGATGCCGGGGCCCGGGGCCGAGCCGGGATCAAGGACCGAGGCGGGACCAAGGATCGAGCCGGAGTCGACGTCGGTCTCAGCGGCGGGAGCCAAGGACGTCACGGTCCTGCGATACATCCCCCACGCGACCACCCCGAGCACCACCACCAGAACCCCCTGCGCCAGCATCAGGCCGTCGAAGGCCGGGGCCCCGGGGAGGCGGCCCGACGAGTGCCAGTCGGGGCGGGACCAGCCGGTGTAGAGCACGGTGAGGAGGAGCAGGGCGAGCGCGCCGAGCGGGAGCGGTCGGAG
>NZ_MUNF01001042.1 GCF_002154555.1 Streptomyces murinus
GTCATCCGACGCGCGCCGGTGAGGGTGAAGACCACCGGCGCGCGTCGGATGACCGAGAGGTAGGTGAACAGGCCGACGACCGCGGCCGAGGGCCCGGTGTCCAGGACCTGCCCGCAGGCGGCCGGCAGTCCCAGGCCCGACCAGCCGGGCCCGATCGCGATCATCAGCCGGGCGACGAGGGTGCCGGCCAGCGTGGTGGCGTAGGCGATCGCGAGGGTGCGGGAGCGGCCGAGGGTGAGTTCGGCGAGCGCGAAGGCCAGGAACAGCTGGGTGATGCCGGCCCAGACCGGCAGGTCGAGCGCCGGGACGTACAGCGACACCGGGGTGCGCAGCAGGGACAGCCACAGCGGCAGGTCGGCCTTGACGCCGCCGAGCCGGGTGACCCACATCGCGCCGGTGGGGTGCTGGGCGATGTCGTGGAAGAAGATGACGCCGAACGCGGCGACGAAGGCCAGCAGCAGCCCGGACAGCCCGCGCCGGGCGAGTTGCCGTACCGGGTCGACGACGATGGCGTGCCACTCGCCGCGCAGGGTGCGCCCGGTGAACCGGGCGAGGCGGGCCGCCGCCGGGCGGAGCCGGTCGAGATGTCTTTCCGCGGTCATGAGACGGGGCAGCCCGTCGCCTTCGTCTGCTGCGTCTTCCTCGTCTTCGACGCACCTGTCATGCACATCGCCCCCTTCGGCCCGCGTCCGGTGATCGACCGTACGAGGCTTTTCCCAGTACCCGCTCGTTTCAGGCGTCACCGACCGGATGCCGGCGGATTTCCCCCGGGTCGTGTGGTCGCACGGCCCGGGGGACAGTTCAGCGATCCGCGCGACGGTCGTCAAGATCTTTAACGGGTGGGAAGCCCCACAGGCGGACGGAAGGGAAAACCGGGGAGAGAAGGCAACCTCTCCCCCGTCGGTCACGTCATCCGACTCGGATGCTCTCGGCGAGCAGGACCAAGCAGGCCCCGGTGGTCAGCAGACCGCCGGCGAGGAAGGCGCCGCGTACGTCCGCGAGCGGCAGGATCAGCGCGCCGAGGGCGGCACCCGCGGCGATACCGGCGTTGTACGCGCCGGAGTTGGCGGCGAGCGCGACGTCCGTTCGGCCGGGCGCGCAGATCAGCATCTCGTGCTGGGCGGCCATGAACACCGGTCCGAGCGCGCCGCCCGTCAGGGCGAGGAACACCACCGCCGGCACCGGGTGCGTGCCGCTCGCGCAGAGGCCGAGCATGCCGACCGCCTGGACGGCCACGGCGGTGGTCAGCGCGGCGCGCGGGAAGCGGTCCAGGAGCGCGCCGGTGATGCCCACCCCGGCCAGGCACGCGGTGCCGAACGCCACGAGCAGGAGGTCGACGGCGCCCGGCGAGAACCCGCTCACCGCGCCGAGGAACCGCACGAGGTACGTGTATCCGGTGAACGCCCCGGTGGCGGACAGGGCCCCGGCCGCGAGCACGGTCGCGAAGCGGCGGGTGTCGGGAGCGGTGCCGTAGGCGGCGGGCTCGGACTCGGGGGGCGAGGTGGGGAGCAGCGCTGCGATCGTCACCAGCGAGACCAGGCCCAGGGCGGCGAGCGCGGCCATGGGCACCCGCCAGTCGGTGCGCCCGCCCAGCCAGGTGCCGGTGGGCACGCCGACCACGAGGGCGAGCGAGCCGGCGACGGACAGCGCCCCGATCACCCGCCCGCGCACCTCGGGCGCGAACAGGCCCACCGCGACCGGGCCCGTCACCGCCCAGAACAGCGCCTGCGCGAGCGCGGTGAGCAGCCGGGCCGCGAGCAGCGGCCCGTAGGAACGGGCGGACGCGGCGAGCAGGCTGGAGAGCACGAGCACAGCCAGCAGCCCGGTGAGCACATGGCGCCGGGGCATCGCCCGGGTGCCGTGGGCGAGCGGCAGGGAGGCGAGGGCGACCGTTCCGCCGTAACCGGTGACCAGGAGACCGACCGTGGACGGTGACACCCGAAGGCTCCGGGAGATCGCGTTCAGGAGGCCGACCGGCAGGTTCTCCGCGGTGTTGAAGGTGAAGGCGGACAGCATCAGGGCGCCGAGCACGGCCGGGCTGCGCCAGGAGCCAGGTCGCCGGGGCCCGGCCCGTGCCGCGCGCCGGGTGCCGTCCGCCGTGGTGTCCATGGGCCCAGCTCACCGAGTGCGCGGGGCGCGCCGCAACGTATTTACGGCCCCTACGAACGCCTGCCCCGCCGTGTGCGGGGAGGCTTCCGGACCTCGTGAACACGGCGGGGCAGGCGGTACGTGAGCAGACTGCCTCCGGAATCCGGGATTCAGTAGCGTGCGTTTGGCATATTCACGCCCTGCTTCCGGCCAAAGCCGCGCAAAGCGCTCCGATGGGTCAGCCGATGACGTCGTCGGTCGGGTCGGACTCGCGTCGTCTGCGGGCCGTCACCCGTACCAGGTCGAGTGCGGCGGCCAGGGCGAGGACTCCGCAGACCACCGCGAGGACGGTCAGGGGGCCGCTGCCGGGGCTGTCACCGGGGCCCTGGTGCGCGGACCAGAGGGCGAAGCCCACGGTGGCGGCGGTGAAGAGGGGGAGGAAGAGCGCGGAAAGGATCAGGCGCAGCCGGAGGTCGCTGCGGGCGGTGGCCGGTTCGGTGCCGCTGGGGGTGCGGCGGGGAG
>NZ_MUNF01001043.1 GCF_002154555.1 Streptomyces murinus
CCAGATGACCCCCCACCCGGCTCCCCAGACGGCCTCCCGGACCACCCTGCTGCCGCGCCGCGACCCCGACGCCCCCCGCGACCTGGTCGGCATCGGCATCGGCCCCTGCAACCTCTCCCTCGCCGCCCTCGCCCAGCCCCTTCCCGAACTGGACGCCGTCTTCTACGAACAGCGGCCCGGCTTCAGCTGGCACCCCGGCCTGCTCATCGAGGGCTCCACCATCCAGGTACCCTTCCTCGCCGACCTGGTGAGCCTCGCCGACCCCACCAGCCCCTGGAGCTTCCTCAACTACCTCAGAACCCGCGAACGACTGTTCCCCTTCTACTTCGCCGAGCGCTTCCACATCGAACGCGCCGAGTACGACGCCTACTGCCGCTGGGCCGCCCGGAACCTGCCCGGGCTGCGCTTCGGCCACCAGGTCGACGCCGTCCGCTGGAACCCCGAACGGGCCCTGTTCGAGGTCGACTTCACCCAGCTCGACGCCGAAGGAGAGGCCGACGCCCTGGGCCGCGCCTACACCCGCAACCTGGTCCTCGGCGTCGGCACCGTCCCCCATGTGCCGGCCCC
>NZ_MUNF01001044.1 GCF_002154555.1 Streptomyces murinus
ACGGTGCTGGACGCCTTCGCCCACGACGGGGTGCCGTTCGACCGGGTCGTGGAGGAACTGGCCCCGCCCCGCGACCCCAGCCGCACCCCGCTGGTGCAGGTGCTCGTCGTGCA
This sequence comes from Streptomyces murinus, assembly GCF_002154555.1. Taxonomy (GTDB): domain Bacteria; phylum Actinomycetota; class Actinomycetes; order Streptomycetales; family Streptomycetaceae; genus Streptomyces; species Streptomyces murinus. Next base: position 114 of record NZ_MUNF01001044.1, read on the forward strand.
GCAGACCGCCCTCCCCGTCCCGCCGCGCGCCGGTGAACTGCGCCTCACGGAGCACCCGTTGCCCCGCCCGGCCGCGCGCTTCGACCTGGTCCTGGAGTTCACGCCGGACGCGGACGGCGGCTGTGTGCTGACCGCCGAGTTCAACACGGACCTGTTCGACGCGGCGACCGCGGCCCGTCTGACCGCGCATCTGCACCGCCTGCTGGAAGGCATGGCCGACGGCCCGGGCCGCCCGCTGGCCGAGCTGCCCATGCTCTCGGCCGAGGAGCAGCNNNNGGCGCGGGACCCGAGACCCTGGTCGCGCTCTGCCTGCCGCGCTCCGCCGACCTCGTGCCCGTGCTGTGGGCCGTGCTCACTTCGGGTGCCGCCTACCTCCCCGTCGACCCCGGCTATCCCGTCGAGCGGATCCGGCTGATGCTCGGCGACGCCCGGCCCACCCTGGTCCTCGCCACCCGGGAGACCGCCGCCGCCCTGCC
>NZ_MUNF01001045.1:0-353 GCF_002154555.1 Streptomyces murinus
GGTACCGGGTGCGGGGGCGGGGGCGACGACGAGCGGGTGGTGACCGCGATCTACGAGGTGCCGGGCGGTCTGAAGCGCGCAGTGGGCCACGCCGTTCACATCGGGGGGAAAGGATTCGGTCACGATGACGACACGCATACGGGTGTTGTCGCCGCACCGGACGTGGCCGCGTCAACGTCGATCTTTCCGCCCGGGGAACGTCCCGTGAGCGTTGTCCTCCGCGGGTCGGCGGGTCGGACGCCGGCCATGGGGCGCTGGTCCGAGGGTCACTCGGCGTTCATCCGGGAACCCCGGATTCACCCGGGAACCCGGTGTTCACGCGGGGGACCCCGAGGCCCCGGCAAGGGCCCGGC
>NZ_MUNF01001045.1:400-637 GCF_002154555.1 Streptomyces murinus
CGGGCCCCTCACGACGTACGGAGACTTGTGGCGTCCGTGACGGCGTACGGAGGCCGTGGCGTCATACGGAAGCTTGTGGCGTCGTACGCGAGCCCGCCCCGATGTAGGCGTACGCGGGCCCGGCTCGGCCCCCTCGTCGGCCTCAGCCCGCGGACAGGTCCGGCCCGAAGCGGCTGCGGACCGCCGTCTGGACCTCGTCCTCCTCGGCCGGGTCGGCGGCGAGGCGGCGGAGGCGTT
>NZ_MUNF01000105.1 GCF_002154555.1 Streptomyces murinus
GACGGACCGCCGCCCGGGCGGGGAGCTGCCGTCCCGTGGCGCGGCCCTCCATGAGGCGGCGGTCCCCGGGGACGTCCTGGAGCGGCTGAACCGGCTCTGCCGGGAGACCGACAGCACTCTCTACACGACCATGCTGGCGGCCTTCCAGATCGTCCTCGGCCGCTACACGGGCGGCGAGGACATCCTGGTCGGCACGCCCGTGGCCAACCGCAACCGCAGGGAGTTCGAGGACACCGTCGGGCTGTTCGTCAACACCCTCGTGATCCGCTCCGACCTCTCCGACGACCCCCGCTTCCGCGATCACCTCAAGCGGCTGCGGGACACCGTCGCGGACGCCCAGGACCACCAGGACCTGCCCTTCGAGCGGATCGTCGAGCACCTCAACCCCGAGCGCACCACCGACCGCGCGCCCCTCTTCGACGTCGTGTTCGGCTTCCAGAACGAGGCGGAGACCACGGCCGCGCTGCCCGGCCCGCGCGCCCGGCTGCTCGAAGGCCCCGCCGGGAGCGCCAAGTTCGACCTCACCTTCGATGTCGTACGGGGCGAGGACGGTGTCCGCTGCCGGCTGGAGTACCGCGCCGATCTGTTCGAGGCCGCCACCGTCGAACGGTTCACCCGGCACTATCTGCGGCTGCTGGCCGCGGCCGTCGCGGAGCCCGAGCTGCCCGTCAGCCGGCTGCCCATGCTCAGCGACGAGGAGCTGCGCCCGCTCGTCTCCGCCCTGCCCGAAGAGGCTGCGGGGGCCGCCGCGCGCTGCGCCCACGAGGTGTTCGCCGAGCACGCCGCCCGCACCCCCGACGCCCTCGCCGTCACCGACGGTTCACGAGCGCTCAGCTACGGTGAACTCGACCGCAGGGCAAACCAGTTGGCGCACCGGCTGCGCGCCCTCGGGGTCGGACCCGACACCCTGGTGGGCCTGTGCGCACCGCGCTCCGCCGAGCTGCTGGTCGGCCTGCTGGGCATCCTCAAGGCGGGCGGCGCCTACCTTCCGCTCGACCCGGACAACCCGCCGGAGCGGCTGCGGCACATCATCGGCGACGCCGGGCTGCGCCATGTCGTCGGCACCACCGCCACCCGTCCGCTGTGGGAGGCCGCGGCCAGGCACGCGGTCGATCTGACGGCCGACGCGGACCGGCTCGCCGAACTGCCCGGCACCGCCCCGGACAGCGGTGTGACGCCCGACCATCTCGCCTACGTCATCTACACCTCCGGCTCCACCGGACGACCCAAGGGCACCCTGGTTCCGCACCGCAACATCACCCGGCTGTTCTCCGCCACCCACCACTGGTTCGGCTTCGGCCCCGAGGACGTGTGGACGCTGTTCCACTCCATCGCCTTCGACTTCTCCGTCTGGGAGTTGTGGGGCGCGCTGCTGCACGGCGGACGGCTCGTCGTGGTGCCGTACGAGACCAGCCGTTCCCCGGAGGAGTTCCACCGCCTGCTGTGCGAACAGGCGGTCACCGTGCTCAACCAGACCCCGTCCGCCTTCCACCAGCTCGACCGCGTGGACGCCCAGCGAGCGGGTGGGCCGTCCGAACAACTCGCCCTGCGCTATGTGGTGTTCGGCGGCGAAGCCCTCGATGTCGGCGCGCTCACCGGCTGGTTCGACCGGCACGGCGACACCACGCCCCGGCTGGTCAACATGTACGGCATCACCGAGACCACGGTGCATGTCACCTACCGCCCGCTGACCGCCCGGGACGCGGCACAGGGACGCGGCAGCGTCATCGGGGTGCCCATCCCGGACCTGCGGCTGCATCTGCTGGACCGGCACGGGAGCCCCGTCCCGCGCGGCGCCGCCGGTGAGCTGTACGTCGCCGGGGCGGGCCTGGCCCGGGGCTATCTCAACCGCCCGGAACTGACCGCGGAACGCTTCCCCACCGCACCCTCCGGGGAGCGCCGGTACCGGACCGGCGACCTGGCACGGCTGCGGGCCGACGGCGAGCTGGAGTACCTCGGCCGCATCGACGACCAGGTCAAGCTGCGGGGCTTCCGTATCGAACTCGGCGAGATCGAGGCGGCGCTCACCGCGCACCCCGGCATCGGCGCCGCCGTCGCCCGTGTCGTCCCGGACGCCACCGGGACCCCCGTACTCGCCGGCTATGTCGTACCGGCCGCCGAAAACCCCACGGAGGACGGCACCGGCACGGACCGCCCCGGCACGGACGGCATCGGCACGCACCGCCCCGGCACGGACGGCACCCGCACGGACGGCTCCGCCCCGGTCGGCCTCACGGTGGAGGACCTCCGCGCCCATCTGGCGGCCCGGCTGCCCGGCTATATGATCCCCGGCGCCCTCGTCACCCTCCCGGCGCTCCCCCTCACCGCCAACGGCAAGGTCGACCGGCGCGCGCTGCCGGTGCCGGGGACGGCGACGGGTGCGCTCGCGCCCGGATCGGCGTACGAACCGCCGAGCGGCCCGGTCGAGACCGCCCTCGCGGAGGTCTGGCAGGAGGTGCTCGGACACGAGCGGGTCGGCGCCCTCGACAACTACTTCGCGCTGGGCGGCGACTCCATCCGCTCCCTCCAGGTGCTGGCGCGCGCCCGGGACCGCGGGCTGCGCTTCGGCGTCGTGGACCTCATGCGGCACCAGACCGTGCGCGGCCTGGCCGAGGCCGTCACCCACGACCCCGGCGCGGCGGACGCGACGCCGTCGTACGAGCCGTTCTCGCTGCTCACCGACGCGGACCGGGCCGCGCTCCCGGACGGACTCGACGACGCCTACCCGATGACCCGGCTCCAGGCCGGGATGCTCTTCCACAGCGACCTCCCGGCCGCCGCGGGGCGCGTCTACCACAACGTCTCCGCCTACCACGTGCGGGCGCCCTGGTCCGAGGCCGCCTGGCGGCAGACCGTCGCCGAGGCCGCCGCCCGGCACGAGATGCTGCGCACCTCCTTCGATCTGCACGGCTTCGGCGAACCCCTCCAGTTCGTGCACCGCGACGCCCGCCCCGAGATCACCTTCGAGGACCTGCGCGACCTGGACGAGACGGCGCGGGAGGCGGCCGTCGCCCGGCACTACGAGGCCGAGCGCACCCGCCCGTTCGTCTGGGACCGGGCGCCGCTGATCCGCTTCCATGTGCAGCGCCGCTCCGACACCGCCTTCCAGCTCTTCATCGCGGAACACCACGCGATCGTGGACGGCTGGAGCGAACGCTCACTGTTCACCGAACTCAGTGCGCGGTACGTCCGTCTGTGCGCCGGAGCGGACGCCCCCGCGCCAGCCCCCGCGCCGCGCTCCCGCTTCGCCTCGTTCGTCGCGCTCGAACGCGCCGCCCTCACCGACCCGGCGCACCGGTCCTTCTGGGCCGGGCAGACGGCCGGCGCCACCGTGACCCGGCTGCCCCGCACCGGTCCTGCGGGGGGCGCGCCGCAAATGTCCTGGCACCATGAGCCGCTCCCCGCCGACCTGCACGAACGTCTCACCGCGCGCGCCGCCGAACTGGGTGTGCCGCTGCGCACCCTTCTGCTCGCCACACACGTCCGGGTCATGGCGCTGATGGGCGGCAGCGACGAGATCACCACCGGTGTGGTCCACAACGGGCGCGCGGAGGAGCCGGACGGCGACAAGGTCGTCGGCGTGTTCCTCAACACGCTGCCCTTCCGCGTCGCCCTCACCGCCGGGAGCTGGCGGGAGTTCGTACGACGCGTCGCGGATCTGGAGGTCCCCGTCCACGAGCACCGGCGCTTCCCGCTCGCGGAGATCGTGCGCACCGCCGGCGGCAGCGCGCCGTTCGAGACGTTCTTCAACTACACGCACTTCCACGTCGAGCAGGAAGGCCCCGCCGAGGGCGCGTTCACGGTGCTGGACGAGATCGGCGAGGCCGACACGGACTTCGCGTTCGGCGCGGAGTTCTCCCGCAGCCCCGACGGCCGGCTCCTCGAACTCGGGCTGCGTTACGACGCCGCCCGCTTCCCCGCCGAACGGATGACCGCGCTCCACGCCTCGTACACGGCGGCACTGCGGGCCCTCGCCGACACCCCGGACCGGGACTGCCTGGCGGCCGACCTGCTTCCGGTGGCGGACCGGCGACGGTACGCGGAGTGGAACAGCACGGAGAAGCGGTACGAAGAGCCGCATGTGCTCACTGAGTTGATTGAGCGTCAGGTACGGGTGTCGCCTGATGCCACGGCCGTCCGCTTCGAGGGCGGCGAGCTGAGTTACCGGGCGCTCGACGCGGCGGCGGAGCGGCTGGCCGTGCGGCTGCGGGAGCGGGGCGCCGGTCCCGGCACGTTCGTCGGGTTGCTCCTCGAGCGGTCCCTCACACTGCCGGTCGTTCTGCTCGCCGTGCTCAAGTGCGGTGCCGCGTATGTGCCGTTGGACCCGGAGCATCCCGAGCAGCGGGTGCGGTCCCTGCTGACGGAGGCGGGGATCGGGCTGGTCGTCGCAGGCGAAGCCTGGGGCGCCCGGCTGCGGGACGCCGGGGTGAGTGTCGTCGTACCGGATGAACCGAGCGCCGTACCGGGCGAGTCGGACGTCGTGCCGGACCGGCGGACGGACGGTCCGCGCACCGCCGTACCGGCCGCGTCTCCCGACGACCCCGCGTACATGATCTTCACCTCGGGTTCCACCGGCACCCCCAAGGGCGTCGTGGTGTCCCATCGGGCCATCGCCAACCGGCTGTTGTGGATGCAGGACGCGTACGGGCTGGTCGCCGGTGAACGGGTGCTCCAGAAGACGCCGTACACGTTCGACGTCTCGGTGTGGGAGCTGTTCTGGCCGCTGCTCACCGGTGCGACGCTCGTCCTCGCCCGGCCCGGCGGGCAGCGCGACCCCGGCTACCTGGCCGGGCTCGTGCGGAGCGAGCGGATCAGCACCGTGCACTTCGTGCCGTCGATGCTGGCCGTGTTCCTGGACGACACCGAGGCGGTCGCGTCGGCCGCCGGGCTCACCCGGGTCGTGTGCAGCGGCGAGGCCCTGCCCGCCGACGTCCGCAACCGGTTCTTCGAGCTGCTGCCCGGGGTCGAGCTGCACAATCTCTACGGTCCGACCGAGGCGGCCGTCGATGTGACGGCCTGGCGGTGCGCGCCCGATGACGGCGACACGGTGCCCATCGGGCGGCCCATCGCCAATATGCGCACCCATGTCCTGGACGCCCGCCTGGCCGAGGTCCCGCTGGGTGTCACCGGCGAGCTGTACCTGGAGGGCGTCGGGCTGGCGCTCGGGTACCACGGACGCCCGGAGCTGACCGCCGAGCGGTTCGTGCGGCACACCGGCGCCGACGGGGTCACCCGCCGCCTCTACCGCACGGGTGACCTGGCCCGGCACCGGCCGGACGGCGCCCTGGAGTACGCCGGCCGCACCGACCACCAGATGAAGATCCGCGGCTTCCGGGTGGAGCCCGGGGAGATCGAGGCGGTGCTCGGCGAACACCCGGCGGTGCGCGGCTGTGCCGTGCTGCTGCGCGGGGAGCGGCTGGTCGCGTATGTGGTGACGGCCGACGACGGTGCCCACGCCACGGGCACGGGCACAGGCACGGGCACGGGCACAGGCACAGGCGCGGACACCGGCACAGACAGCGGCACCGGCACCGGTGCCGAGGAGCTGGTCCGGCATGCCCGGGCCCTGCTTCCCGACCACATGGTCCCCTCGGCGTGGGTCCTGCTGGACGCCCTGCCGCTCACCCCCAACGGCAAGCTCGACCGCGCCGCGCTGCCCGCGCCGGACCCGGCGGGCGTGCTCCGCCAGAGCCCGCCCGAGCCGCCCCGCGACGCGACGGAGGCCCGGATCGCCGGGATCTGGGAACAGCTCCTCGGCGCAGGTCCGGTCGGCGTCCACGACGACTTCTTCGCCTGTGGCGGCCACTCCATCGACGCCCTGCGCCTGATCGGCCGCCTCAACGACGCGTTCGGCGAACGGCTTTCGGTCTCCACCGTGCTGGAGCGTCCGACCGTCGCGGGCCAGGCGGAGGTGCTGCGCGCCCAGCGGCGGCCGAGCGGCCCGGACCCGGTCGTCCGCATCCGCCCGGACGGCGACCTGGACCCGCTCTTCCTCGTCCACCCCATCGGCGGCCAGGTCCTGTGCTACCGCGACCTCGCGGCCGAACTGGACCCCGGACGCCCGGTGTTCGGGCTCACCGCACCCGGCTTGACGGGCGCGGGACCGGACGGGGACGACCGCACCCCGGCGACCGTCGAGGAACTGGCCGCCGCCCACCTCGCCGCGCTGCGCCAGGTCAGGCCCGAGGGCCCGTACCATCTGGCCGGCTGGTCCTTCGGCGGGCTGCTCGCCTATGAGATGGCCCACCAGCTGCGCGCCGCCGGGGAACGCGTCGGGACGCTCACGATGCTGGACACGGCCTACCCCAGGGCGGTCGACGTCCCCGACGACGACGTGTCCCTGCTGGAGTGGTTCCACGACGACCTCGCACGCTCCTCGGGCACGGACCCCGGCCCGGACGCCCGGGCGGCGCTGCGCGCCGAACTGCGCGCGGCGGCCGGCACCACGGCCCGGCTGCGGGTCGTGGCGGACCATCTCCCGGATGCGGGGCCGGACTTCGACGACCTGGTCCGGCACTACACCGTCTTCCGCACCGGGCTGCTCGCCACCGTCCGCTACCGGCCGCCCGTCGCACCGGGCCCCGTCCACTTCCACCAGAGCCTGACCGGCGCCGAGATCGGCTCGGCGCGGCGGTGGGCCGAGCGGGTCCCGGACGGTCTGATCCGGTACGACGCCGACGCCGATCACTACCAACTGGTGCGGCCCCCGCAGGTGTTCGCCGTGGCCGCGGCCCTCGGCGCCGCCCTGGCCGCGGCCGACCACCGCTGAACCCTGCCTGCCCCGCCCGCGGAAGGCGCCCACCGGCGCCCTTGCGCACCACGCCCGCTCACACCACAGAACGGACACCGTCACGTGACGAGCCAGTCCCCGGCACCCGCCGCCGAACTCACCGGCCGCATCAGCGGCGGACCGAGCGAACTGCTGCACGAGGAGGTGCTCGCCCCGCAGTTCCGGTTCGAGTCCCGCCATCTGCTGCACCACTACGTCGCCATCGAGAAGACCCTCGCCGCCGAGTACGCCCGCATGGGACTGCTCGACACGGACGAGGCGCACGCCGTCGCCGCCCTGCTCGACGGGGTGGGCCCGGACACCCTCAGCGCCCGGCCCGACGCCAACATGTCGGACATCGCGTTCGCGATCGAGCGGCATGTCGAGGCGGGGCTCGCGCGGCCGGCCGTGCGCTGGCACGTCGACCGCAGCCGCAACGACCTCCAGGCGTGCGCCCAGTTGATGTTCGGCCGGGAGCGGCTCATCGCGTTCGCCGGGGCCCTGGCGGACCTCGGCGAGGTCGTCGTACAGCTCGCGGAGGAGACCCGCGAGCTGCCCATGCCCGGGTACACGCACTTCCAGGCCGCCCAGATCATCACCCCCGGCTTCCATCTCACCGCGCTCTCCGAGCACCTGCTGCACACCCAGCGCCGGCTGCTGGCCGCCTACGACGGCATCGACGCCTGCCCGCTCGGCGCCGGCGCGATGGCCGGGCAGGAACTGCCCTGGGACCGCGTCCGGATGGCCCGGCTGCTCGGCTTCGACCGCCCGCAGTCCAACGCGCTCACCGCGGTCGCCTCCCGCCGCTGGAGCGCCGAGGCCACCGCCGAACTCAGCCTGCTGGGCTCCGCGTTGAGCCGGTTCACCACCGACCTGCTCAGCTGGGGCGGCAGCGAGTACGGCTTCATCGAGCTGCCCGACGAACTGTCCGGCATCTCCTCGGCCATGCCGCAGAAGAAGAACTACCCCGTGCTGGAGCGCATCCGGGGCCGCACCGCCCATCTGACCGCCTTCCACACGGACGTCCTGCTCGGCCAGCGCAACACTCCGTTCTGCAATCTGGTCGAGGTCTCCAAGGAGGCCGGTACCCATGTGCTGGCCGCCTTCGACTCGGCGCACGGCACCGTACGGCTGCTCACCGAGGTACTGCGCCGCCTCACCTTCCGCGCGGAGCGGATGCGCGAGGTGTGCGAGCGGGAGTTCCTGGGCGGGTTCAGCCTCGCCAACGCCCTCACCCTGACCGAGGACGTGCCCTGGCGCACCGCCCAGGTGATCGCCGGCAAGTACATCGTGCGGGCCGTCGCCGCCGGTGCCCCGCCGCACCCGGGCGTGCCCGAGCTGCTGGTGGAGGCGGCGGCCGAGCACTCCGTCACGCTCGCCGAACCGGGCAGGCTGCTCGCCGACGCCTTCGATGTGCGGCGCGGGCTCGAACGCCTGGCCTCGCAAGGGTCGGCGCGGCCCGAGGCGGTCGCCGAGGCACTGCGCGTCCAGCGGGCGGCGTACGCCGAGGTGCAAGCCGCCTGGGAGCGGCGGGCCGAGGCCGTCCGCGCGGGTGCCGCCGAGACGGACCGGGCGCTCGGGCTCACGGCGCCGGCGGGCCCCGCCGTGGACGCCGTACGCACAAAAGAGGCGACGGCGGGCTCCCCCGAGGGCGCCGTACACGCGGAAGCGGGGGACCGCTGATGCCGCCGTCACCGATCTCCAGCCCGGCCGCCGCGCCGGCCGATCTCGAACCCGGTCTCGGGCACGCCTTCGGCACCTTCGGGGAGCTTCTCCAGGGTGCGCTGCCCGAGCCGGACAGCGACTTCCTGGTGACGTTCCCGCTGGCCAGGTGGGCGACCGCCGCCTTCCACCCGTGGCCCGGACGGCCGGACGTACGGGTCGCACCCGCGCACAAGGCCAAGTCCCGGCGCACCGCCGAGGCCGTCCTGTCCGCGCTCGGGGTGACCCACGGCGGCCTGCTGGAACTCGGCGGCGACCTGCCCGAGGGCAAGGGCATGGCCAGTTCGTCGGCCGACCTGGTCGCCACCGTACGAGCCGTCGGCGCGGCCTTCGGACGGTCGTTCTCCCCCGCCGAGACCGAGGCGTTCCTGCGGGGCGTGGAACCGGCCGACGGTGTGATGTACGACGAGATCGTCTGCTTCCACCACCGGGGCGTGCGCCTTGGCCGCAGACTCGGCACGCTGCCACCGTTCGCCGTCGTCGCGCACGACGAGGGCGGTCAGGTCGACACGGTCGCCCACAACCGCACGGCCGGTCCGATCGGGGCCGCGGACCGGCACGAGTACGCCCGGCTGCTCGACCGGCTCACCGCCGCCGTCACCGAGGGCGACCTACCGGCCGTAGGTGAAGTAGCGACTCGTAGCGCGGAGTTGAACGGACGGCGGCGCGAGCGGCCCGGGTTCGACCGGCTGCGCGTGCTGTGCGACGAGGTCGGCGGGCTCGGCCTGGTCCTCGCGCACAGCGGCACCCTGCTCGGTGTCCTCCTCGAAGCCGGCGACCCCGAACTCGACGCCAAGTCCGCTCATATCAGGGCCGGTTGTGCGGCGCTCGGCGGCGAGGTGTCCGTGCACCGCTCGCTGGGCGCGGGCGACGACTGGACCCGGCCGCACCGCGGACAGCCCACCGGGCCCGCCGGCCCTGTACCCCGTCCCGGCGTATCCCCTCCCGCCGTACCCCATCCCGCCGTACCCCATACCGCCGCGGAACCCTCCGCCCTCCCTCATGAGCTGGAGATCTGACCATGCTGTTCGACACGCTGACGGACGCGATCGGCGGGACTCCACTGGTCCGGCTGCGCCTCGGCGAGGCACGCGGGGTGGAGGTCTACGCCAAGCTGGAACTCCAGAACCTCTTCGCGATGAAGGACCGCGTCGCCCGCAACATCATCCGGGAGGCCCGGCGCCTCGGCACACTGCGGCCGGACGCCCCGGTCGTGGAGAGCTCGTCCGGCACGATGGCCCTCGGTGTCGCCCTCGTGGGCCGCTCGCTGGGCCATGAGGTGCACATCGTCACCGACCCGCGCATCGATCCCGTCACCCTCGCCAAACTCCGCGCCCTCGGCTGCCGGGTGCACATCGTGGAGGCGATGACCAGCCACGGTTGGCAGTCCGCCCGCCTGGAGCGGCTCGCGGAACTGATGGCCGAACTGCCCGGCGCCTTCTGGCCGCAGCAGTACACCAACCCCGACAACCCGGGCGCCTACCGGGAGTTGGCGGGCGAGCTGCTCGCCGATCTGGGGCACATCGACACCGTGGTCGGGGCGGTCGGCTCCGGCGGATCGCTGTGCGGCACCTCCCGTGCCCTGCGGGAGAGCCTGCCCGGCGTGCAGGTGGTGGGCGTCGACTGCGTGGGCAGCGCCCTGTTCGGGCAGCCCGATGTGCCGCAGCGGCTCCAGAGCGGCCTGGGCAACAGCCTGCTGCCGAAGAACCTGGACCGCTCGCTCATCGACGAGGTGCACTGGCTCAACGACCACGAGGCGTTCGCCGCCACCCGGGATCTCGCCCGGGAGCAGCAGATCTTCGCCGGGAACACCTCCGGCTCGGTCTACCGCGTCCTCGGCGACCTCGCCGAGCGCGCCGAACCGGGCTCGCGCATCGTCGGCATCATGCCCGACCGCGGCGACCGGTACGCCGACACCGTGTACAGCGACGAGCACTGGGACACCCATCGGCTGCACGAACTCCCGGCGCCCGAGGGGCCGTCCGTGATCCCGGTCGGGCAGACCGCGCTGAGCTGGTCCCGGCAGCCGTTCCGCGCCCCCGAGGAGCTGCGGCGGCACCTGGTCTTCGTGGAGTCCAACACCACGGGCACCGGGATGCTCGCCCTGGAGCTGGCCCGGGAGGAACTGGACGCCGTACCGGTGCTGTTGACGGGTGACCCCGAACGGTACCGGGGGCTCGCCGCCACCGGCGCCGAGGTGATCCGCTGCGACACCAACTCGGACGCCGCCCTGCGCGCCGCCGTCCAGGACCGCTTCCGCCGCGAGGAGATCGCGGGCATCACCACCACCAGCGACTTCTACGTCCCCGCCGCCGCGCGCCTGGCCCGCTGGCTCGGGCTGCCCGGCAATCCGCCCGAGGCCGTGACCGCGTGCCGTGACAAGTCGGCCCTGCGGGCCCTGCTGGAGAGCGCCGGGGTGCGCCAGCCGCGGTACGCCGTCGTCCGCGACGCGTCCGAGGTGGCCGCCGCCGTGGCCCGCACCGGGCTGCCCTGCGTGGTCAAGCCCGCCGACGACTCCGGTTCCGTGAACGTCCTGCTCTGCGCCGACGAGGCCACGGCCACCGCGCACGCCGAGCGGGTCCTCGCCGTGACCACCAATGTCCGCGGTATGCCGACCGCGCGCACGGTCCTGGTGGAGGAGTACCTGGACGCCCCCGAGTACAGCGTGGAGATGTTCACCTGGGACGGCCGCGCCGAGTGCGTCGGCATCACCGAGAAGTCCGTGACCGGCACCCCGCACTTCGTGGAGCACCGGCATCTGTTCCCGGCCCCGCTGCCGGCCGAGACGGCCCAGCGGATCACCGAGACCGTGACCGCCGCCCTGGACGCGGCCGGGATCCGGCTGGGCGCCACCCACACCGAGGTGAAGCTCACCGCCGCGGGGCCCGCCGTCATCGAGATCAACCCGCGCCCCGCGGGCGGCATGATCCCCGAACTCATCCGGCTGGCCACCGGCGTCGACCTGCTCGAACAGCAGCTGCGCACCGCCGTCGGGCTCGCCCCCGCCCTCAAGCCCGCCCAGGACGCCCACGCGGGCATCCAGTTCCTGCTGCCCGACGCCGACGGGGTGCTCGACGCCGTCGACGGAACCCAGGAGGCGGCCGCCGTGCCGGACGTCGAGGCGGTCACGGTCACCGCCGCACCGGGCACGGTCGTACGGCACCCGCGCAGCGCCGGTGACCGGATCGGGCATGTCATCGCCAGCCACCCGACGCCGGAGCGGGTGACGGCGGCGCTGGACGAGGCGCGGCGCCTGCTGCGGCTCAGCGTCGACAGCGGCCCCCGTCCATAGCCCCCACCACCCTCACCACCCCGTCGTACGACCCGTACGGCACCCGGAACGGACACCCCGAGGACCTGCCATGAGCAACCCCTTCGAGAACGACAACGCCGACTACCTGGTCGTCCGCAACGACGAGCTCCAGCACGCCCTGTGGCCCGCCACCGTGACCGTCCCCGCCGGGTGGACGCGGGTGCACGGGCCCGCGCCGCGGCAGAGCTGCCTCGACCACGTGGAGCGGAACTGGACCGACATGCGGCCCGCGTCCCTGGTGGCCGCCCTCGCCGGGAACACGGCCCGTGACTGACCTCGACCGCTCCACCACCACCCTCGTGGGAGGCGGGGCCGACGGCGGCGCCGGCGTACCGGATCCCGCCGGGACGCTGTGCGCGCTGATCGCGGACGTGCTCGGGCTGGCCGCCGTCGACCCGGGGCAGAGCTTCACCGGGCTCGGCGGTGACAGCATCCAGGCCATCCAGGTCGTCAGCCGCGCCCGCCCCGCCGGGCTCCTCGTCACCACCCGTGAGGTGCTGCGCAGCGAGACCGTCGCCGCGCTGGCGGCCGGTGCCCGCGCGGTCCCCCGCTCCGGTGCGGGCACCGGTCCCGCCAGGCCCGCGCGCCGGTTCGGCCCGTTCGCGCCGACCCCGATCATGGCGTGGCTCGGGGAGCTGGGCGGTCCCGTCGACACGTACAACCAGTCGCTCGTGCTGCGCACCCCGGCCGGTTTCGGCGCCGAGGACGCGGTACGGGTCGTACAGGCCCTGCTGGACACCCACGACATCCTCAGGCTGCGGGTGCCGGGGGGCGCGGGCGCGACCGGTGCGGGCGCTGCTGGAATGGACTCGGCGGGTACGGACTCGACAGGTACGGAACCGGCAGGCGCCCGGCCGCTGGTGCCGCCGCCCGGGAGCGTCGACGCCCGCGCGCTGATCGAGCACGTCGAGGCGGGGGCCGCCACCGACGAGGAGCTGCCCGGCCTGGTGACGGAGCGCATCCGGGCCGCGCGGCGGCTGCTCGCGCCCGCCGAGGGGATCGTGCTGCGCGCCGTGCGCGTCGACCGCGGCCCCGCCCGGCAGGGCCG
>NZ_MUNF01001046.1 GCF_002154555.1 Streptomyces murinus
CGCCCCGGCGAGGTGGCGCTTTCAGTGCTGCCGCCTCGCCGGGGCGGGGGGTGATGTCCGCGCCGGGGCGCCGCCAAGGCCGACCCGCGAGCGGACGGAGCGCGGACGACGTACGGACCGCCCGTCGGCCGGGACGCTGTTCCACTGGCGGGCCATGGCCGTGACTTCGGTGAGAGAGTCGCGGCCCTGCCCGTTGGGCGAGTCGGCCCGGCCGGCATGCCGCCGGCCCGCACAGGGTGCTGCGAGGTGGCCCCCGTCCGCCCCGCCCGCCCTGGTCCGTCGCTCGCCGGCGGGGATTCAGTTGGCATGCATGCTCTGCGCCATCCGTACCAGTTCGTCGCTCTCCGCCGCGTCGATCTCGACGTCCAGGACGGTGCAGACGCGGGCCAGAAGGTAGTAGAAGCCCGCCAGGACGAGGGTCTCGACGATCTGTTCCTCGGTGTAGTGGGCACTGACGGCCGCGTAACGGGCGTCGTCCACGAGGGGCGAGGCGGCCGCGGCGGCGGCGAAGGCGACCAGTGCCTGCTGGGCCGGAGTGAACACCTCGGCGTCGTAGCGCTGGGCGCGCAGGGCCGCACGCTGCTCGTCGGTGACACCCACGGCCCGGGAGATGGGCACGTGCTGCGCCCACTCGTACTCGGCCTCGAACACCGTGCCGTACGTGAGGATGAGGAGTTCGCGGTCCAGCGCGCTGAGGCTGGCGTCGGCGAAGAGCGCGGCGCCGAGCCGGGCGATCTGCGTGACCGACCGGGGCGCGTGGCCGAGCATCCGGTACACGTTGATGATGCGCCCCTGGCTGAGCGAGCGCAGGGATTCGGGCAGCGCCTCGGTGTCGAGGCAGGGGATGCGGGACATGGGGTCTCTCCTTGGGACGGGGCGGCGCAAGGGGCGAGGT
>NZ_MUNF01001047.1 GCF_002154555.1 Streptomyces murinus
GGGAGGGCGGTGGCCGTGCCGGGGGATGTGCGCAGTCCCGCGGACGTGGAGGCCGCTGTCACCCGGGCGGTCGAGGAGTTCGGAGGGCTGGACGCCGCCTTCAACAACGCCGGTTCGGGGACGTTCGGTGCCGCCCTTCACGAACTCGACGAGGACGCCTACGACATGGTGATGGATGTCAACGTGCGGGGCGTCTGGAACTGCATGCGCCGGCAGATCCCTGTCATGTTGGGACAGAGCGGCGGTGGCACGATCGTCAACACCTCCAGCGTCGCCGGGCATTCGGCGACGGGCGCCACGGCCCCCTACATCGCGGCCAAGCACGCGGTCCTCGGCCTCACCCGGGCCGCCGCGGCTGAATACGGGGCCGCCGGGATCCGGGTGAACGCGCTGATGGTGGGCGCCACCCGCACGGCTCAGCTGGAGCCGTACCTGGCCGGCGCACCCGAGGTGGAGCGGGAGTTGACCAGGCGCGCGGTGCAGAAGCGGCTGGCGGACCCGGACGAGGTGGCGCAGGCCGCGCTCTGGCTGTGCAGTGACCGGGCGTCCTTCGTCACCGGTGGGGCGATCGCCGTGGACGGAGGGTGGAGCGCGGTGTGAGCGGTGGCGGGCGGGACGCCGGTGCGGCGCGGCCCGGGTGGGCCGCCTG
>NZ_MUNF01001048.1 GCF_002154555.1 Streptomyces murinus
AACCCCCGTAAGGCGCGGCCGTCGGTGCGTAACCCGGCCGCGCCTTACGGGGGTTGGCCCAGACCACCCGGTGGGCCAGCGCGTGCAGCCGGCGCATCTGGGCGCCGAGCAGCGCGGGATCGTCGCGCTCCCAGCCGTCGGAGAGCAGTACCACGATCGCGCCGCGCGCCATGCCCCGCTGCCCCCAGCGGTTCAGGAACTCGCGCAGCAGCTCGCCCAGCCGGGTGCCGCCCCGCCAGTCGGGCACCGCCGCCGCGACCGCCGCCATCGCCAGGTCCGGGTCGCGAGGGGACAGTTCGCGCGTCACCCGGGTCAGGCGCGTGCCGATCGTGAAGACCTCCGTACGGCCGCCCCGCGCCGCCGCGTGGGCGAAGCGCAGCAGCGCGTCCGCGTACGGCGCCATCGAACCGCTCACGTCCACCAGCAGCACCACCCGGCGCGGCCGGTCGACCCGCGCGTGCCGGCGCAGCCGGGCCGGTTCGCCGCCGCGCCGCAGCAGTTCGCGCACGGTACGACGGGGATCCACCGCCCCGCGCCGCGCGGGCCGCCGCCG
>NZ_MUNF01001049.1:0-327 GCF_002154555.1 Streptomyces murinus
CTCGGCCATGTGCCGCACCAGCCCCAGAAGGGTCAGCTCCGAGGGCGGCACCGAGGCGGTGCGCAGCTGCTCGTCGGTCAGTCCCTCGCACTTCGCGATCAGGGTCCGGCGGTGGAAGTCCAGCCAGCCCTCCAGCATCTCGCGTTCGCCGGCGTTCAGGGCGGGTTCGTCGCGCTCGCTCGTCATGCCCTCATCCTCACCGGTCGAGTACCGCCGTGGCCAGGGGATTTCAGCGGCCCAGCATCCCCGCGAGCAACTCCCGCACGCCCGCCCGGATCCGCGCCCGGTCCGGCACCTCGGTGCTGAACGACCCCGCCGCGCACGCGA
>NZ_MUNF01001049.1:354-530 GCF_002154555.1 Streptomyces murinus
GGTCGTAGTGGGCGCGCAACTCCGGGCGGCGGGTGGCCTCCAGGGCGAGTTCGTAGCGGGCGATCAGCAGCGCGCGGCCCTGGGTCAGCGAGCGGTGCACGGCGAGGGCGAGCCCGTCGGCCAGCGCGTCGAGGTCGCCGGCCGGGTCGGGCAGTTCGGCCGGGGCCAGGATCCGG
>NZ_MUNF01001050.1 GCF_002154555.1 Streptomyces murinus
ACCAGTATGACCTGGTGGCCGTCGGGGGCGGCCACCAGGTCATACTGGTTGGTGACGGTGGCGATCCAGGTACGGGGGTCGGCGGGTTTGCGGTCGCCTGCCGGGGAGCCCACGGCGATCGCGTGGGTGACCCGGTAGGTGCGGCAGAAGTCCTCGTCCTGGGCGAGGTTGAGGACCGCGTTGCCGCCCTCGCTGTGGCCGATCAGGGCGAGTTCGGCGCCGCGCGGGATGCCGTGCGCGGCCAGGGCGCGCACCAGGGAGCGGGTGTACGGGGAGTCCGTCGCGCGCAGGTCGCGCCAGGCGCCCATGAGGTCCTGCGGGGCGTCATAGCGGGGGCGGCCGGGGGCCGTGCCGGGGGCCTGGACGACGTAGCGGACGACGCCGTCGGGGCCGCGCACGTTCTGGACGAGGATCCGTCCGTCGGTGGACAGCGCCTCGATGTTGCGCAGGAAGCCGAGGAGGGAGCCCTCGGTGGCGATGATCCGGCGGCGCTGGTCGGTGAGGTCGACGGCCTCGGCGCCGCCCTCGGGGGTGCCGCCGCTCTCGGAGCGTCCGTCCAACAGGGCGCAGACGGCGAGGAGTTCGGATATCAGCGGCGCGAGCCCGGACAGCGCGCGCTGGGCCGTGCGGTCCCGCAGCAGGGCGCGCAGGGCCCGTACGGCGTCCTCGTCGCGGTCGGCGGTGAGGGCCCGGGTCAGCAGGCGCATGCCCGGGGTGCGGGCCAGTTCGGGGTGGTCGGCGAGTACGGCGGCGATGCGCAGGCGCAGCGAGGTGAGGGCCACCAGCGCGGCCAGGTTCGCTCCGCCGCGCGCCCGGTCCGCGAGGCGGAGGGCGCGGGTGATGCCGCTGCGGGGCGTGGTGCCCGCGGGACCGCCGAGTCCGGGCTTGGCGGTGAGGGCCCGCAGCAGGGCCCAGCATCCGGCGAGGCCGGTGCGGGGGTGGCGGCGGGTGGCGGCGGTCAGGTCCGGGGCGGACAGGGTGGTGGCGGTGCGTTCGGACACCGCGCGGATGCCCTCGGCGATCTCCAGCACGTCCCGCGCGCAGTCGCGCAGCACGTTCCCTGGGTGCGGACCACCCGGCACGGGCCGCCCGGGTTCGGTGCCGTCCGCTCGCATCCGACGCTCCCTCGTTTCGACGACGTACGACGGCTGCGGCCGCGTCGGCGCAACGCGACCCGCGTCCATCGTGTGCCAGCCCCAGCGGCCCCGCACCTC
>NZ_MUNF01001051.1 GCF_002154555.1 Streptomyces murinus
GCCTACGGCCCCTGGGCCGGCGGCTACTTCGGCGGCGGCATCCTCCCCGGCCTGCTCTTCGGCACCCTGCTGGGCTCCATGATGTCCACGCCCTCGTACGCGGCCGACTACGGCGCCGGGTACGGCGACTTCGGCGGCGCCGACTTCCAGGGCGGCGATGTCTCCGGCACCGACTTCGACCCCGGTGACTTCGGCGGCGGATTCGGCGACGGCGGGGGCTTCGGCGGGGGAGACGGGGGCGACTTCGGCGGCGGGTTCGGGGACTGAGCCGTACCCGTAAGGGGAGGACCGAGCCGTACCCGCAAGGGGGGTTCCGTACGCGAGGAGGCGGTCAGACCTCCGTGCCCGGTATCTCCATCACCCCCACCCGCTCCAGCAGCGCCGCCGCCAGCGTCAGCACCCCCCGTTCCGTCTCGCCGAGCGTGCTCAGGGCCGCGGCGAGCCAGATGTCCCGCTCGGCCATGTCCCGCTCCAGCGCCCGGCGTCCCGGTTCGGTGAGGGTCAGCACGGACTGCCGGCGGTCGTCCGCGTCCGGCTCCCGGGCGATCAGCCCCTCCGCCTCCAGATCCGCGAACACCCGCGTCAGCGACTGCGGCCGCTGCCGCTCGCGCGCCGCGATCCGCCCCGGCGTGGCCGGGCCGTGCGCGTGCAGATGTCCCAGCACCGCGAGCTGGTTGGGGCTCAGGCCGCCCTCCCCGCGCTCCTGCCGCAGCCGCCGGTTGATCCGGACGACGGCACGACGGAGGGCGGCGGCATCGGCGAGATGATCATCCATGCGCGATATCGTACGCAGCCACTTATTAAAGAGCCGACTCGCAGGCTCTATTCTCGGACAGTGCGTCAGAGACTGATACGCAACGCTTATGAAGCCGCCGTGACGATGACGGCCGTCCTGCTCTCCTGGGCGGCCGCCCTGTGGCTGGAGGGCGCGGCCGGGCTGCACACGGACTCCGTGGTCCTCGCGGTCGCCCTCACCGTGACCCTCGCACGGGGCCGCTGGTGGGCCGACCGGCGCGGCCGGCTCACCGCGCTCGCCCTGCTGCCCTTGGCGGCCGCCGTGTGCGCGGGCCTGTCCCGGCTGCTCGCCGCCCACTACTGGATCGGCGCGGCCCTCTTCACCGCCGGTCTCGCCCTCGCGGTCTGGATCCGCCGCTACGGCCCCGCCGCCACCCGCGCCGATCCAGTAGTGGGCG
>NZ_MUNF01001052.1:0-209 GCF_002154555.1 Streptomyces murinus
GCTGGGGGGTACGGGGAGCGGGCCGTACGAGGTGTGGCAGGTGGCCGGGCTGGTGCTGAGTCTGCTGGTGGTGGTCTGCTGGGCGGCGTTCCGGCGGCATGCCGTGGCAGCGGTGGCCGGGACGACGGCCGGGATGACCGTCGCCGCCTGGTGCGACTGGTCCGACGACTCCACCGGGCTCTTCGTGATCGGGGTGGCCCTGGTCCTGC
>NZ_MUNF01001052.1:321-541 GCF_002154555.1 Streptomyces murinus
CGGCGAGGTCGGTGTCGTCCGGGGTGGGGGTGGTGAGCGGGGTCGGTTCGCCGACGGTCTGGGCGGCGGCCTTGGAGACGATCGTGCCCTGGATCTTGCAGTCCAGGACGCCGGTGAAGCGGCGGGTGAAGCCGTTCGGGCCGGTGATCGTGAAGTCGTAGCCCTGGTCCTCCTGGAGGGAGACCGGGACGGTGCGCGTGGCGCCGGCCGGGACGGTGTG
>NZ_MUNF01001053.1 GCF_002154555.1 Streptomyces murinus
GGACCGATCTCGCCCCGGGCCCAGTCCGCCGCGCGCATCGGCTTTTTACCCTGGGCCTGGACCCAGAGGAGTTCGACGGCGTAGGAGCCGGTGCCCACGTGGACGCTGTTCTTGCCCGCGGCGAGGTGGCCCGGGGCGAGATCGGTCCGGTCGGGGACGGGGGCGGTCTGGATGAGCTTGAGCCGTTCGCCGCGGAATGTGGTCCAGGCGCCGGGCGCCGGGGTGCACCCGCGCACGACCCGGTCGACGCGCAGCGCCGGCGCCGCCCAGTCCACCTCGGCGTCCTCGACGTTGATCTTCGGCGCGAGGGTGATGCCCTCGCCCGGCTGCGGTACGGCCTTCAGGGTGCCGTCCTCGATGCCGTCCATGGTCGCCGCGAGCAGCCCCGCCCCGGCGAAGGCCAGCCGGGTGAGCAGGTCGCCGCTGGTGTCGGTGGGCCGGATCTCCTCGGTCACCGTCCCGTACACCGGCCCGGAGTCCAGGCCCTCCTCGATGAGGAAGGTGGACGCGCCCGTGATCTCGTCGCCCGCCATCAGCGCGTGCTGCACGGGCGCCGCGCCGCGCCAGGCGGGCAGCAGCGAGAAGTGCAGGTTGACC
>NZ_MUNF01001054.1 GCF_002154555.1 Streptomyces murinus
GCCGGTGGGCCAGGGCGGCCGCCTCGCCGCGGCTGGAGACGCCGAGCTTGGCCAGGATGTTGGAGACATGGACGCTCACCGTCTTCGGGGAGATGAACAGTTCCTCTGCCATCTGCCGGTTGGTGCGGCCGGCCGCGAGCCTTCGCAGGACCTCCTGTTCCCTGGCGGTGAGGCCGAGCTCCGCGGCCGGGTCGGCCGGGGCGGTGGCGGACTTGCCGGGGCCGGGGGTCAGGGCGAGGCGGGCGCGGCGGGCCGAGCGGGTGACGGTGTCCATGAGGGGCCGGGCGTCCATGTGGGTGGCGACGGCCGCGGCCGGCCGGAGGAGTTCCAGCGCACGGTCGCGGTCGCCCGTGCCGCCCGATCTCAGCAGCGCCCCGGCCCGCGTGGTGCCTCCACCCTCCGCTGTCTGAGGGGGCCTCAGAATCCGCGCCGGGCACGCGTAAGGGGCCTCGGGGAGCCCGTGACATGTGCCCGGATTCCCTAAGGCCCCTGGGATCGCTGAGGTCGCTGACGCCCCGAGTTTCCCGGGCGGCGAGGGCTATCGCCCGCTCAGCTCGCCGACGGCAGTGCCAGCAGCGCGTCCGAGTACTTCAGGACCGCCAGCAGCAGCCCGATGACGCCGAGCGAGACGCCCGCAGGCCCCCTGGATCAAGTCGGTGGCCTGGGCGGGCGTCTCCCTCGCCGTC
>NZ_MUNF01000106.1 GCF_002154555.1 Streptomyces murinus
AAGCGGCAGCCGGACGGCGGGGAGATGGGCGAGGGGACGTCACCGGCGAGCCGGATGCGCTCGCGCCCGCCGGTGTCCTCGTCCGTGAGGTTGACCTCCGGGACCGCGGACAGCAGGGCGTGGGTGTAGGGGTGGCGGGGCCGGGTGTAGATGGAGTCGCGGTCGCCCACCTCGATGATCTTGCCGAGGTACATCACCGCGACCCGCTGCGAGAAGTGCCGCACGATCGCGAGGTCATGGGCGATGAAGAGGAACGCGATGCCCAGGTCGTTCTGCACCTGCTGGAGCAGATTGACGACCTGCGCCTGGATCGAGACGTCCAGCGCGGAGACCGGCTCGTCGGCCACGATCAGCTTCGGCTCCAGGGCCAACGCCCGGGCCACGCCGATGCGCTGGCGCTGGCCGCCGGAGAACTCGTGCGGGAAGCGGTTGTAGTGCTCGGGGTTGAGCCCGACGATCTCCAGGAGTTCGCGTACCCGCTTCTCGCGGCCGCCCTGCGGGTTGACGCCGTTGATCTCCATCGGCCCGGAGATGATGGTGCCGACCGTCTGCCGCGGGTTCAGCGACGAGTACGGGTCCTGGAAGATCATCTGGATCTCGGACCGGATCGGCGCCAGTTGCTTGCGCGAGGCGTGGCTGATGTCCCGGCCGCGATAGGTGACGGTGCCGGCGGTCGGCTCCATGAGCCGGGTGATCAGCCGGCCCGTGGTGGACTTGCCGCAGCCCGACTCGCCGACGAGCCCGAAGCTCTCGCCGGTGTGCACGGTCAGGTCGATGCCGTCCACGGCCTGCACCTGCCCGATGGTGCGGCGGATCGGGAAGCCGCCCTTGACCGGGAAGTGCTTGGTCAGTCCGGTGACCTCCAGCAGCCGCTCCCCGTCCGTGCCGGGGCCCTGCGCGCGCTGGGCCGGGAGGACCAGGTCCTCTTTCATGACAGTGTCCTCCTAGCCCAGGCGGGGCTTGATCTCCTCGATGAAGATGGTGCGCTTCTGGTCCGCGGTCAGATGGCAGGCGGACGCCCGGTCGGTGGCGAGCGGCGGGCGTTCGGTCGTACAGCGGCCCGCTCCCGCCACCCGGTCCTGGAAGGCGCAGCGTGGATGGAAACGGCAGCCGGACGGTGGGTTGAGCAGGGAGGGCGGAGTGCCCGGGATCGGGGAAAGCCGCGCGCCGGTGTCGGAGTCCAGGCGCGGCATGGAGTTCAGCAGGCCCCAGGTGTACGGGTGTTGGGGCGAGCGCAGCACCTGTTCGGTGGTGCCCCGCTCGACCGCGCTGCCCGCGTACATCACCATGATGTCGTCGGCCATGTCGGCGATCACCCCCAAGTCGTGGGTGATGAAGATGATGCCCGATCCGAACTCCTGTTGCAGGTCCTTCAACAGGTCGAGAATCTGCGCCTGTACGGTCACATCGAGCGCGGTGGTCGGTTCGTCCGCGATGAGCAGGTCGGGATCGCAGATCAGGGCCATGGCGATCATGGCGCGCTGGCGCATGCCGCCGGAGAACTGGTGCGGGTAGTCCTTGGCGCGCTGGCGGGGGTTGGGGATGCCGACCTTGCCGAGCATCTCGACGGTGCGTTCCCAGGCGTCCTTCTTGGAGGCGCCGTTGTGCTTCATGTACGGCTCGGCGATCTGCCGGCCGACGGTGTAGTAGGGGGAGAGCGCGGTGAGCGGGTCCTGGAAGATCATGGCGACCTTGTTGCCGCGCAGCTTCTCCAGTTCCGGCTCGCGGGCGGTGGTGAGTTCCTGGCCGTCCAGCAGGATCTCGCCCTCGACGGTGGTGAACATCGGGTTGTGCAGGCCGAGGACGGTCAGGTTGGTCACCGACTTGCCCGATCCTGACTCGCCCACGATGCCGAGCGTCCTGCCCCGCTCCAGGTCGAAGGAGAGCCGGTCCACGGCCCGTACGACGCCGTCCTCGGTCTTGAAGCTGACATGCAGGTCCCGCACGGACAGGAGAGGGGTGCTCATGGGTGTCTCTCCTTAGGACAGCCGCACGCGCGGGTCGATGAAGGCGTACGTGGCGTCGACGACGATGTTGAAGACCAGGATCATGGTGGCGGCGAACAGCATCACCCCGAGCAGCAGCGGCAGGTCGCTGAAGAACACGGACTGCACGGCGAGTTGGCCGAGGCCCGGCAGCCCGAAGGTGTACTCGGTGATGATGGCGCCGCCGAGCAGCGAGCCGAGGTCGATGCCGAAGATGGTGACGATCGGGATCAGCGAGCCGCGCCAGGCGTAGCGGAAGAAGACATAGCGCCGGGACATGCCCTTGGCGCGGGCGGTGCGGACATGTTCCTCCTGGAGCTGCTCGATCATCGCGGAGCGCGCCATACGGGTGTACTGCGCGGCGAAGATCGTGGACAGCACCACCCAGGGGATGATCAGCCCGGTGAACCAGCTCAGCGGGTCGCCGGTGAAGTCGTTGTAGGCCGGTTTGTCGAACCAGTGGGTCTGGTAGACGAGGATCGCGAGGGCGAGCGGGCCGAGGAAGTAGATCTGGAGCGCGCTGATCACCATGGCGCCGCCGGTGGCCGTCTTGTCGACCAGCGTGCCGCGCCGCCAGGCCGCGAGCAGTCCGGTGCCGAGGCCGACGATCAGGAAGCAGACGGCCGCGCCCAGGGTGAGCGAGACGGTGGTGGGCAGCCGGTCCATCAGGGTCGACCAGACCGGGTCGTTGGTGTGGTACGAGTACCCGAAACAGGGTGCGGGGCACGGCCCTTGGGCGAACTGGTCGCTGCCCATGACGAGGTTGTGCAGGAAGATCCAGTACTGCTCGGTGAGGGGCTTGTCCAGGCCGAGCACATGGTGGATGTTCGCGATGCTGTCCGGGTTGCAGGTCTTGCCGCACATCAGCAGCGCCGGGTCCCGGGGCACCCCGAAGAACAGCACGAACGTGACGATGCTCAGCAGAAACAGAATGACGACGGCACCGATGATCCGGCGGACGAGGAAGCGCAGCATGAGGGGGCAGCTCTCAGACGTCGGCGGTCCGGGCGGTACCCGGCGCGCCCTTGGCCGGGCGCGCCGGGTACCGGCGGATGACGGTTACTTGATGTAGAGGCGACGCGGGTCGACGCCGCCGATCACGTCGTCGTAGACGAGGCCGCCGACGTCGGAGCCGGCGATCTGGGTCTGCTTGTAGTAGGCGGTCGGGACCTCGTTGACCACCTTGGTCAGGAGGTACTTGTCGAGCTTCTCCCACTCGGCCGCGGACTTGACCGGGTCGGTGATGGTGTTGATGCGGTCGATCTCGCTGTTCACGTGCGGGTCGTTGACCTGCGAGTAGTTCGCCGCGCCGTCGGCGATCTGCCGGCCGTCGTACAGCGGGGGCAGGACCGTGGAGGCGGAGGGCCAGTCGGCGCCCCAGGCGGTGTGGAAGATGTCGTAGGTGTTGTTCAGCTTGGAGACCTGGTCGTAGAAGGTCTCGGAGGGGATCTCCTGGCGCTGGACGTCGAACCCGGCCTTCTTCAGACCGGCCGCCATGGCGGTGGAGTACTGCTGGCCCTCGGGGGTGTTGATGTAGCCGAAGGTCAGCTTCATGTTGAGCTTGCCGGCCGCCTTGAGCAGGGCGTGCGCCTTGGCGGGGTCGCCCGCGGGCTTCTTCTTCTTGCCGTAGGGGTCGAAGGAGGGGTCGTAGCCGCTGACGGTCGGGCTGATCAGGCCGCCGGCGACCTCCATGGCGTCGGTGCCGCCGTAGGCGCGGACGAAGGGGGTGACCGGCAGGGCGTAGGCGATGGCCTGGCGGACCCGGATGTCCTTCATCTCGGGCTTGCTCATGTTGATGTTCATCTGGCCCACGTACGGCTGGTAGCCGGAGACCACCCGGGACTTGAGCTTCGGGTCCCGCAGCACGTCGGACAGGTTGCCGGCGTCGACCTGGTTGTTCCAGCTGATGCCGGTCCGGTCGGGGCCGCTGTCGGCGAGCAGCGCCTTGGTGGACGCCTCGTACTGCTGGTTGAAGGTGATGTTGAACCGGTCCACGTACTGGTGGCGGATCGGGTCCGTCTTCGGGTCCCAGTCGGGGTTCTTGACCAGCACCATCGACTTGCCGGACTTGAACGACTCGATCTTGTACGGGCCGCTGGTGACCGGGTTCTTGTCGTACTTCTCCTTGGTGTCGCCCTTGGCGGAGACGATGGAGTAGCCGGCCATGGCCAGCGCGTACGGCAGGTCCGGGTGCGGCTTTTGGAAGTGGAAGACGATGGTCTTGTCGTCGGGCGTGGACAGGACGCTGTCGGGCAGGTGCTTGCCCTTGTAGGGGCCGTCGGGCAGCAGCTTGCGGTAGCTGGTGCCGCTGGTGTCCGCGAGCCACTGCTGGATGTAGCTGGGGCCCTGGTTGATGAACGGCGCGAAGAGCCGCTCGAAGGTCTGGCGGACGTCCTTGGCCGTGATCGGCGTGCCGTCGGCGAACTTGATGCCGTCCTTGAGCGTGTACTTCCAGGTCTTGCCGCCGTCGGTGGTGGTACCGGAGTCGGTGGCGAGGTCGCCGACCACCTCGTGCTGCTTGCCGTCGTTGCTGGTCGCCTTGTAGCCGGTGAGGCCGCGGTGGATCAGCTGGGCGACCGTCATCTCGTCGTTGACGTAGATCTGCGCGGGGTCCAGGTGCGCGTAGCTGTCGCGCTGGAGGACCTCCATGCTGCCGCCGTTCTTGGCGCCGGGCACGGCGGCGGCGGGCCCGGTGGAGTCGGCCGCGTCGCCGAACTTGATGGATGCCTGCTGGCGTTGCGCGTTCTGCTCGTCCTGCTTCTTGTTGTCGCCCGCGTCGCTGCCGCCCTTGCTGCAACCGGTGAGCACAAGAGCTCCGGCCGCGAGCACGGAGAGTGCGCCGTATGCGTGGCGTCCGCCCCTACTCATCACGAGGATTCCCACCCATCTGTGTGTCATCAGTGCGTTCTATGTCTCACCGGTACGAAAAGGACTCTGGTGCGGTACGAGGAGTACTGAAGTGCCGTGCGGTGCGAAGGGGTTGCCGACCGGACCCGTCTTCCCGTCGGCGGCTTCGGCGGTGGGTCAGCGCGCGGTCTTGGGGTCGAACGCGTCGCGGACCGAGTCGCCGAGCAGATTGAAGGCGACGACGAAGACGATCATCGAGATGCCCGGGAAGAACATGTAGGTGATGTCGTTCTGCATCACCAGTTCGGTGGACGCCTTGGAGAACATCTGGCCCCAGTCCGGCGTCGGTTCGACGATGCCCACGCCCAGGTACGACAGACCCGCCTCGGCGGTCACGAAGTTGGGCAGCAGATACGTCGACTGCACCAGCAGCGGGGTGACGATGTTCGGCAGGATCTCCTTGCGGATGATCCGCCAGGGCGAGGCCCCGCTGACCTTGGCCGCCTCGATGAACTCCCGCTCGCGCAGGGCGAGTGCGGTGCCGCGCAGGATGCGGCCGAGGCCCATCCAGCCCAGGAACCACTGGACGAGGATGAGCGCGAGCACCCGGACATAGGTCGGCGTCTCGTCGCGCGGGCTGACGAACAGGGAGACCACGACCGGCATGCTCGCGATGAAGAACAGCTGCGCGGGGAAGGCGAGCAGGAAGTCGATGACCCTGCCGATGAAGTAGTCGGTCTTCCCGCCGAGATAGCCGGCCGCGACGCCGAGCAGGATGCCGGTGACGACGACCGCGACGGTGACGGCGACCGAGATCATCAGCGAGGTGCGGATGCCGTAGATGAGCTTGGTGAAGACGTCGTAGCCGTTGCCGGGTTCGAGCCCGAACCAGAACTGGCCGCTGATCCCGCCGTTGGGATGCACCGGCACACCGGCGCTGTCGAAGAGGTCCGGGCGTTCGTCCGCGTAGACCGTGTACGGGTTCTTGCCGTACACCTTCGAGATCAGCGGCGCGAGCAGGCCGATCAGGAAGAAGAAGCCCACCACGTAGGCCGATATCACTCCGGTGCGGTCACGCTTGAAGCGCGTCCACATCAGTTGGCCGGGGGACCGGCCCGTCAGCGCGGCCTCGCCCGTCGCCTTCGGCCCTGGTTCGCCGGAGACGACCGCGGTTCCGCCGCCCCCCATGTCGATAGGACTTGTCACGGTTCGTCCGTTTCACAGATATGGGTGTGAATGGTGCCCGGGTACTCCGAGAACGCGCGAACCCACAGGCGGACGCGCGTAGTTCAAAGACCTGGTCACACGACGGGAAGCGAAGAACCGATCCGCCTGCTGCTTTTGACACCGCACATGGGTGTTCCTCCTCACGACTGCACGCGTTCACCTACGAAAGGGGTTTCCGGCCTTGCCTCCGACACCCCTGACGGAGGCTCAGGCACCCCTTGGTGCTCGTGAGTCGACGCAACTGTCCCCACAGCGCGTGACCCATTGACCCGAGCGCTACGCGGCTAACTATCTGCCATGGGCGGAACGGCCGACCACTGCCCGTAGATCTCGATTCAGTCACAGCTGCCGCCCAGATCTTTCAAAATCTGGACAAAGCGTCTGCCCGAAGAAGGCGCGAAACGGACTTGTTACATGGGTATCGGGCAGCGATCTCCGCATGTCGGACATGCGCCACTGAAAAACGGGTTGCAAAAAACCCGGGTCCCCCCACCATGGGGGAACCCGGGTTCAAGTGGCCCTGGATCAGCCGTTCTTGGCGCGGCTCGCGGCGCGGGCGCGCTCACGCTGGTCGAGGTTCACCTTGCGGATGCGAACGGCCTCCGGGGTCACCTCCACGCACTCGTCGTCGCGGCAGAACTCCAGCGACTGCTCCAGCGACAGCTTCCGCGGCGGAACGATCGCCTCGAACGAGTCGGCCGACGAGGACCGCATGTTCGTGAGCTTCTTCTCCTTGGTGATGTTCACGTCCATGTCGTCGGCGCGCGAGTTCTCACCGACGATCATGCCCTCGTACACCTCGGTGCCCGGGTCCACGAAGAGCACGCCGCGCTCCTGAAGGTTCGTCATCGCGAACGCGGTGACGGAACCGGAGCGGTCGGCCACCAGGGAACCGTTGTTACGGGTCGTCAGGGTGCCGAACCAGGGCTCGTGGCCCTCGTGGATGGAGTGGCCGATGCCGGTACCGCGGGTCTGGGTCAGGAACTCGGTACGGAAGCCGATCAGACCGCGCGAGGGCACCACGAACTCCATGCGCACCCAGCCGGAGCCGTGGTTCGACATGTTGTCCATGCGGCCCTTGCGGACGCCCATGAGCTGGGTGACGGCACCCATGTGCTCCTCGGGCACGTCGATCGTCATGCGCTCGACCGGCTCGTGCACCTTGCCGTCGATCTCCCGGGTGACGACCTGGGGCTTGCCGACGGTCAGCTCGTAGCCCTCGCGGCGCATCTGCTCGACCAGGATGGCCAGCGCCAGCTCACCGCGGCCCTGCACCTCCCAGGCGTCGGGGCGCTCGGTGTCCAGGACGCGCAGCGAGACGTTACCGATCAGCTCGCGGTCCAGGCGGTCCTTGACCTGGCGGGCGGTGACCTTGCGGTCCTTGACGGCCGCCTTCGCGTCCGCGCCCTTGCCGGTGCCACCACGGCCGACCAGCGGCGAGGTGTTGGTGCCGATGACCATGGAGATCGCCGGCTCGTCCACCGTGATCAGCGGCAGCGCGATCGGGTTCTCCGGGTCGGCCAGGGTCTCGCCGATCATGATGTCCGGGATACCGGCGACGGCGCAGATGTCACCGGGTCCGGCCACCTCGGCGGGCTTGCGGGTGAGGGCCTCGGTCATCATCAGCTCGGTGATGCGCACGTTGCTGACGGTGCCGTCGCGCTTGATCCAGGCCACGGTCTGGCCCTTGCGCAGCTCGCCCTGCTCGACGCGGAGCAGCGCGATACGGCCGAGGAAGTTGTCGGCGTCGAGGTTGGTGACGTGGGCCTGGAGCGGCGCGTCGTCCTCGTACGTCGGGGCCGGGATGTGCTCCAGGATGGTGGAGAAGAACGGCTCCAGGCTGTCGCTGTCGGCCGGGACGGTGCCGTCCTCGGGCTTGGTCAGCGAGGCGACGCCGTCACGGCCGCAGGCGTAGACGATCGGGAACTCGATCTGCTCCTCGTCCGCGTCCAGGTCGAGGAAGAGGTCGTACGTCTCGTTGACGACCTCGTCGATGCGGGCGTCGGGGCGGTCCGTCTTGTTGATGCACAGGATGACGGGCAGCCGCTGCTGGAGCGCCTTGCGCAGCACGAACCGGGTCTGCGGCAGCGGGCCCTCGGAGGCGTCCACCAGCAGCACCACGCCGTCGACCATCGACAGACCGCGCTCGACCTCACCACCGAAGTCGGCGTGGCCGGGGGTGTCGATGATGTTGATGGTGATGACCTCCCCGCCGTCCTTGGGGTGGTACTTCACCGCCGTGTTCTTGGCGAGGATCGTGATGCCCTTCTCACGCTCCAGGTCGTTCGAGTCCATGACTCGGTCGTCGACCTGGTCGAGCTGGTGAGCGGCGAACGCGCCGGCCTGCTTCAGCATGCCGTCGACGATGGTGGTCTTGCCATGGTCGACGTGAGCGACGATGGCAACGTTGCGGATGTCGTGGCGCGTGGCCATAGTGCGGCGTACTCCCGAAGTGGTGAGAAGGCCCTGCTGCGTACGTCCGTGTGACGCGGGCCTGCCGGGCTTGACACGCCACGGCCTCACCCCATGGTACGTGGCCCTGGGCGGGTCGGCCTCCGCAGGGCCTCCGGGCCCCTCATCCCTGGGACGGGCTCGCCGAAACCCTGGCCCCCTTCTTCAGGAATCCCATGTCCTCGTACACCGGTGTCTGGAAGCCGAACGCCCCCGCGTTGACCAGGTCCTTCCGCGCCCCCACCAGCTGCGGGCGCTGGTAGAGCGGGATCGAGCCTGCGGCGGCCCAGATACGGGTGTCGGCCTGCCGGATCAGGGACTTCGCCTCGTCCTCGTCCAGCGTCGTCGCCGCCTGTTCGAAGAGCTGGTCGACCTGGTCGGTGCCGACCCGGGTGTAGTTCTGCTCGACGTTCACCGAGCCGTCCGCGCCGGGCAGCGGCTTGGCGTAGATCGGCCGGGCGTCGGTCGCGGGGAAGGCGGAGGACGGCCAGGAGTACAGCGCGAGATCGAAGTCACCCGCGGCGATGTGGTCCTTGAAGTAGCTCTCGTCGGACACCTTGGTGATCGTCGTGACGATCCCGAGCCGGTCCAGCATCGCGGAGATCCTGGTGGCGACGGTGTTCAGCGTGTCCGAGCCCGGCCCGGACGGCAGCACGAAGCGCAGGGTGAGCGCCTTGCCGTCCTTGGCGAGCGGACCGGCCTTGGCCCCGGCGGGCGCCGCCGTGCCCTTGGGCGCGTAGGCGCCCGCCGCTCCCCCGTGCCGGCCCTCCTCCGCGAGGTGCTTGCCGCCGGCGTCGCCCTTGTTGTCCTCGCCGACGATGTACTCGCCGTCGTGGCCGCCGTCCGACTTCTCCTCCTGCTTCTCCTCCCGGCCGCTCTCGGGCCCGGCCGCCTTCTGCCCCTTCTCCTCCTTGACCGGTCCGCCGGCCACCCAGCCGGCGTCCGCGAGCAGCGCCTGCGCCGCCTTGGTGTCCTGCGCGCCGAGCGCCCCGCTGTCGTCGGCGTACGCGGGCTGCCCGGACAGCGCGAGATGGCTGCCGACGGGTACGGCGGGCAGGCCCAGCGGGGTGAGCACCAGACGGGCGATCTCCTTGCGGTCCAGGGCGCGCGCGACGGCCCGGCGGACCCGCTCGTCGGTGAGCGGCCCGGAGGCGCCGTTGAGGGCGAGCTGGGTGTAGGCGGGCTCCAGGGACTTGCGGACGCCGTAGGCCTTCAGGGCCGTCTGCTGGGCGAGGTACTCGCTGATCGCCTTGGCCAGCTCGGTGCGGCCCGCCTTGACGTCGGCGGAGTCGAGCCCGTGGGCGCGCGCCCAGGAGCGCAGCGTCGAAAGGGACGTCCGGCCGCCGCCCTGGAGCGGGGAGGAGCCGCCCTTGCCGCTGGTGGCGAGCCCGATCCGCTCGGCGTCGGCCGGGTCGAGGTCGGCGAGGTCCGCGGTGCCGTCGGCGAGCGCGCCGACCCGCTTGTCGTGGGGCACGGTGTGCAGCACGATCTGGTTCAGCTTGGCCGGCCTGCCCCACCAGCGGGGGTTGCGGGTGAGGACGATGTCCTGGGCGATGGTGTCGACCTTGTCCACCTTGAAGGGGCCCGCGCTGATGGCCAGCTTGCGGCGGGCGCCGTCGTTGAAGGCGTCCGGGGTGCCCATGACGTCCTTCGGGTACAGCGGCGAGAACAGCGACTTCCAGTCGGCGTAGGGGCGGGAGAAGGTGACCCGGACCTGGAGGTCGCTGGCGCCGCGCTCGATCTTCTCGATGCGGTCGTACCCGGCGTTGCGCGCGGTCCAGTAGGCGCTGTCCTTGCCGGACAGGGCCCGCCACTGGGCGACGAAGTCGGCGGCGCCGATCTCCCGGCCGTCGCTCCACACGGCCTGCTGGTTCAGCTTGTACAGCACCACCTGGCGCGGCTCGGTCTCGATGACCTTGGCGGACTCCAGGTAGGCGGGGTTGACGACCGGGCGGCCGGTGGCGTCCATCCGGAACATGGCGGGCAGCGTGGCCTGGGCGACGCGGGTGGTCCCGGTGTCGGCGTCGGCCTGGTAGGTGTTCAGCGTCTCCGGTAGGTCGTCCACGGCCCATTTCAGGGTGCCGCCGTCGGCCACCTGGCTGCGGGCGACCAGATCGATGTCCTGTGCGGCGAGGGGCTTGGCCACGTCGTCGTCCGAGCCGCAACCCGTGAGCAGCGCTGCCGCGAGGGCGCCCGTGGAGAGGAAGGCGGCCGAGCGCAGGACCGCGCGCAGGCCGACGCCGTGGTGGGACATCTCTGCTACCTCCGGGAAGCCGCGAGCGATATGATCACGTTTGGCGGTATTTGGAGCTGATCAGATCTATGCGGCTACTGAAGAGGAAAGGATCCGCCGATCACGAGCGACACGGCGGCGACGGCCGGCAAGCCCACCCGTGCGGCGCAAACGCACCGGGACGAGCGCCCGTACACCCGTCCAATCGATGCAGATCCCTTCACAGCACCAGGTGTGACGCGCGACACTCTCAGGCGCATGAGCAAAGCCGCCCGGGACCCGCAGCATCCGCGGAAGTGAGGGCACATCATGTCCGTGCACGACGACCTGACCACGGTCCAGCGCAGCCTCGACGACCTGCGGCGGTCACTGGGCCGGCTGGAGCGGCAGCTCGGTGGCGGCCCGGAGATGCGCCGGGCCCGGCTGGACGCCGACCATCTGCGCGAGAGCGTGGCGCTGCTGCGCGAGGCGGCCGCCACCCAGGGCTCGGCCACCCCGCCCGACCTCGTCACCATCTCCGACACGCCGTACGACATCACCTTGTGGACGGACTCGGACGACGAGGGCCTGGGCGCCCGTGACCGGCACGCCCCCTGATACGCCCCTGTTCCCCGAGCCGAGCGGAGTGCTGTCTTGGCCACTGGTACGGAACACCGACCCGAAGGCGGCGGCGTGCGTGCCCCCGGGCGCGCCGCGATCACCGCCGCGCACTTACGGACCGACCGCTGGTGGCTGGCGCCCGCCGGTACGGCGGCCGGTCTGCTGGCCTTCGTCGCCTACTCGACCTGGCGGGCCTTCGCGAACGCCGACTACTACGCGTCGCCGTACGTCTCGCCGTTCTACTCCCCCTGCCTGGCGCACAACTGCCAGTCCATGCGCGGCGGTCCCAACGCGGACCTTTTCGGGAGCTGGTGGGGCATCTCCCCCGCCGTCATCATCCTGGTCTTCCCGCTGGGCTTCCGGCTGACCTGCTACTACTACCGCAAGGCGTACTACCGCGGCTTCTGGGCCTCCCCGCCCGCCTGCGCGGTCGCCGAGCCGCACCGGAAGTACTCCGGCGAGACCCGCTTCCCGCTGATCCTCCAGAACCTCCACCGCTACTTCTTCTACGCCGCCCTGCTCGTCGCGGGCGTGCTGACCTACGACACCGCCCTGACCTTCCGCGACGAGCACCACGCGTGGGGCCATATGGGCCTGGGCACCCTGGTGTTCCTGGCCAACATCGCGCTGATCTGGGCGTACACCCTCTCCTGCCACTCCTGCCGGCACATCGTCGGCGGCCAGCTCAAGCACTTCTCCCGGCACCCGGTGCGCTACCGGGCCTGGCGCCTCGTGGGGCGGCTCAACGCCCGGCACATGCAGCTGGCGTGGGCCTCGCTGCTCGGTGTGGCGCTCGCCGACCTCTACGTCTGTCTGCTCGCGTCCGGTGTCTTCGACGATCCGAGGTTCTTCTGATGCCCGTGGTGGACCGCCAGGAGTGGGACGTCGTCGTGGTCGGGGCCGGGGGCGCCGGGCTGCGGGCCGCGATCGAGGCGCGTGAGCGGGGCGCCCGTACGGCGGTGATCTGCAAGTCCCTGTTCGGCAAGGCGCACACGGTGATGGCCGAGGGCGGCATCGCGGCGGCGATGGCCAACGCCAACGAGCACGACACCTGGCA
This sequence comes from Streptomyces murinus, assembly GCF_002154555.1. GTDB lineage: Bacteria > Actinomycetota > Actinomycetes > Streptomycetales > Streptomycetaceae > Streptomyces > Streptomyces murinus. Next base: position 12,401 of record NZ_MUNF01000106.1, read on the forward strand.
GACGCACTTCCGCGACACCCTGCGCGGCGGCAAGTTCCTCAACCAGTGGCGGATGGCCGAGCTGCACGCCCAGGAGGCCCCGCAGCGGGTGTGGGAACTGGAGACCTGGGGCGCGCTGTTCGACCGTACGAAGGACGGCCGGATCTCCCAGCGCAACTTCGGCGGCCACGAGTACCCGCGCCTCGCCCATGTCGGCGACCGCACCGGCCTCGAACTGATCCGCACCCTCCAGCAGCGGATCGTCGCGTTGCAGCAGGAGGACCACGCCCGGACCGGGGACCACGAGTGCGACCTGAAGATCTTCCAGGAGTGCACCGTCACCCGGGTGCTGAAGGACGGCGCACGGGTCTCGGGGGTCTTCGCGTACGACCGCGAGACCGGCCGCTTCTTCGTCCTGCGGGCCCCCGCCGTGGTCCTCGCGACCGGCGGCATCGGCAAGTCCTTCAAGGTGACGTCCAACTCCTGGGAGTACACCGGCGACGGCCACGCGCTGGCCCTGCTCGCCGGGGCGCCGCTGCTGAACATGGAGTTCGTGCAGTTCCATCCGACGGGCATGGTCTGGCCGCCCTCGGTCAAGGGCATCCTCGTCACCGAGTCGGTGCGCGGCGACGGCGGGGTGCTGCGCGACTGCGAGGGCAGGCGGTTCATGTTCGACTACGTGCCGGACGTGTTCAAGGAGAAGTACGCCGAGTCGGAGCAGGAGGCCGACGGCTGGTACGACGATCCCGAACACCACCGCCGCCCGCCCGAACTGCTCCCCCGCGACGAGGTCGCCCGCGCCATCAACGCCGAGGTGAAGGCGGGCCGCGGCTCCCCGCACGGCGGCGTCTTCCTGGACGTCTCCACGCGGATACCGGCGGAGGTGATCCGGCGCCGGCTGCCGTCCATGTACCACCAGTTCAAGGAGCTGGCGGACGTCGACATCACGGCCGAGCCGATGGAGGTCGGGCCGACCTGCCACTACGTGATGGGCGGCATCGCCGTCGACTCCGACACGGCGGCGGCCCGCGGGGTGCCGGGGCTGTACGCGGCCGGCGAGGTGGCGGGCGGCATGCACGGCTCCAACCGGCTCGGCGGCAACTCCCTCTCCGACCTGCTGGTGTTCGGGCGCCGCGCGGGATGGCACGCGGCCGAGTACGCGCACTCCCTCGCCCGGGAGCGGCCACCCGTGGACGACGACCAGATCGGCGCGGCCTCGGCGGAGGCGCTGCGCCCGTTCGCCCTCGGGGCGGAAGGCGGGGTGGCCGGGACCACCGGGGCTGGCGGTGGCGGCCCGGAGAACCCGTACACCCTGCACCAGGAACTCCAGCAGACCATGAACGACCTGGTCGGCATCATCCGCCGGGCGGCCGAGATGGAGCAGGCGCTGAGCAGGCTCGCGGAGCTGCGCGAGCGCGCGGGCCGGGTGGGCGTCGAGGGGCACCGGCAGTTCAATCCCGGCTGGCATCTCGCCCTGGACCTGCGGAACATGCTGCTGGTCAGCGAGTGCGTGGCACGGGCGGCGCGGGAGCGCACGGAGTCGCGCGGCGGCCATACGCGGGAGGACTGCCCGGCGATGGAGCGGGAGTGGCGCAACGTCAACCTGCTCTGCACGCTGGCCGATCCGGCCGTCGGACGGATCCGGCTGACCCGTGAGACCACTCCCCCGATCCGCCCCGATCTGCTCGGCCTGTTCGACAAGGAGGAGTTGGCCAAGTACCTCACCGACGAGGAACTGGAAGGGGGGCTGTCCGGATGAGCGGCCACGAGGCCCGCTTCAGGGTGTGGCGGGGCGACGAACAGGGCGGCGAACTGCGGGACTTCACGGTCGAGGTCAACGAGGGCGAGGTGGTCCTCGACATCGTCCACCGGCTCCAGGCGACCCAGGCACCGGATCTCGCGGTGCGCTGGAACTGCAAGGCGGGCAAGTGCGGTTCGTGCTCGGCGGAGATCAACGGCCGCCCCCGGCTGATGTGCATGACCCGGATGTCGGTCTTCGACCCCGCGGAGACCGTCACGATCACCCCGCTGCGCGCCTTCCCGGTGATCCGCGACCTGGTGACGGACGTGAGCTTCAACTACGAGAAGGCGCGCGGGATTCCGGCGTTCGTACCGCCCGCGGAGCTGGCGCCCGGCGAGTACCGGATGTTCCAGGAGGACGTGGACCGCTCGCAGGAGTTCCGCAAGTGCATCGAGTGCTTCCTGTGCCAGGACACCTGCCACGCGGTGCGCGACCACGAGGAGAACAAGCGGGCGTTCGCGGGCCCGCGCTTCCTGATGCGGGTCGCGGAACTGGACATGCACCCGCTGGACGCGGCCGAGCGGTCCGGCCTCGACCGCAGGCGCACCGCGCAGGAGGAACACGGGCTCGGCTACTGCAACATCACCAAGTGCTGTACCGAGGTCTGCCCGGAGGGCATCCGGATCACGGACAACGCCCTGATCCCGCTGAAGGAACGGGCCGTCGACCGCAAGTACGACCCGCTGGTGTGGCTGGGCTCGAAGATCAGAAGGCGCCCCTCCTGACCGTCGCCCCTCACTCCACCCACCCCTCGCGGTAGGCCCGCCAGTCCGCGTCCGTCGCGGCGAAGTCCACGTACAGGGCGACGCCGAAGCGGGCGCGGCCGGCGTCGGTACGGGACAGTCCGAGGCGTACGCCCCGTACCGCGGCCGGGACGGTCTCCCCGCGGGCCCAGTGCCCGAACCGGTTCTCGTGGTAGAAGGGCAGACCCATCAGGAGCTGGGTGGACCCGGGTGTCACCTCCAGGGCGAGGCTGGTCTGCTGGGCCACGTAACCGCCGTACAGGCTCGGCAGCGGCTGCATGGTGTCGTACGACATCACGGCGATCTGGTCCACCCGGCGGGCCACCTGCCCGAAGTACGCCTGCGACCACCACTTGGGGTGCCCGGTGGTCGCGCCCCAGAAGGAGTGGAAGCCCGGCAGGGGGTCGATCTGGTGGGCGGCGACGGAGAGCAGCGCGTGGTGGGCGCGGGTGAGGGTGTGCAGGTCGTCGAGGAGGGTCAGGTAGTCGCGGTCGCCGGAGTGCAGGGGCTCCAGGTCGAAGTGGGCGCCCTGGAAGCCGGCGGCGAGGATCCGCCGGGTGGAGTCGAGGATCGCGGAGCGGGTCGCCGGGCGCTCCAGGCGCAGCCCCTCGGGCCCCTCGCTGGCGACCACGTCCCCGAGCCAGGCCTGCACCCGGACCTCGGGCAGCTCCCGGTGCAGGGCGCCGATCAGCCAGCGCGCCTTGGGATAGTCCGCGTCGGGCAACGTCCCGTCGTCCTCCAGCGGCCCGGAGTGCACATACAGATCCCTGACCCCGGTCCCCCGCAACCGGCCCGCCAGTTCCCTGACATCCGCCTCGCTCTTCCGCCCGTCCACCCAGGCGTGCCCGAGCCAGAGCGCGTCCTGGCCACGGGTACGGGTGCCGGGTGCGGGCTCACCGGAGTAGTTGACGCGGAGGGCGCCTTCGGCGGTGAGGAGGGCGAGGACGAGGAGGAGAAGGACGAGGGAGAGGGCGGTGAGGGTGCGGCGGACGGCATGGTGAGGGCGGCGGGAGGCGCGGGGATCGATGACGGTGCCCTTTTCGGGAGAGGTCTCCGCTGTCGGGGTCGGTTCGGCGCCCGAGGGCTCCGTTCCCGAATCCGTCCCCGGCCCCTTCTCCGGTCTCTTCACCGGCCCGGTTTCCGCGTCCATTCCGTCCCCCTGTCCGCCTGGTCCCCCACCCGTATCCGCCCCGCTCGCGGTGCGGTCCACTCCCCCATACGCTCCGAAATGTGACGTCCTCCCTGTTCCGGGGCCGCTCCCGGCGTGCCAAGGCGCACATACGGGTGCGGGTGACGCATGCCGTGCTGGGTGCCCTGGTGGGAGCCGGGTGGCTGATGTTGCCGTTGATGACGGCGGCCACGCGCCGTCCGGTTCCCGCCACCTCCCCCGGAACGCTGGCCGACGCGGCGGCGCCGGGGCAGGGCGGCACCTCCGCTGCGGACTACGTGCTCCCGCTCATCGCCGTGGCCGCGGCGGCGGTACTGGCGGCCTACGGCTACCTGCGCCGGGTCCGCCGCACCCGGACTCGTACGACACCGGGGACGACCCTGCCGGGGCGTCCGGCACCCCCCACGGTCGCCGACGCCGAACGCCAGGCCCGGATCGCACTGGTGCTGGCCGACGACTGCGTACGGACGAGCCGCGAGGAACTGGGCTTCGTGCGGGAGAGATTCGGGGTGGGGAAGGACGGGGTG
>NZ_MUNF01001055.1 GCF_002154555.1 Streptomyces murinus
CCGCGAGACCAGGCACACCGCGGCGAGCCCGATCAGCCAGACCCTGTACTGCGGTCTGATCACCCGGCTGGTCATCGTGAACAGCAGCACCGCGCACAGCGCCGCCTCCTCCGCCGTCGCCTCGGCCCGCGCCTCCGCCTCCGCCGCGGCCTCCTCCGCCTCCGCGCGGGCCGACGAGTTCGAGGCCTCGGTCTCGGCGGCGGCCGAACGGGCGAACCAGGAGGCCCACAAGCGGCTGGCGAACGTCCAGGGCCGGGGCAACGCCGCCTCCGACGTCTCGCTGAGCGGCATCCCCCGCGCCCAGGTGAACGACCTCCAGGCCGCCCACGTCAACATCCACAACTCCACGGACAAGACGGCCAACTTCGCTGTGCAGGTCGACTTCCGCGACCCGAACGGCAAGGTCGTGGAGACCCGCTACGTCGGCGCGGAGAACGTCCGTCCCGGACAGACGGTCCACCCCTACGCCATCAGCCACCAGCCGCCGCAGCCGATCCTGAAGCCGGAGGTGGCGAAGGCGGAGCGGTACTGAATGGGCTTTCCGCAAGTTCCGGAAAGAGTTTGCGCGACACCTTGACGGGCGGTCGGCCCGGCGCGATCGTCGTCGCCCGGGGCAACCGTGTCACCGGTCAGGGCACGGCGCCTCCGGCAGGGCCATGTCCGCCCTGCCGTGTCCACCGTGCGCGAGGCACCGGTGCCGGGGC
>NZ_MUNF01001056.1 GCF_002154555.1 Streptomyces murinus
GCGGCCACCGCGCGGAAGCAGCCGAACCTCGGTCTCGGCCGGCTCTATCTGCGGCGCTTCCTGCGCAACCGCCTCGCCGTCGCCGGAGTGGTGATCCTCGTCCTGCTGGTGCTGTTCGCGGCCCTCGGCGGCCGGCTCACCTCCTACACGTACACCGACACCGACTTCACCGCCCTCACCCAGCCCCCGAGCGGCCTGCACTGGTTCGGCACCAACCAGGGCGGCAACGACATCTACGCCTGCGCCGTGCACGGGCTCCAGCGCTCCCTGACGATCGCCGTGAGCGTGTCGGCACTGACCATCGTCCTCGCCGCGATCATCGGCTCCGGCGCCGCCTACTTCGGGGGCCGCGTGGAGCGGGTGACCCTCGCCGTCATCCACTTCCTCCTGATCGTCCCCTCGTTCCTCATCCTCGCCCTGGTCTCCCACCGGCTGGCCGGCGACTGGCGGGTCCTGATCGTCGTGCTGACCGTGTTCGGCTGGATGTCCACCGCGCGGGTGATCTGGTCGGTCTCGACCTCACTGCGCGAACGGGACTATGTGAAGGCGGCCGAGTTCATGGGCGTCGGACCGCTGCGGATCATCCTGCGCCACATCATCCCCAACCTGGGCTCCCTGCTGATCGTCAATCTGACGCTCGGTGTCGTGGCCACCGTGCTCAGCGAAACCGCCCTCTCGTTCCTGGGATTCGGCGTCCAGACCCCGGATGTCTCGCTCGGCACGATGCTCGCGGACGGCGCGAGCACCATCACCAGCGCCCCCTGGCTCTTCGCCTTCCCCGCCGGACTGGTCGTGCTGCTCACCGTGTCGATGACCTTCATCGGCGACGGCCTGCGCGACGCCCTCGACCCCA
>NZ_MUNF01001057.1 GCF_002154555.1 Streptomyces murinus
GGCTACCGCGAACTGTCCGGACGCGAGGTCGAGGTGCTGCGCCTGGTCGCCGAGGGCCAGTCGAACAAGGCGATCGGCGTGTCCATGGGCCTGTCCGCCCTCACCGTGAAGAGCCACCTCGCCCGCATCGCCCGCAAGCTGGGCACCGGCGACCGGGCCGGCATGGTCGCCGTCGCCCTGCGCACCGGAATCATCCACTGACCCGTCCGCCACTCCCCTCCCCACCGACCCCTTCCGGAGAACGGCCGTTTCACTCCTCTGAACCGGCGATTTCACCGGGCTGACTGGTTTACGACCCCTCGGTGCCCGTCGACGGAACGTTCCGGCGACGGGTGCTGTCCACGCATGGATACCCTTGACAGGTGACCGACGCCCAAGACACCGCAGCAGACAGCACCCGGCGCAGCAATGGAGACACGTCTCCCGACGACGCCGGATCTTCTGTGACGGAGGCGCCGACACCCCTTCTCGAACCCCGCGAGGGCATTCCGCCCGTGGTCGCCGACGAGGCGGCGCTCGCCGAGGTGGTCGCC
>NZ_MUNF01001058.1 GCF_002154555.1 Streptomyces murinus
TCGGCGAGGTCGGCGGCGAGGGCCTCGGGGCGGCGGGCGGTGGCGACGACCAGATCGCCGGCCGCCAGCACGGCGTCGACCAGGGCGCGGCCGAAGCCGCGCGACGAACCGGTGATGAACCAGACCTGGGGATCCTGTGTACTCATACCGTTAGTGAAACACCGTTCTCTTATTAGCGCAACACTGTTGCCTTAACGCTTCCTATGATGTCCTGCATGAGTGAGCCTGCCTTTCAGCGTGCGCGCAGTGCCGAGGCCAAACAGGCACGGGAAGCGGCGATCCTGGACGCCGCCCGGACGCTCGGCCGGGTGCGGGGGGTGCGGGACGTCACCCTCACGGACATCGCCGCGGCCGTGGGCATGCACAAGTCCGCGCTGCTGCGCTATTTCGAGACACGGGAGCAGATCTTCCTCGCGCTGACCGCCGAGGGCTGGCGGGAGTGGTCCGCCGAGCTCCGCGCCGACCTGGGGCGACGCTCCGAGGCGACGTCCGCCGAGGTCGCGGCCGTCTTCGCGGGCACGCTGGCGGCACGGCCCATGTTCTGCGACCTGCTCGCACAGGCGCCGCTGAACCTGGAGCGGAACGTGTCGATCGAGTCGGTGCGCTCCTTCAAGCTCGTCACCCTGAAGGAGGTCGAACTGATCGGCGGCGAACTGCGTCGGCTGCTCGGCCTCGACGAGTCGCAGAGCGTCGACATGATCGCCACCGCGACCAGCCTCGCCGGTGCCCTGTGGCAGATGGCCACACCCGGCCCACGCCTGCGCGAGCTGTACATGAGCGATCCCCGGCTCGGCCACGCGGTGGTGGAGGTGGAACCTCGACTGAACCGGGTGCTCAGCGCGTATCTCAGGGGGCTCGGGGTGGGGGCGGCGG
>NZ_MUNF01001059.1 GCF_002154555.1 Streptomyces murinus
GGGCGGGTGGGTTCCGTCAGCTCAGGGCGGTCGCCAGCGCGGTCAGGAAGGCGTCCGTCGTGGGCCGGTCGCGGACGGCGAGGCGTATCCAGTCGGTGCCGAGTCCGGGGAACGTGTCCCCGCGGCGCACGGCGTAGCCGAGGGCGCGCAGTCGCTGTCGTACGGTGGCCGCCTCCGGGACGGCGACCAGGACGAAGGAGCCCTCGGCCGGTCCCGCGACCCGCACCCCGCGGGAGGCGAGCGCGGACAGGCCCGCGACCAGGTGCGCCCGGTCACCGGCGATGCGATGCGCCGCGTGGCCCGCCTCCGCCAGGGCGCGGGGCGACACACATGCCTCGGCGGCGGCCAGCGCCGGAGTGGACACCGGCCACAGCGGCTGGGCCCGCTCCAGCTCGGCGATGATCTCGGGCTCGGCCAGCGCATAGCCGATCCGCAGACCCGCGAGGCCCCAGGTCTTGGTGAGGCTGCGCAGCACCACGAGGCCGGGGACGTCCGTCCGCCCGGCCAGCGCCTCCCGCTCGCCCGGCACCGCGTCCATGAACGCCTCGTCGACCACCAGCACCCGCCCGGGCCGGGCGAGTGCGGCGAGCGCCGAGGCCGGGTGCAGGACCGACGTCGGGTTCGTCGGATTGCCGATCACCACCAGATCGGCCCGCTCCGGCACCAGCGCGGCATCCAGCCGGAAGCCGTCCTCGGGCCGCAGCAGCACCCGCTCCACCGTGTGCCCGGCGTCCCGCAGCGCCGCCTCCGGCTCGGTGAACTGCGGGTGCACCACGACCGGTTGTCGTAC
>NZ_MUNF01001060.1 GCF_002154555.1 Streptomyces murinus
GCTCGCCCCCGGGGCGAGCGCGGACACCGGCGTCTCCACCATCGCCCGCGCCCTGCGCTCCGGCCCGGTCTACGTCGACCCGGCCGCCTCCGCCCAGCTGTCCCGCGCGGACGCCGACGCGCTGGCGAAACGGATCAAGGACGCGAACAAACCGCTGTTCATCGCCGTCCTCCCGGCCGGCTACCCCACCACGAACCTGTTCCCCGACCTGCGCGCCGCCACCGGCATCACCGGTCTGTACGGCATCCGGCTCGGCGACCGCTTCGACGCCCGCGCCGACGCCTCCGTGATGTCGCCGACCGCCCGGCAGAACCTGGTGACCAGCGTCCACGGCGAGGACACCAAGGCCCAGCTCACCGACTTCACCGACCGCGCGCTGGCCAACATGGGCGGCCGCGCGCCCCGCAGCTGGCACGCCGCCGGCAGCGGGGCCGGCTCCGGCACCGGCCTGATCGCGGTCGCCGCGGTACTGGTGGCGGGCGCCGCGGGCGCGTACACGCTGGTACGGCGGAGCCGGCGACGGCGCGAGCGGGAGCAGCGGGCCGCCCTGGAGCAGCTGCGGGTGGTGGTGGACGAGGACATCACCGCGTTCGGCGAGGAACTCGACCGCCTCGACTTCCACCCGGCCGAACCCGGCGCGGACGACGCGATGCGCGGTGACTACGAGCGCGCCCTGGACGCCTACGAGAGCGCGAAGCAGCGGATGGCCGAGGCGGGCAGGCCGGAGGACGTCCGGCCGGTCACCGAGGCGCTGGAGGACGGCCGCTTCTCCCTCACCCAGCTGGCCGCGCGCCGCGCGGGCCGCCCGCTGCCCGAGCGCCGCCCGCCCTGCTTCTTCGACCCCCGCCACGGCCCCTCGGTCGCCGACGCCGCCTGGAGCCCGCCCAGTGGCGCCCCGCGCGAGGTGCCGGTCTGCGCCGCCGACGCCACCCGTCTCGCCGACGGCCGCGATCCCGTGATCCGCGAGGTCGACACCGAGCACGGCCGCCGCCCCTACTGGGACGCCGGACCCAGGGGCCGTAGGCGGGTCCGGCGTCCCAGTAGGGGCGG
>NZ_MUNF01001061.1 GCF_002154555.1 Streptomyces murinus
GCCCACCGCCCCCGCGCCCGTCCCCGGCCCCCAGGCCCGCCAGGCACCCCTGAAGTCCTCCGCCTTCCGGCTCCAGCCGCTCACCGGAGGCGCCCCGCCGCACTCCGCGCCGCGCAAGCTCAAGGTGCGCACCGAACCCATCTTCCGGATCCCCGAGCACGGCCGGCAGATGATGCTCACCTTCGACGACGGCCCCAATCCCGATTACACCCCGCACATCCTGGACACCCTCGCCAAGCACGGCGTACGGGCGATGTTCTTCCTGTGCGGAGAGTGCGTCGAGGTCAACCCGCACCTGGTGGCCCGGATGGCGGAGGACGGCCATGTCGTCGGCAACCACACCTGGACGCATCCCCTGCTGACCACCCTCGACCGCTCCGAGATCAAGTCCGAGATGGAACGCACCAGTCACATCATCGAGAAGTTCTACGGCGACCTCCCGCAATGGTTCCGCGCCCCCTACGGCGCCTGGAACAAGGCCACCTTCCAGCTCGGCGCCGAGATGGGCATGGAGCCGATGGCCTGGACGATCGACACCACCGACTGGGACACGCCCGGCACCGACGTCATCATCGACCGGGTGGAGAGCGGCGCCGCGCCGGGAGTGGTGATCCTCTCGCACGACGCCGGGGGTGACCGTTCGCAGACCGTGGAGGCCATCCAGGAGTGGCTGCCCTATCTGCTCGACAGCGGATACCACCTCACGGTGCCGAACCGGCGCGTCTGATCCCGGCCCAACCGCCCGCCGGGCCGCGGTGGTTCAGGTGACCGCGACCAGGCGGGCGAAGACGACGACATTGCCGTCGTAGCCGTTCTGCTTGGAGAAACCACCGCCGCAGGTGATGACCCGCAGCTCCGGGGTGCCCTTCGAGCCGTACACCCGGTCGCCGGGGAAACCGGCCTTGGAGAAGACCTCGACGCCGTAGATCTCGAACACCGCCGTCCTGCCGTCCTTGCGCAGGACCTCGACGCGGTTCCCCTTCTTCAGGGCCCCGAGTCCGTAGAACACGGCGGGGCCCTGCTGGTTGTCGACATGGCCGACGATGACCGAGGTGCCCTTCTCACCGGGGGAGACCGCGCCGGTGAACCAGCCCGCCAGATCGGGGTCCTCGGGCGGCGGCGCGCTCACCGCGCCGGTCGGGTCCAGGCCCACGGGGGTGACCGGCGCGTCCACATGGATCGCCGGGATCCGCACCCGGTCCGCCGCGGAGAACGTCAGCGGTACGGGTCCGGTGGGCGGCGGGCTCTGCGGGGCGCGGGTGTCCGGGGCCGCCGCCGAGGCGGGCTGCGGCGGGCCGACGTCGAACTCGCCCGAGCCGTTGCGGAGGAGTGCCAGACCGGAGAGCAGCAGCAGCGCCATCACACCCCACGGGGCGCGCCGCCGGCGCCGTACGGCGTCGTCCTCGTCCTCCTCGGCGAGCCGGGGCGGCTGGTACAGCCGGGGCGCGGTCATGCGCCGTCCCGTCTCGAAGCGTCGGTCGTCCCCTGCGTTGCGCATGGGGAAAAGCTAAGTCCCGCACGGGCACCCGGCGACGGGCCGAGTGGCGAACGGGTGGCCCGTCACCCTCGCGGTGCGCCATCCGAGTTGCCGTTCCCAGGAATTTTCTGACGGTCCGTGACCTGCGGCTATATCCGATTGTCAGGTTGTCGTGCGGAGTGTCGGATCACCAGGACGGAGCATTCTCGACATGCGGGCGTGTTCCGTTCACCCGAGGGTCTTAGCTGGGAGGTGCTTTCTCGCCGATCGACCGGGGACGGGCCCCGGGGTGCCTTCCGCGGAGGATCACATGCGAAACCAACGCGCCCTGGCGGCCGCGTGCACCGCGGTGGCCGTGCTCGGGCTCGCCGCCCCCGTGGCCGTCGCGGACGGCATGGGCAACGGGGGCGGCACCACGGGAGGCACGGGCACCGGCTCGGGGACCATCGTCGGTCCCGGCACCGATTCCGACATTGCCGTTCCCGAAGTTGCCGACACCGGTGCCGGGACCGACGATGGTCC
>NZ_MUNF01001062.1 GCF_002154555.1 Streptomyces murinus
GGTGCCGCGGGGTCCCGGTCGCGCGGTCCTGGGTCAGGGACTCGGGGCGGTCTTCTCCAGGTGGCGCAGGGCGTCGTGGGAGGCGGGGTCGTCGGGGAGGTAGGTCAGCAGGTGGTGGCCGGGTTCGTCGACGGCGGCCAGTTTGACGTAGCGCAGGCGCAGTTCGCCCGCCGCCGGGTGGTGGAAGCGGCGTACGGAGGGCTGGAAGGCGGTGGTCTCGCGGTCGGCGTACCAGCGGGCCGCGTCGGGGTCGGTCAGGAGCCGGCCGAGGAGTTCGGTGAAGCGGGGGTCGTCCGGGCGGCGGGCGGCCCGGGAGCGGAACTGGCCGAGCAGGGCGCGGGCTTCGCGCGGCCAGTCGGCGAGGAGGGTACGGGCCGGCGGCCAGCAGAACACCAGCCACAGCAGGTTGCGTTCCTTGGGGTGCAGGCGCGCGGGGTCGGTCAGCAGGGCGGCGTAGGAGGTGTTCCACGCCAGCAGGTCCCAGTGCGGGTCCAGGACCACGGCGGGGTGGGGTGCCATGCTCTGGACGAGGGTGAGCAGGTTCCGGGAGACGAAGGTGGGAGGGTCCGCGGGGGGCCTGTCCTCGGCGGTGAACGACAGGACGTGCGCGGTCTCCGCCTCGTCCAGGCGCAAGGCCCGGGCCACGGCGCGCAGTACCTGCGGGGAGGTGCGCACGCGGCCCTGTTCCAGCCAGGTGTACCAGGAGAGGCTGATGCCGGCGCGTTCGGCGACTTCGGCTCTGCGCAGGCCCGGTGTGCGGCGGCCGGGGGCGGCGGGCAGGCCGACGGTGTGCGGGGCGAGCCGTTCGCGGCGCGAGCGCAGGAAGGCGCCCAGTTCACGGTGGGGGAAGCCGTGGGGCGTCGTCGGCAGCGATCTCTCCTTCGGGCAGCGGGGTGTTCACCCCCGGGGTGTGCCGTCCCCTCGATGGTGCCGTGGCCGGGTGCGCGGGCGGGCCC
>NZ_MUNF01001063.1 GCF_002154555.1 Streptomyces murinus
CTGTCCATGCCCCGCGGGGCAGCCGTCGTCTACCCGAAGGACGCAGGGCAGATCCTCGCCTTCGCCGACATCTTCCCCGGCGCCCGCGTCGTGGAGGCCGGCGTCGGCTCCGGCTCCCTCAGCAGCTTCCTGCTGCGAGCCATCGGCGACCAGGGCATGCTGCACTCCTACGAGCGCCGCGACGACTTCGCCGACATCGCACGGCAGAACGTCGAGCGCTACTTCGGCGGCCCCCACCCCGCCTGGCAGCTCACCGTCGGCGACCTCCAGGACAACCTGTCCGACACCGACGTCGACCGCGTCATCCTCGACATGCTCGCCCCCTGGGAATGCCTGGAAGCCGTCTCCAAGGCACTCGTCCCCGGCGGCATCGTGTGCTGCTACGTGGCCACCACCACCCAGCTCGCGCGCACCGTGGAATCCATCCGCGAGATCGGCTGCTTCAACGAGCCGACCGCCTGGGAGACCATGATCCGCAACTGGCACATCGAGGGCCTCGCCGTCCGCCCCGACCACCGCATGATCGGCCACACCGGCTTCCTGCTCACCGCCCGCCGCCTCGCCGACGGCGTCGAGCCGCCCATGCGCCGCCGCCGCCCCGCCAAGGGCGCCTACGGCGAGGACTACGCGGGACCCAACGCCGACGGCGGCACCGGCCGCTGAGCCACCCGCACCCGGCACACCAACAGGGCGCCGTGGCCGAGTTCCCCGACCGACCGGGGAACTCGGCCACGGCGC
>NZ_MUNF01001064.1 GCF_002154555.1 Streptomyces murinus
GCGGTGTGGTGGGGGGCGTCGGGGTCGAGGAGCCCGCGTAGCTCCACTTCTGGTTGCCGGTGCCGGCGCAGTCCCAGATCTGGAGGCGCGCGCCGTCGGCGTTGTTGCCGTCCTTGATGTCCAGGCACCTGCCGGCGGCCGTGTTGACCAGGTCGCCGGCCGCGGTGAGCTGCCACTTCTGGGTGGCCACGGTGCTGTAGCAGGTCCACAGGTGCACCGCGGTGCCGTTGGTCGTGCCGTTGTTCACCAGGTCCAGGCACTTGCCCAGCGCGGTCAGGGAACCGTCGCCGTTCAGCGTCCAGCTCTGGTTGGGGCCCGGTGCGCACGACCACATCTGGGCCGGGGTGCCGTCGGCGGTCGACCCGTCGGTGACGTCGAGGCACTTGCCGTTGCCGAGGCTGGTGAGGGCGCCCGCGGTCGCGGCACTGGCCGGGCCCGAGTCGACGGCCACGAGGGCGCCCACCACGGCCAGGGCGGCCGCCAGTGCCATGGCCAGGGGCGCGCGCGACCGGCGGTGGCGGTGGGACGAAAGAGGCACGAGGCGAGTCCCTTCCGGGAGTGAAGTGGCTTGCAGACATGACGGAACGTCGCCCTGAGGG
>NZ_MUNF01000107.1 GCF_002154555.1 Streptomyces murinus
ACGGGGGCCTCGGGGACTTCGGGGTCTGCGGAGAGTTCACGGCGGACTCGGGGGTGGTCCGCTCGGCGGTGGACTTCGCGGCGGCGGTCGTCGGGCCCGTGCCGCAGCCGGCGGCGAGCGCGCCGCCCGCGACGAGTCCGGCGCCCGCGCGCAGCGCGTCACGGCGGTTGGTGGTGGTCACCCGCGCCATTTAAGGGATGAAAGGTAAGAAAAGCGCGTTTTGTCCGACTTGGCGCCAGGAGGCGTGCCGCGCCCCGCCGCTACCGTTCGTTCACCCGCATCTCGAACCAGGTCGTCTTGCCGCGCGGCAGCAGATCGACGCCCCAGCGGTCGGAGAGCTTGTCGACCAGGAACAGGCCCCGGCCGCTGATGTCCAGCTCCTGGACCGGCATCAGACAGGGCAGCCCCCGGGAGGGGTCGCGCACCTCGACGCGCATCCAGCCGGGGCGGCAGCGCATGCGCAGTCCGAAGACGCGGGCGCCGGTGTGCCGTACCGCGTTGCCGACCAGTTCGGACACCAGCAGGACCGTATCCTCGGCCAGCTTGGGGGTGAGCCGCCAGGTGCGCAGGACCACGACCTGGGCGAGGCGACGGGCGGTGGCGGCGGATTCCGGGCGGGAGGGCAGCTGCACCTCACGCTCCGTCGGATTGCCGAACAGTTCGAGCGCTTTGAGCGCCTGTTCGTCCTCGACCGTGGGCGACCAGCGCCCCGCGGAAGCGCGGCTGTGTCCCCGCGGCTGTTCGATGCCCTCCAGCCCCGCCATGCCCCCATGATGGCCGTCGCACGGCGTCTTGGGGGCCGTTCCGGAGGAATACGCCCCCCGTACGCCCCCGCTGTGCACCGGACGATCGGCATATGCCGATGGCATGTCGCTGGCCGGTACACCCCCGCTGAGCTGCGAGGACGACTCAGTTCCGGGCAATCGCGGGGCTCCCTCGACCAGACAGACTTAAGGGTGCTTTAAGGCTCCCATAATCCGCCCCATCGAGGGACCCGTATGAGACGACACGTCAACTACTGGTGGACTCAAGGGAGTTCAGTTGCGTTTTAAAGGAACTCCGGGGAATCCTCCGCCAACCACGTGCCGTCTAGAGGAACTTGGCCTTTCCGGGCCCTTCCTCCACGAAGCTGCGCATGCCGCGCTCGCGGTCCTCGGTGGCGAACAGGCCCGCGAACCAGTTGCGTTCGACGGCGAGCCCGGTGTCGATGTCGGTCTCCAGGCCGACGTCGACGGCCTCCTTGGCGGCGCGCAGCGCGACGGCCGGGCCCTGGGCGAGTTTCGCGGCCCACGTGTGCGCCTGCTCGTACACCTCGGCGGCCGGGACGACCCGGTCCACCAGGCCGATCGCGAGCGCCTCGTCGGCCTTGACCATCCGGCCGGTGAAGATGAGGTCCTTGGCCTTGGAGGGGCCGACCAGTCGGGGCAGGCGCTGGGTGCCGCCGGCGCCCGGGATCAGGCCGAGCAGGATCTCCGGCTGGCCGAGCTTGGCGTTGTCGGCGGCGATGCGGTAGTCGGCGCACAGGGCGAGTTCGCAGCCGCCGCCGAGGGCGTAGCCGGTAATGGCGGCGACGACGGGCTTGGGGATGCGGGCCACGGCGGTGAAGGCGTCCTGGAGGCCGCGGGAGCGCAGGACCATCGCGGTGTGGTCCATGTTCTGCATCTCCTTGATGTCCGCACCCGCCGCGAACACCCGCTCCCCGCCGTAGATCACCACGGCGCGCACGTCGTCGCGGCGCGTGGCCTCCTCGGCGAGTTCCCTCAGCCGGTCCTGGGTGGCGACGTCCAGCGCGTTCATCGGGGGGCGGTCGAGACGCAGGGTGCCGACGCCTTCGGCGACATCAAGAGTGACGGTCATACGGCTCAGGTTAACGGCGACTAACGGCGGCGGGCCCGGTGCCGTAGGTCACAGCACCGGGCCCGCACACCGCGAGGGCCTACTTCTTCCAGTCCGCCCAGGACATGTTCCAGCCGTTGAGCCCGTTGCCCGGGTCCACGGTCTTCTCGTGGGAGTGCTTGACGACCACCACGTCGCCCAGGATCGAGTTGTTGAAGAACCAGGCGGCCGGCGTCGAGGAGTCGTAGCCGCCCTTCACATCGCGCAGACCGATGCAGCCGTGGCTGGCGTTGAAGTTGCCGAAGGCGCCGCCGCCCCAGTAGTTGCCGTGCGCGAAGGTGCCGGAGGTGGTCAGGCGCATGGCGTGCGGGACGTCCTTGATGTCGTACTCGCCGCCGTAGCCGACCGTCTCGCCGTTCATCCGGGTCACGGACAGCTTCTCGCTGATGACCATCTGGCCGTTCCAGGTGTCGTAGCCGGGCTTGCCGGTGGTCACCGGGAGGGTCTTGATCACCTTGCCGTCGCGGGTGACCTTCATCGTGTGCTTGCTCGCGTCCACGACGGAGACCTGGCTGCGGCCGATGGTGAAGGACACCGTCTTGTGCTGCTTGCCGTAGACACCGTCACGGCCCTCGACACCGTCGAGGTCGAGGTCGACGGTGACCTTGGTGCCGG
>NZ_MUNF01001065.1 GCF_002154555.1 Streptomyces murinus
CCGGCACCCCCGTACCGCCGTCGCCGCAAGCACAGCAGGCAGCACAGGCACCTCAGGCGTCACCGGCGCCCCCGTCGGCTCAGGCCACCCCGGCCGCCGGTACCGCCGTACCCCCGAGGGCCGCGAGGGCCGCGAGCCCGGTCGCCGGGGCGCCCGTACCGCCGTCGACCCCCGCGGCCGGCACTCCCCTTCCGGCCGCTCGGCCGCCGCGCGCCGCCCAGCCGTTGCCGCTGCCCGCCGAGGCCGGCGGGGGCGTGCCCGCGTACGACCCCGACTCCACCCAGGGCCGGGCCATCAGCGTGCGCACGCTCGGGCAGGGCGTGCCGTTCGCGCGGCAGGTCACGCAGGCCACCCCGCCGCCGCACACGCCGGGTGGTTCCGGACGGCGCCGCAAGCTCGGGACACCGCCCGATCCGGCCGCGCGCCAGGAGGCGTCCGGCGAGGCGAGGGGCCGGAGCCGCTGGACGGTCCCGGCGGTGCCGTCGAGGTGGCGGACACCCCCCGGCCGCAGCCGATGGACGACGAGCTGCCCCCGGAGCCGCTGGACAACCCGCGCCGGCTGCTGGTGTGGCCCGCGCCGGACGTGACCACGCAGCAGGCCTTGAGCGAGCGCGGCTACCGGCCGGTGATCGTGCACTCCCGTGA
>NZ_MUNF01001066.1:0-365 GCF_002154555.1 Streptomyces murinus
GTCGGTGCCGGGGTGGGGCCCGGGTCCACCCGGTCGTGCTTGTCCCCGCCGAGCAGCACGAAGCCGGTGACGCCCGCGGCGACGACGACCGCCGCGGCGGCGATGACCGCGACGAGCTTGGTACGGTCCCGGCCGCCACCGCCGCCCGTCGGCGGGGGCACGGGCGCGCCGGCCGGCTGGGTGGGCGCGTTCCAGGGTTGGGGCTGCTGGTAGGGGTTCGGCTGATGGTACCCGGCCTGCTGATACGGGTTCGGCTGATGTTCGACCGGGGGCTGCTGCGGGTTCTGTCCGCCCCCCGGTGGCTGCTCTCCTGGCCACATGCGAGGCAACGATACGGCGGGCGTCCCCCGCCCTCGGACGGGGGT
>NZ_MUNF01001066.1:400-622 GCF_002154555.1 Streptomyces murinus
AGTTGGCCATGGTGGCGGACGAGGGCGGGCAGGCGCCGAGCATTGCCCGGGTGTACGACTATCTGCTCGGCGGCAAGGACGACTACCCGGTCGACCGGGAGGTCGGCGACCACTTCAAGGTGAATCTGCCGGGGTCGGTCGCCATCGCCCACACCAATCGAGGGGCGTTGATCCGCGCGGTCCGCACCCTCGCACGCGGCGGCATCCGGCAGTTCATCGACC